>JANXLY010000310.1 GCA_025354885.1 Acidobacteriota bacterium | reverse complement strand
GCCTAAGGCCCTGAAAAGATTCTATGAAGGAAGTAAGTCCTTCAAATACTACGGTGGCTTCCCTGATCCCAGAGCCATTCAACATCAAACGGTTCGCTTGCCATTTTCTGGAGCGTGGCATCTCATAATCTTGAACCCAAGCAATCATCAATCGGTAGAAGTCGAATACGAAGTCTACTATTGAACTCGATTGAATGATTCCAGTCAGGACGACTGAAGGTCAAAGAGCGTTGGTTGTGTCAAGTATATCAATGCCCAATATTGGGCCTGCTGATTCTCGCAGGCGTTGCCTGGCGCACCTTTACCTAAGGGTTCGAACGCGGTGCCGGAGCCGGACTCTTGCGTAGCTCTTCAAAATAGCGCTGCACATAGTTCTGAAAAATGAGCGGCACTTCGTCGCGATGAATCACCCCAGCGCTGTCCGTGTGGGCCGCCGTTTTGTCCGAGTATGCTGTCTTGAGCGCCTGCGATTTCGAACTCGAAACCTCGATCATGATCTCGCCCTGAAGATTCTGTGCCCGTTTCCCAAAAACTTCGCTGATCTTCCCCATCGCCTTTTGCTGCTCGGCCAGTTGAATGTCCTTCGAACCATCCTGTTTGCCTGTGCCCGACTTGTTGTCGCCATTGGAGGGCTGATTCGACTTATCACCACCCTTCGCTTGCTGGTTGGGACTCTTCTCGTTCCCCTCACCCTGCTGCTGCCCATTCGGATCATTCTGCTGCTGTCCGCCAGCCTGTTCTTTCCCTTGGGACTGTTGGCCCTTGTTCGACTGCTGCTGTTGCTGCTGTCCACTGCCCTGCTGGCTGTCCTTCTTGCCATTCTGCGACTGCTGTTCGCCCTGCGACTTATCCTGCGATTTCAGCTTGTTCATCATGTTCGCCATAGCGTCTTTGAACTTGTCCATCAGCGAACTCTTGTCGCCCTGTTGGTCACCAGACTTCTGTGATGCAGTCTTCTTGTCGCCCCCATCACTTTTCTTCTCGCCGTCTTTGTTCCCCGGATCACCCTGTTGATTCTTGTCACCGGCTCCTGCGGCTTCGCCCTTCTCAGCACCTTCCATCTTTTCGCCTTCTTCAGACGGTGCCATCGACTGCTGAAATTGTCCCGGCTTCTGGCCGCTCGCAGCAGATTCGGTAGAACTGGCAGTCTCGGTACTGAGTTCCTGCCCCTTCTCCTTGCTCTTGTCCTCGGCTCTCTGTTGCGAAGTTTCGGTCAGGCCAAAACCTTCAAGTGGTGACGCATCCGGATTTTTGGCATTCGTCTTGGCCAGTTGCTTCGGCTTCTCGCCGGATGCGAGCAGTTGATAGAGCCCCGGCGCAATCGGCTCGCCAAGGTCGAGGCTCGACTGAATGGCATAACGAAAGACCAGCAAGCTCAAAGCTGCAACGGCGAGTCCCGCAGCGCGAGCCCAGCCGGATGGCATGTGAAAAGGCACGGCAACAGCCGACGATATACTGCGGGCTTCCTGATCCGCAATCTCGATGAGCGATTCGGTCAGGCGCGTACTCGGCTGACCAAGAAAATGATGCGCAGCAGAAAATAGGTCATGCGTGCGCAGACGCCGGTCCACAATTTGGGCAGCCTGGTAGGAATTCGGCAGCTTGTTCCAGACCCGGTACACGAGGTACCCGAACGAAACAGCACCGAGCAGCAGGGGCCAGTACCAATTGAGTACCTGGGTGCCGAGAATGAGCAAGAGCACAAGTCCGCCGGCACCGATGGACAGGGCAACCAGGGCCTGCGCGGAGAAAATCTGGAGGTGGAGCCGACGGCGTGCGCTCTCAATCAGGGATTGGACTGTTGAAGCTTCGATAGAGACCGCCATATCTGTTTTTATTATGTCAGAACGCGTCTAGAGTGCGCCTGTTTCAATCACGGCCTTTTCAAAGGCTTCCAGATTGTCCACGAAAAAGTGGTCTTTCGACTCGATCCACTTCAGCTCTTTGGGCTCAGGGAGCGTTTCGTAAAAAGCCTCAAAGTCAGGACGCGGGCCGTGCTCGTCATGCGTCGAGTGAATAAAAATCTTCGGGATCGTGATGTCGTGAATATAGTCGCGGTCCCTGTACGTAGTCGGGTAACCAATCGGAATCACCTTGGTCGCCTGCGGATAGTCCACCGCTAGTTTCAATGCGATCCGCGAACCAAAACTGAATCCTGCAATCGCAAAGGGCAGATCCGGATAGCGTGCGCGCAAAAACGCGAGACACGCTCGGCCATCTTCAATTTCGCCGACCCCGTTGTCATAGCTGCCCTCGCTCAGATGCACGCCTCGATAATTGAACCGCAGCACCACTGCTCCAGCCGCGCGCAGGCCGCGGGCAGTGCGGTGAACCACTCGGGTATGCATCGTGCCACCATGCTGTGGGTGCGGATGACAAATGAGTGCGGCAGCAATGGGCTCTCGCTCTTCCGGCTCTTCCAGCAAAGCTTCGAGCAGCCCGGCTGGCCCGGGAATTTTGAGGGATTCGATCTTGCGCGCCATCAGCCTACCGGTAGTTTGTGAACTGTAGCTCAACGCCAAAATCGCCGCCGCGCAACAGAGCAATCACTTCCTGGAGCAGGTCACGGTCTTTACTAGCGACGCGTACATAATCGCCCATGATCGAAGGCGTAACTTTGAGCTTCGAGTCCTTGATCATCTTGACAACTTCTTTCGCCTTTTCAGTTTCAAGGCCCTGCTTAAGCTTCACTTCCTGACGAACGGAAGAGTTGGCCGCCGGCATTACAGGCCCATAGTCGAGATTGCCGATCGGCACGCCGCGCTTCAGGAGCTTCGACTGTAGAATGTCGTTCACCGCCTTCAGCTTATAGTCATCAGCAGAGGCGAGAATGATCTTGAGATCCTTCTCATTCAGCTCGATCGATGACTTGGAGTCTTTCAGATCGTAGCGGCCGATCACTTCTTTGAGAGCCTGAGAGATAGCATTCACCACCTCGGGCATTTCGATCTTCGAAACAACATCGAATGAATTGTCACTTGCCATATATTAATGACCGAGCGCGATCAAAACTCGCTCGGTAACCTCCTTGATGATGGCGGGCATGCTTGCTTCGAGCGCAAGCGTAACAGCGGCTCGAATCCGTTCCGGGTCAACTTCAGGCTTTGCCACGCCTTGGCGCGACAATCTCGGAAGCGAAATAGGGGTTGTCTGTGTATCGACATCGGCCGCAAATAGCCCGCGTGAAAATTGGGCAGCCTCAGCGAGGGGTCGGATCGTCGCAAGGACTTCCGATGCCTCAAAAGGCTTCTTTATGATTGCATCACATCCTGCGTCACGAGCCATTGCCTCGTTGAAGGGCTCAAGGATGCCGGCTGTGAGAATCACGCGTATCGCCTGATGCCGTGGATTCGTCTTGATCCAGTGACAGATCTCGATCCCGGACCGGTTCGGCAGAAAAACGTCAGCAATTACCACGTCGGGGGAGAAACGGTCCAGAACCGGAAACACATCCAGCCCGTCAGCGGCAAGCTCAACATCAAAGCCCTCTTCGCGAAGGATTCGAGCACCAATGCGCTGGGCATGCGGGCTGTCATCGGCCAGAAGGACGCGCGCGATCAATTCTTTTTCTTTTTCGGTTCCTTCGGCTTCTTTACTTTTTTAGGATCAACAGCTGTGCCCTTGGCAATGATTGGCGCATTCGCGTCTGCTGCTGCCTGAGCAGGCGGAGTTGCCGCTGCGGGTGTTTCACCCCCGGCACTAGCAGGCTTACTCAAGCGGGCGTCCGGATTATTGTCAAGCGTCTTCGAATCCCCAACGGTGGACACAGTCACGTCCGTTGTGCCAGTGCTTGCCTCTACCGGGATCGGAATATTCACAGGGATCGTCGGCCGAACCGGCGCCATCGAAGGTGTTCCCGATTTAGCCGCCAGTCGAACATCCGGTCCACCCTTGAGAATGTTCGTCACAGGTGCCAGCATGCCGGCCTTCGTGACATTTTCCGCTTCGTACTTCATGCGCGCCACGGCTGCCGGATCGGCCTCAGGCACCGAAAGCTCCATTTGCTGGAGACGCTTTTTGGCATCATCTGCGTATCCGCTCAAAGGATAGTCTCGAACAATCCGCGCAAACGCTTTGCCAGACCGGTCCTTGAAGCGCGGTCCCATCTTCGTAAATGCATCTCCCGTCTTGAACAGAGCTTCGTCGGTTCGCGAATACAAAGGATATTGATCGCTGAGAGCCTGTAGACGATTCGAACTCGAAGCCCAGGACTGCTTCTTGTAATAAAAATCTCCGACCAGCATCTCGCCTTCGGCCAGAGCCTCCTGAATGTTGCGAATCAACTGGCTGACCCGTGGCGCAAACTTCGAATTCGGAAATTGTATGAGAAGTTGACGACACTCTTCCTCTGCTCGAAGCGCGTGGTTGTTATCGCGATCCGCTTTCTGCATCTGCTTGTAATGGATCATGCAGACCTTCTCTTGCGATTCGGCTGCTTCTTCCATCGTCGGGTAGAACAGGATGAAGTCTTTGTACTCAGCCTCTGCCTGCGCCATCGCATTCGTTCCGCCTTCGCGAAACCAGCTGTCGGCAATCGCGAGTTTGGCTTTGGCCAGAAATTCGCTCGTATCGTAAGTGTTTATCAGGGTCTGTAGCGTCAGCCGGGCAACTTCAAAGCGCCCGCGCTCGATGTCGCCGATGGCCTTATCGTAAAGGACCTTGTCGGGTTGCTGGGTATCTTTGGTGATCGGGTTTTCGTATTTGCGCTTCCGGCAACCCGTTGAGAGGGCCAGAAGGACCGTGAGCAACACCAAACCGCTCAGGCGAACGACATTAAAAAGACGCATCGGGATTCCTCTAGTAGTTTAACTCGGTAGACGACCATTAAGCGAGCAGCTGCCGTCCAGAATCGGCGAGCGCGTGCAATTCGCGCACGGTTGTGGCCGGAGATTCACTGCGAAAAACCGACGTGCCGGCCACAAACCAGTCGCATCCCGCCTCAGAAATTTCAGCGACATTCGTCTGGTCCACTCCTCCATCAATTTCAATGACATAGCTCAAATTCCGCTGCCGCCGGATCTGGTCCAGCTGACGCACTTTGTGCAATGCGCCTGGGATAAATTTCTGGCCGCCGTAACCAGGGTTGACACTCATCACCAGCACGAAGTCTGCCAAACCAAGAACATCATCCAAAGTATGAACCGGCGTAGCTGGATTCAGCACAACGCCCGCCTTCGCCCCACTCGACTGGATCAATGAAAGCGTTCGGTGCAAGTGCGGGCTGGCTTCCTGATGCACCGAGATCGAATCAGCTCCCGCCGCGCGAAATGCTTCTACATAACGCTCCGGCTCAACAATCATCAGGTGGACATCGATCTGGCATGTCGTGATCCTCCGGACCGCCTCGAGCACTGGCAGCCCCATCGAAATACTGGGCACGAAGCGCCCATCCATCACATCAAAATGCAGGATGCTCGCACCGCCAGCTTCTACTTTCGCAATTTCTTCCCCAAGCCGGGTAAAGTCTGCGGCAAGCAGGCTCGGAAGAATCTGTATTTCATGACTCATGTATTTTTTCGTAGGACTGCCGTGAAAAATCCGTCGCCAGGGTCTGTACCAGGAATGCGCCGATGCATAGCAATCGGAGCATCTCCAAAAACGGCCCGCATCACATCTTCATTCTCTTCAATTTCCAGCGAGCATGTCGAGTAAACCAGCGTACCGCCGGGCGCAAGGGCGTCCATCGCGTTTTTCACAATCTGTATCTGCCGCTCTTGCTGACGGGTGAAATCTTCCGGCGTCAGCCGCCATTTGATTTCCGGATTCCGTCCCAGCGTCCCCGTACCCGAGCATGGCGCATCGGCGAGAATACGATCAAATTTCATCTTGAATGGCAGCGGCAAAGCAGCGTCAAGCTGCACCAGCGGCACCCCGATTTGCTGCAGCGGCAGCAGACGTTTAAAGCTGCGGTCGCAGGCGATCACCTTGATTTCGGTCTCAAGAGCCTGACGGGTTTTGTTCCCGGGTGCAGCGCAAAGATCGAGAAAGCTCTGCCCTGCTTTGAGATCGAGCAGAGGAACGATGGTCTGTGCTCCGGTATCCATGCGAAATCCCGCACGGTTCACCTTCTCCGGCGGCTGCAGCGCCGCAAGCGCGATCGCGCGCGTTTGCTTCGCTCCAAACTGCTTCAGCCACTTCGTATAAAGCCATTCGGGCAGACAAAGCTCGGTCGGCAGATCCGGAAAACGAAGTTCCTTCTTGTGCACCTTCCGAAGCACGGCGTTCACAAGGCCGGCAGCAGCCCGCTTCGAAGATCGCTTGGCGAGTTCAACGGCTTCCATCACCGCCGCATGCGGGGGAATCCGCGACAGATACCGCAGCTGATACAACCCCATCCGCAGCAGAATGGCCGTGGGTTCATCTACAGTCAAAATCTGTCGTCCAGAAAAATGTTGTGCCAGCCAGTCGAGCTGGTTTTGATGTCGCAGAACACCGTAAACAATTTCGTGTGCAAGTGCAGCATCTCGAACAGCCAGAGGTCTTGCAAGGTCGAAAAGAAGCGCGTCGGAGTGGCCGCCTCCATGCACGCGACGCAGTACTTCAAACGCGACGCGGCGGGCGGGGGAAATCATTGCCATCTGAATCTGAGGTTAGCAGCACGCTTCCATTTGGATTCTGCTTAAGGTCAATCACCCCGTCGCAACTAGGGCATTGCCTGATCCAATTGGACTAGGGAAAAGCAATCACCTTAGCTCCTAAGGTACAAATTTTGAATTGATTCAAGAGTCCTACGATTCCACCCTAAGGTAGCTCAACATTTCGGACGAAGAACCATCATCGGTTGAGTGTGTGCAGATTTTTTCGGCGTAAATCGCAAAAGGACATTGTCGGCGTGAACTGCGGATTGAAATGAATGCTACCAGTGTGAAAACCGGCTTGCTCAGTGATGCGGTGCAGGCAATCCGCCTTGGGCAAAAGCGACTGGCGAGGGAAATTCTCGCCAACATCATCAGCGCCGATCCCAGAAATGAGCAGGCCCATGTCTGGTCGGCTGCCATTGCCGAAACACCCGAAGAGGCCGTGCAGTTTCTCGAACGCGTTCTCGAAATCAATCCCGCCAACAGCATCGCCTTCAATACGTTGGCCGCCCGGGGCTTGCAACGCATAGCAAAGCAACCCGAACTGAACGTAGCGGAACCATCAAGCACTCTCCCATCTGAAACTCCTGAAACCCCTGAAACTCCCGAAACCGTGGAGCAGGATTCCGCCTGTTCCCTATGCAATGAAAATAGGCCTTCAGAAGCTCAGGTTTGCCCCGGATGCGGAGCCGCCTACTCCATCTATGAGATGGCGAATCTCAGCGCTAATGGCGGCGTTAATGAACGCATGATTGAGGAATGTGTTCAGGCTTTGACCGCCCGCATTCAAGCCAAACCCTCTCACGACATCTTCATTAGCATTGGCCTCGGCTACCTTTGTCTCAATCGTTCTGGCGAAGCTCTTCCCTACCTGACCAAGGCTTGGGAATTGCGTTCTAAAGATCTTCGCTTACGGCGCTTCATAGAGACACTAGCCTCCCGTAAGCTGATCCTGGTAGTCGACGATTCGGCAACAGTTCGCCGTCTCGTTTCGATCACTCTCGAACGTCAGGGTCACCGCGTTCGTACCGCGATCAACGGCCTCGATGGGTTGGCCCAATTCGAAGAAGAAATGCCCGATCTCGTGCTCCTCGACATCACCATGCCAAACATGGACGGCTATGAAATGTGTCGCCTCCTTCGCCGCAATCCAAGTGCGAAAAAATTGCCGATTTTCATGCTCTCGGGCAACGACGGTTTCTTTGACAAAGTGCGCGGCAAAATGGCAGGCGCAACCGATTACCTGACCAAACCATTCCACAGCGAAGTGCTACTAAAGGCCCTGAGCAAAACCCTGACTCCGGAGTTGCCGAGAAATCCATTCCGGCAATTTGCACTGGAGTAAGCCAATGAAGAAGAGAAAGAATTTCTGATGCAAAAAACCATTCTGGTTGTGGACGATAGCCCCATGGAACTCAAACTGATGCTCAGTCTGCTTGAAAACAAGGGCTACCAGTTGCTTAGCGCCACGGATGGCGAGCAGGCAATTGCATCGGCGCAGGAGCATCACCCGGACTTGATCCTGCTCGATATCGTGCTTCCCAAAAAGAACGGCTATCAGGTCTGCCGTCAACTTAAGGGCTCACCCGACACTGCGAAAACCAAGATCGTCATGGTCTCAAGCAAGTCCCTGGCAACAGACCGCTTCTGGGGCCTCAAGCAAGGGGCCGACGAGTATGTCACCAAGCCAATCGATCCCGCAGCAGTGATTGCTGCCATCGAAAAAGTGATTTAGAGAAAGCCAACCAGCCATGCGGCACGATGAGCCAGAAGCAGAAGTGAACGAGAGCATCCTCCCAGATCTTCTTTCCGCACTCTTAGAGCAGTGGGATGGAGAAGTCACGGAACCAACTTCGCTCGCAGCTCCTGACATTCTCGCCGAACCCGTCAACGCAAATGCCGGAGATGCCGCTCCACCGCAGTTCGAAGCAAGACTCCGACAGACACAGTGGTGGCAGATTCCGGCTACAGGCGATCCCGCAATTCCCGCTTCCGACCTTGGCTTCGATGGCCTCCTCTCGCAGTTGAACAAACAGCAGGATGCGCCTGACTCAAATGAAGTTCATCCCCCAGAAAGCAGCAGCCAACTTTCAGCTCTTGAAGATTCCCCAATCGATCCTCCGATGGAGCCGTCTGCCTTTGGCTTGGATCAGATCGAATCTGCATGCCCCATAGTTCTCGACACCCCTGGTGAACCGAATGCTTTTCAAGTCACCGAGCCAGCGATCAACGAACTCGATTCGATGCTCGCCCTTCTAAACGCACAATACGATGAGTTCACCGCCGTCGATAAGCAGTCAGCAGAAGCCACGCCTGATCTGCCTCAACGCCCCGAAGCCGCTATCGAAGCCGTCCCCGCTTCACCCTCAACCTCCTGTCAGCAAGAGGAACTCCACTCGCTGGCGCAACAACACGAGACGCCTTCAGTTCAGCAGGAGTTCGTGGAGACGGTAGCCCCACAGGATGTGCCGGCCCACCAGGCGGTCGCACACACACACACCTCATCCACGGCCAAACTTCGCTACATCCAGTTTTCGATGGCCGAAGATTCCTTTGCGATCCCGATCGGGCAGGTCCTCGAATCAGGTCGGCTGACCGACCTTACTCATCTCCCTTGCGTGAATGAAGCCATCCGCGGCTTAATCAATTTACACGGTGAAATCGTACCTTTACTCGATTTGCGAAGCTTGCTCGGCAACATCCACGGGGATTGCCCTCCCGATGAAAAAATGCTGATCGTTCGTACCAGAAATTCCGAAGGTGTCTGCGGCCTTGCCGTGGATCGGGTCGCAGGAATACTTGCCATCGATACGGATGAACTTCAAAATATAAACCCCTCCACGACGGACATGGCAGGGGCATTTGTGAATGGTTTCTGCAAGCGCCAGGGCAGCTTGGTCCGGCTCCTTGATTTAGAGCGCTTGTTCGATAATCTGTCCGGCAAAGTGGCCTCTGCCACCGAGTCAATCCAAGATCAACCAGGAAGAAGCAAAAGCGATGTTTGAAAAACTGAACAACTTGAAAATCCGGCAAAAACTGATTGTGGTGGCCAGCATCCTGGCGCTGCCAATTCTGGTCTTGCTCTATCTGTTCGCGGATAGCCGCGATCGGCAAATAGCCCGCAGTAATGAAGAACTGCAGGGTCTCGAATACGTCGCCGCGCTTCGCCCCATACTCGAGCGCATTCCCCAGCATCGTGACACTGCCATCGGCATCCTCAATGGAGATGAGTCTCTGCGTGAATCTCTCGAAACAACTCGCAAGAAGCTCGAAGCCGACATCGCAGCAGTCGACGCAGTGGATGATCGGATTGGTAAACAGCTTTCACTGTCCGGAAATTGGCAGGCCGTCAAAGCTTCATGGCGTCAACTCCAGCCGCAGGCTACCTCCGTTGCCGCCAAAGATTCTTTTGCTCGTCACACTGCGCTCGTCAGCCAGTTGATCGACTTGATGCGCAGCGCAGGCGAACAGTCCAAACTCGCGACCGACCAGAGCCTCGACGCTTTCTACCTGGCCGATACGCTTCTCAATCAGACTTCCTGGATGACTGAGAATCTCGGGCAATTGCGTGGCTTGGGATTGGGGCTGGCAGCTCGTGGCAGGACAAATCCCGAAGAGGCGGGGCAGATGCTCTACAACATTCGATTCGTTGAGAGCATCAACACCGCAGTACAACGGAATATGGCAACGATCTTTAAAGCAAATCCCTCATTGCAATCCAGCTTGAGCGAAGTCGCCAAGAATGCAGTAAATGGTGCAGACAAGTTCAGCCGGACTGCCACCAGAGAACTGATTGTCAAGGCGGATTACGTCGACATCGGATCGCGCGCTTACGCGGATCTTGGCACGGTAGCGATTGAAGACTACTTCATCCTTTACGATGCATCGCTTGCCAGCATGAAAAGTGTTCTCGGACACCGCATAGGCGATCTCCGCGACGAAAAATATGCTCAACTTGGCATCAGCTTTCTCGTCCTGCTGCTAGCCGGATTCACGGTGTTCTGGGTGAACCTCGGAATCAACCGGCAGATCCAGTCGATGCTCAAAATGTTCCAGTCCATCAACGTAGGAGATTACGAAGCTCGCGCGGACGTCTATTTCAAAGACGAACTGGGCCAGATGGCTGGCTCCATGAATGCCATGCTCGACAAGACCATGGTTTTGATTCAATCTCAGGATGAGCGCGACCGCATTCAGGGCAGCATCATGAAGTTGCTTGAAGAAGTTTCTGGGGTTGCCGAAGGCGACCTCAGAAAAGAAGCAGAAGTCACTTCGGATATCACAGGGGCCATTGCCGACTCATTCAATTACATGATCGGTGAACTCCGTGGACTGATCAGTTCCGTTCAGAACACGACCATGCAAGTCGACCGATCCGCAAGGCAAATGCAGTCCAATGCCGAATCCCTCACAGAGGGGTCGATGCAGCAGGCTGCCCAGATCGTCGAAGCTTCTTTCACGATCGAGCAGATCAATGAATCCATCCGCTACGTGGCAGCCACAGCGGGGACGGCCGCTGACGTGGCCGAAAACGCACTCGCCAACGCGCGCAGTGGATCGCATTCCGTACAGAAGACAATCGACGGGATGGATGCGATTCGAGTCCAGGTGCAGGAGACAGCCAAACGCGTGAAACGCCTCGGCGAGAGTTCGCAGGAAATCGGCGAAATTGTACAGTTGATTAGCGACATTGCCGACAGAACATCGATCCTTGCTTTGAATGCGTCAATCCAGGCAGCTTCTGCCGGAGAAGCAGGTAAGGGCTTCGCTGTTGTCGCTGAAGAAGTAGAACGCCTGGCTGTGCGGGCAACAGTTTCCACCAAGCGAATCACTACCCTCATCCGTTCCGTTCAGTCCGATACCAATGAAGCGATTTCAGCCATGGAAAACACGACTCGTGAAGTAGTGGGAGGCTCGCTGCTGGCTAACGACGCCGGTGCCAAACTTGGCCAGATCGAGAGCGTCTCCAATGAGATCTCGCACCTCGTCAAAGAAATTCTCGAGGCCACACGCAAACAGGCAGTGAGTTCAGAGAGCGTTACGCGCAAAGTAATCGGGGTCACCGAGTTCACTTCGCGAACGGCAACCGGCGCAAAGCAGGTAGAGACCTCTGTGCGACAGTTGGCATCCCTGGCCAGAAACTTGAACGAATCCATGAGCCGTTTCAAACTTCCCGAGAGCAAGGAACAACCGGTCGTCGCTTGAGGAAGAATCCATGGCCACCAGTGTTGACAAAAAAACGCTCTCCGGGTTTTATGAAGAAGCCTGCAGCTACTTAACGCCTATGGAGGATTGTCTGGCGATCCTCCTCGAACAACCCGGCGACGATGAAGCTCTGCGGGAAATGCACCGTCTTGCCCACCTCATTCGCGGCGCAAGTGGAGTAGTAGGATTACCTCAACTCACTGTCGTAAGTGAGGCTCTCGAGATCTATATCGATGACATTGCTTCAGGTTCTGTGGATTGGGGCGATGACACGCTGCCCATTCTGGCTGAGGCCACCGACGCGATTCGGATGAATCTGCAGATGGCAATGCTTCAGCCGCAGGAGCCAATCGAAGCTGCCCTCTCCCCCACTCATGACTTCAGTGAAGTGGATGAAAGCATCATCGAAGGCTTCCTGATCGAGGCCGGAGAAGCTTTGCAACTCGTGTCAGGCCATCTGCGTATCCTCCTGTCCGATCCTGAAAACAAAGCGGTCCTGCTCGAAGTGCGCCGTGCTGTACACACGATCAAAGGTGCTGGAGGTATGGTCGGCCTCCACGCGCTCAGCTCCGTTGCCCATCGCATGGAAGATCTGCTCGATGCCCTCTACGAAGGGTCAATCGGGCTCCAGCCGGCAATCGGCGATTTATTGCACTGCACCAGTGATCTTATGCTCGATCTCGTAGCAGCCGGCGGAACCAATGCATCGATCGAATCCGCAATTCCAGGCTTGTTCACTCGCTACAAAGAAACGACTCTCCCGGGTGCGTCGCAAACCGTTACGGAACCAATCGATGCGCCTCAGGAGTCGGCAAACCTCGACACCAGCAAATATGTTCGCGTGCCCCTGGAGCGTGTGGACGATTTGATCCGGATGGTGAGCGAACTGTTCGTCCATCGATCGGTCTTTGAACGCACTTTCTCAAAGCTGAGCCACGAAGTGGGTGAGCTGTCGTTATCGCTCAAGCGGCTGAAGCAGATCGGATTGGTGTTTGAAGAAGAGCAGGTCCTAATCCAGTCTGGCGCGGCAACGGAACACGCCGAGTTCGACCCTCTGGAATTTGACAGGTACACGCAGTTGCACGCTCACTCCAGAGACCTGAACGAAACGAGTGCAGACGTGGGCGCTGTAGAGGCCCAGATGAGAGTACTCGCCGAAGACTTCGATTCCTACCTGAGCGGAGAAAAACGGCTTACCACGCAAATACAAGACCGGTTGATGCGTTTCCGTATGGTGCCGCTCTCCTCCTATTCCTCGCGTCTGCATCGAACTGTTCGAAGCGCCACAGCTCAGACGGGCAAACTTGCAGATCTCGTCCTGGAAGGCGGAATGACGGAGCTCGACAAAACAGTACTCGAACGAATGGCCGGTCCGCTCGAACATCTGTTGAGAAATGCTGTAGCTCATGGCATTGAAAGCCCTCAGGAACGTAGCGCTATGGGCAAGCCTGTCAGAGGCCAGATTGAATTCAGCGCCAGACACGAAGGCGCCCAAGTGGTCTTGCAACTCAGCGACGATGGGGGCGGGCTGCAACTGGAACTGATTCGCGCTCAAGCCGTCAGGAAAGGCCTCATTTCAACTGAGCAGGCCGCCTCGCTCGCAACAGCTGAGATTCATCGTCTGCTCTTTCTTCCTGGCTTCTCCACATCCGAAGAAGTAACGGAGCTATCCGGACGCGGAGTCGGCCTGGATGTTGTGAAGGATGCTGTGGAGGCGCTTAAGGGAACCCTTAGCGTAGAGTCCATTCAGGGGCTGGGCACAAGCTTCCTGATCCGTTTGCCGATGACACTCGCGATTGCACGGGTCCTGATCGTTGAGTCACAACAACAGCAATTTGCAATTCCGATTGCCGGTGTGCGTGAGGTTGCGAGGATTGAACTCGATGCAGTGGAGCGTGTAGGAGAGCAGAACATGGCGCGCTTCGGCAATCGCCTCGTCCCCCTGCATGGCTTGGGTGAAATACTTAAACTCAGACCGACGGCGGCAGGGGCCGCCAAGCCGGTCTCAGTTCCAGTCGCCCTGCTGAGAAATGGCGATGCGGATTTCGCATTGAGCCTCGACAGAATTCTCGAAGCGCGTGATGTCGTCGTCAAGCCACTGAGCAACATCATCGGACGCGCTCACCATCTGGCCGGAGCCACCGTCCTGGGAGACGGCAGGATTGTTCCGATTCTGAGCCCATCGGGTCTTTCGAATCCAGCAAGACTTGCAGGCACTCCAAAGCTTTCGATAAGAAGCGTCGCTCCAAAGCGCCAAGCCTTCGACATTCTGATCGTTGACGATTCGCTCAGCGTTCGTCGCGTGATTGCCAATCTGATATTGCATCAGGGTTGGACTCAGTCGCAGGCAAAAGATGGCGTCGAAGCACTCGAGCATTTGAGAAAAGTTCAGAAGTCTCCCGACCTGATCCTGATGGACGTTGAGATGCCGCGCATGGATGGCTTTGAACTCACCGCAGCACTTCGGGCGATGCCTCCCTACCGCGATCTTCCAATCGTGATGCTGACCTCGAGATCAGGCGAGAAACATCGGGCCAAGGCTTTCTCGGTGGGCGTGACAGACTACCTTGTCAAGCCGTATCAGGAAGAGCATCTGCTTGCCACCATCCGCAACAACATTGAGAAGTCCCGCGGACTGAAGGCATCCTGATATGCTTGCCGACATGAGAACGTCGAGCGTTTTTGTCATGATTTTGACTGCGTCTTGCGCAATGTTAACGGCGTAAAACTCAACCGAGGATGCGCCGGGCTGCAAAGATTCCAAACTGCTCAGCAGGTTATCTGGATGTTTCATCCAGACTTGCGAAAGCAAGGAATTCGATCAGGCCATTATCCGAACCGGACCCCACAATGAGAAGAATGATGCGGTCAAGACGCTGGAAGGTGTCGTAGAGATTCTGGGCTTTGAGTGCAGCGGCAAGAGCTCACCGCTCCAGGTAATCCGCAATACGGGGGCGGCTCTGCAAAAAGCGGGATATCAGCAAGTCTTCAACGGCAAGGATGAAAACGATTATCTGTCTATCACCATGCGCAAGGCGGATCAGTGGATCCAGGTTTCATCGAACCCGGGTGGCGACAACAACAGCATCACCTTTTATACATTCAGGGCCATCGCCGTTAGCGCCATGAAACAGGAGATGGAAGCCACAGCGGAGGCTATCGCGAGTGAACTCCAGAGCTCTGGCCGAATGGCTTTGTACGGCATCAACTTCGCCACCAACTCGGCCGTAATCACTCCGGAATCGGATAAGGTGCTGTCTGAAATTGTCACGCTACTGAAAAATCAGCCGGACTGGAAAATCACCGTAGAGGGTCATACCGACAACATCGGAGTAAAGAGTGCAAATCAGCTCTTGTCGCAGAAGCGCGCCGAGGCGGTCGTGGCATGGCTCAGCACTCATGGCGTCGATCGCTCCCGCCTCGCGGCTGCGGGCTTCGGCGACACCAAACCCGTCCAGGAGAACTCGACGGAAGATGGCCGTTTCAAGAACCGTCGCGTGGAATTGGTCAAGCGCTAGCCGAGAATCGGATCGATTGGCCCGAAGCCGTCTTCGACCAGCCGGAAGTTTCGACCCAGAGCGCGGAACTGCATCTTCTTGTGATCGAGGCCCAACTGCTTCAGGATCGTGGCGTGTAGATCACTGTAGTAATGCGGGTTCTCAATAGCCTTGTAGCCATACTCGTCGGTAGCTCCGTGCACTGTGCCTCCCTTTACTCCTCCTCCGGCCAGCCAGGACGAGTAGCCCTTGGGGTTGTGGTCACGCCCTGTTGTATTCTGAGACCACGGACTGCGGCCGAACTCACTCGTAAAAACCACCAGCGTGCGTTTCAGCATTCCGCGCTGTTTCAGGTCGCTGATCAGGCCGGCAATTGGTTTGTCGACTGCAGCACATAAAGGGGCGTGAGTCTTCATGTCGCCATGGGCATCCCAACTTCCATTGCCTCCGCCCGCGTGACAGATCTGGACGAACCGGACACCATTTTCAACGAGCCTCCGGGCCATGAGCAGTTGCCGTCCGAACTCGTCCGTCGGCTTCTCACCAACTCCGTATAGATCGAGAATGTGCTTCGGCTCTTTCGAGAGATCCACGACTTCGGGAGCAGTCAATTGCATACGGCCCGCAAGCTCATAGGACTTCACTCGTGCGGCGATATCGGTGTTGAGCTCGTGCCGATCGCGAAACTCGCGATTCAGCAAAGCAAGCGCTTCCATCTGTTTGTCGCGTTCTGCCGCATTGCTGCTCCTCGGCGGAATCAGATTCGGAATCGGTACTGGGCCGGCCTGAAAAGGAGTGGCAGAGTAGGTAGCCCCCAAATATCCACCTGTGAGTTGAACTGGAGAAGAGGCACGACCGACGTTGACAAAGGTTGGCAGATTCTTGTTGCCGGAGCCGAGCGCATAGCTAGCCCAGGCACCGAAAGATGGGTTGTCGAAAGCTCGTCCACGGTGCCCGGATTGGGTCTCGATCACTGCCGGGAAGTGGTTGCCTTCGTGACACCACATCGATCGCAGCACAGCGATATCATCGATTACGCCGCCGACATTCGGGAACCAGTCGGACACAGGTATGCCAGACTGCCCGTAGATTTTGAAGGTGCGAAGACAGGGGATGACCGGCCGCTTCATCTCGGCGACATTGTCTCCAAATCCGATCGCGTCGATCAGCTTGCCGGCATATTTGTTGCCCTTCGGATCGAAGGTATCGATATGACTGACGCCACCGCACATGAACAGGAAGATAACCGCATCAGCCTTTTTGTCGCCGGGTAGGCGCGCATCGAGTTTGCCGTCTTCTGCCCAGAGCGCACCGACGGCACCACCGAGTAGAGCACCAATAGACTGCTCGAAAATGTGGCGGCGCGATATTTGGCCGCAGGGATAGGGGGTGTGGTCAGCCATATTCTACGGAACGTAAATGAACTCGTCCAAATTGAAAATCAGCCAGGCCAGGTTCTTCAGTCGGCTGGGGTCGCTATTGACATAACTCAAGGCCTGATCCTTCTCGCCTGCAGAGGGTGGACGGCTGAGTGCGATGCGGTAGCCGAGGTCCACGGCTGTGCCAAGTTCTCCGTCCGATTCCTTCTTGAGCCTTTCGGCAAACATGGTGGTGGCCTTTTCGATCTCGGGGCTGTTCATCATGAAGAGGCCTTGAGGCGCAGTTACGGTTTGCGTGCGCTGCGGGCAGGGGGCGCGACCATCATCGACGTCGAAGGATTGCAGGAAGTTCGGAACCACTTCACGACTGGGGGAGAAGCCGCGGACGATGTAGGCGCCACGGCGGTTCGTCTTCCCTGTGGGCGCAGGAGCGGCAGTCGCCCTGCGGGGAGCGCGGCTTTCGATATCGAAAGATGGACCACCGAGCGTGGTGTCGAGATCACCGGCGGCAGTGAGGATGGAATCCCAAATGGGTTCCGCTTCGAGGCGCTGGAGGCGGAAGCTCCAAAGAAAGCGATTCGCCGAATCGATCACAAGATTCTTCTTCGTGATCTCCTTGTCGCCAGAACTGGCCAATCGGTAGACCTCGGAAGTCATGATGAGCTTATGCATGGCCTTCATGCTGTAGTTGCGGGCAATGAACTCGGAGGCGAGCCAGTCGATCAGTGGAAGATTGGCAGGACGACCTCCCAGGACCCCGAAGTCACTTGGCGACTTTTGAAGGCCTTCGCCCAAATGCCATTGCCAGAGACGATTGACGGCAACTCGGGCAAAGAGTGGATTTACTTTGGCAGTGAGCCAGTCGGAGAAGGCTTCGACGCGACCTTCTTTGAGGTCTGGCTGACCGGTGAAAAAGGGCCAACCTGGTTCGACCGGATTGTTCTTTTCAGGGCGCATCGGGTCGCCACTGGTAAGGATGTAGCTCTTTTCTCTTTCGAGCGCATGATCTACTTCAACGGCCCAGAAAGCGGGAAGCGGTTTGACCATGGCACGAAAGGTCGGGCCAGTGGCTTCGGTAAGCTTGGCCCGCAAATCCTTGTAGGTCAGCTTATCGGCCTCCGACAGCGCTTCTTCAATCTTGTCGTTGTCGATTCGAAGAACGGGAAAGTAGTCATCGGCGATCTTCTTTTCCGCAGCTGTCCGCAGCTTCTCATCTTTCCTGATCACGAGTTGAACGTCGGCTGGCAGCATGGCGACGCGATTGGCATATAGCCCGGCTCGATAGGGTGCAGTCAGAGCGTTGAGCGGTGCCTCTATGGCCGTCTTCTTCTTGTTGAACTCTTCGAGCTGTTTACCGTAGAGCACCAGTTCTGCCGGTGTAGCGAGAATCTGCTTCTTGAGAACCAGCGGATCGAAGAGCGCCTTCATCGCGTAGAAGTCTTTCTGGCGGATGGGGTCGAACATATGGTCATGGCACTTGGCACAACCGACAGTCATGCCCATGAATGCGGTAGATACAGTTTCAACTGCAGCGATCTGGAGCTCGCCGAGGTCCTTGCTATCTCGATTCACTGAACCACGAGCCAGGAAGCCCGAAGCGAAGATATCGTCAGGACGGCGCTCGACCGGGGAGCGGACACCTACGGCCTGCACGGTGGTGCGCTCGGTGCTGCGATAGCCGGTGAGTTGGGCACGAACGAACTGGTCATATGGGACATCGGAATTGACGGCGTTGATGAGCCAGTCCCGCCAATAGTGGATGCCCGGGGCGGCATACATGAGCTCCTCTACGTCGGCATAGCGGAGGACGTCGAGCCAATGACGGCCGTAGCGGACTCCGTGCTGCTCACTGGCCAGGAGACGGTCGATCAGCTTTTCATAGGCATCGGGAGACTTGTCGTTGAGATAGGCATCCTGCTCGGCGGGAGTTGGCGGAATGCCGATCAGGTCGAGATAGACACGACGCAAGAGGGTCGGCTGGTCGGCCATACCCAGTGGCTGGACCCCTTTGCTTTTGTAGATGCTCTGCACAAAGGCGTCGATCGGATTGGGCGTGTTTGCAGGAGGCGCTGGGCGTAGCAAGGGCTGCAGGGACCAGAGCTTTGGCCGCTTCGACATTGGGGGAACAACCGGAGTCTTCGCCTGATCGGCAGCAAAGGCGATCAGAGTTCCGGCAGCGAGAGTCATTACCAAGCCATGCATCCACTTCATTAATTCGAATCCTTCTTTAGATGATGACTGATCGCGATGAAAAATTACAGAGTGCTAATCAATTACTGCAGCGGCAACCATTTCGAGGATGCGGCGAACTCCATCATCGACACCGATGGGGCCATCACTAAACTGGCTACGCTCGGCAGGCTTCCAGCCGTCGCGCGAGCCGTCATAAGGGTAGTCCTGCTTGAGACCAGTGCGGGCGGGATTGTATTGTGAATCGTCGCCGGACATCTTGTAGATCACCATGTCGAGAGAAGGAATCACAATGACGCCAAAGCCGCCGCCGCCAGATTTGAAAAAGGCATCTCTTGGAGCGCCAGCGACATGGCCATCGGCATTGTTCTCGAACATGAGGCTCATCGGAGCGTGTGCGTTCCACTTGGTGGGCTTGCCGCACAATTCGATATAGTCGGCCGGGATCAACTGCTGCTTCTCCCAGCGGCCTTTCTTCAGGATGGCGTAGAGGAAGCGAATGTGGTCTGTAGACCGAAGCGCGATATCTCCACCTCCCGGAGCGTGAGGCAGGACAATGTCTCCACGGCGGCGAGCCCATGCCCATTGACCCCAGCCCATTGGCTTGGCAAGCCGAAGGTCGATGTAATCCTGCATCTCCATTCCGGTCAGATTTCGCAAGACGATGGAAGCGACATGCGGAGAGGCCGAAGCATAGGAATAACCGCCGCCAGGCTTGGTCCAGAGCGGAGTGCGCAGGGCGGCCAAGTCTTGTTCCAAAGGCTGGTCGGCTGGTGGGACAGGGGCTAGTTTGACCGATGGAAGGCCATCGACAAAGCCTGGGTTCGATCCTTCGCCGTGAAAGCCGGCAGACATGGAGAGGAGCTGGCCGAGAGTGATGTCGGCCTTGGCAGGGTCGTCGAGCGGCAGGGCTTGAGGGAGGTATTTCGCGTTGAATACTTTGGTGTCCAGGCCGTCCGGGATTGCGGCTTTTTTGTCGGCCAGCATGATGCCTGAGGCAATGCTGGTGTAGGCTTTACCCACGGATGCTGTGGCAGGAATGGCTTCCCGATTGCCACGCCCGTAATAGCGTTCATAAACGAGCCAGCCATGCCGCACGACAAGCAGACCGCCGTGCTGACTGGTGCGCGAAGCATAGTCGAAGGCTTGATCCAGCTTCTTCAGGTCGAGGCCGACTGTCTTCCGGATGGAGGCAGCGTCCTTCAAAGTTCGCCACCCACCTGCGCTATCGGGCTTGGGGAAGTAGTCGTCTGCGGACCAGGCAGTGGACGCCAAAAGGACGAAGATGATCCAGGAGTGCATGTTAGTTACTATCTCGCACTTGGGGGAACTTGAAGGCCAGGGCGAGGGAAGACGCAGTAGGGGTGTCCCCTCCAGTTGGAGTGAAGCGGTCAGCAGGATTTCAAAGAGCTGTTGGCAGTTTGGCCAGGATGGAAGTTCGTTTTTCGACTATCCTTGCGCCATTTCGCTGGTTGAGGGGGACTCCACTGAGAACGAATTGGCTTCGTTTGTCGCGTTCTGGCGGACCTGATCGGCGCGGTTGAATTCGGCGTCCATGCCGGTTGCGATGGCGAGGCCGAGAATGAGTGGTTCTTCTTTTGCGAGCTGGGATTTTCGGAGATCGGCGAAGGGGATCGCGGTTGAGACGGGGGCGAAGACCTTGGCGTCGGCGAGTTCGGCGTGGACTTCAACTCCGGCCAGACGGTGGAGTTGGAGCTGCTGGAGTTGTTTGAAGGCTTTGGCAGCGCGGCGTTCGAACATTGCGCCGAGTTTGATCACTCGTTCCATCTGCACGAAGAGTTGTTGGGAATCTGGATTTTCGAGCCAGCGGTCCTGCGCTTCGCATTCGAAGGTTTGGGCGCGGAGGGCTTGGAAGCTGGCGTAGGTGTATTGCTCGAAGAGGAGATCTTCGGTGGTGCCCGAAGGGAGGCACTCTTCGCGGAGGGTGGCCTGAAGCTGGAGATATTGTTCGCGCTCTTCGGGTTTAGTGGCGAAGAGGGTTGCGCTTGCGGCGGTGAGGCCGTGGCGGAGACTGTTGGATGCGGAAGATGCCAGACCCTCGGGGGTGCTGGGACCGGTAGATTTCTTTGCGTTGGCCCTGTTGGCCAGAATTTGTGCTGCGGATGCCATGATTTGAATTTCCTTGTCGACTACATTTTTTCAGAGGAGGGACGCAGATCGTCCTCCGGAAAAGAAGCTAGCAGCAAAGAAGTGGAGGGCGAAGCATGGAATTGCAGAAGTTGTTGAAATCAGGGGAAATAAAAAAAAGAATTTTCTGTCACTGATAAAGTTCACATCGGCCAGACGGGGTGTGCGATGTTCGGGGACGAGTCGACCGGCGGGGATAGTTGGGGTGGCGAGAACGCGTTGTGCGGGGCAGCAGATGATAGGCTCATTTCTACAGGCAAGCGATGAGCGAATACTTCTCCTATGACGTTTTTCTGAGCCACAGCTCAAAAAACAAAGCGGTGGTGCGGAAGCTGGCTGAGCGGCTTATTCGCGATGGGGTGCGCGTCTGGTTTGACGAGTGGGAGATTCGGGCGGGAGATAGCATTCCGGCGCGGATTGAGGAGGGGCTGGAGCGGTCACGGGTGTTGGCGTTATTTATGTCGTCGGAGGCGTTTGGGTCGGACTGGGCGGCGCTCGAAGCTGGTACGTTCCGATTCCGCGATCCATTGAATCGGGAGCGGCGTTTTCTGCCGGTGCGGCTCGACGATGCTCCGGCACGGGGGTCTTTGGGGCAGTTTAAGTATGTTGATTGGCGGTCGGGGCGCGAAGAGTATGAGCGGTTGCGGGAGGCCTGCGGGCCACGGCGTGAGGAGGAGGCGAAGCCTGTGGAGATGGATGGCTTGGTAAGGGCGCTGTCGCTGGGGCATACGGGCAGTGTCAGGGGCGTGGCGTTCTCGCCGGATGGGCGGTATGCGCTGTCGGGGTCTGAAGACCAAACGGTGCGGCTGTGGGAGGTGGAGAGCGGCCGGGCGGTGCGGGCGATGGAAGGCCACTCCGCCAGTGTCTTGGGCGTGGCGTTCTCGCCGGATGGGCGGTATGCGCTGTCGGGGGCGGTAAACGGAGTGATCCGCGTCTGGAGCCTGGGCCAGCAGACGATAGCAGCGGAGGAGTATCAGCAATACATCAACGCGAAAGTGTTAGTGGTGGGCGATCCGGGGGCGGGAAAGACTGGGCTGACCCATCGGTTGACACAAGGAAGCTGGAAGCCAACGGATGGTTCTACGTCTGGCGTGTGGGCAACGCAGTGGGCGCTGACCCATTCTGAAGGGGCGGTGGAGCGAGAGATCTGGTTCTGGGATTTCGGCGGGCAAGCGGATCAACGATTGGTGCATCAGCTTTACATGGGCGGCACGGCGGCGATTCTGCTTTTGTTCAATGCCGATCAAGAGGATGTGTTGCCTGGGCTGCGGGACTGGCAAGTGGCCCTGCGGCGCACAATGAAGCAGGCTACGCCGCAGTTTCTGGTGGCCGGCAGGATTGATGCCGGGTTCAAGGCGAGCCGGGGGAAACTGGAGGCGTTTGCGAAGGAGCAGGGGTTTGTTTATCACGAGACGAGCGCCCAGAGCGGCACGGGCTGCGATGAGTTGCGGGAGCAATTGAAGGAGGCTATCCCCTGGGAGAGATTGGGCGAGCGGTCTTCGCCGAAAATTTTCAAGCGGATCAAGGACGAGATTCTGAAGCTGCGTGATGAGGGCCTGGTGGTGCTGACTTCGAAGGAGTTGCGCGATGAACTGTGGCGGCGGTTGCCGGAGGACGCGCAGTTCGACGAAATGACGCTGAGGACGGTGGTTGGGTTGTTGGACGGCCCCGGGGTGGTGCGCGAGCTGTCGTACGGTAGTTATGTGCTGCTGGCACCAGAGTGGATTAATGCCTATGCGCAGGCGGTGATCCGTACGCTGCGCAGTACTCCCGATGAGTTGGGAGCGTTGCCGCTTCAGAGTATCGCCGAGGGTAAGCTTGTCTTTCAGAGCGTGGGGCGCGATGGAGTTGCGACAGAAATGAAGCGGCTGCCAGAGCGCGAGGAGCGTGTGGTGCTGGGCGAGATGGAACGCCAACTGGAGGAGCGTGGACTGTGTCTGCGGCAAGGAGATCGGCTGGTATTCCCGAGCCATTGCGGGCGAGATCGGCCGCCGGCACCGGTGCAGCCAGCCGTGTTTGTGAGTTATGCCGTGGCCGGGTATCTCGATGATATCTACGCGACGCTGGTTGTGAAGCTGGCGTATAGCGGGTCGTTCCAGTTGTCTGAGCTATGGCGCGAAGCGGCGGACTTTCTCACTCTCGTTGGGCAACACGGCATGGGGGTTCGAATGCAGCGGGAGAATGCCAGTTTGGGCGAGATCACTTTGCATTTCAGCCCGGGGGTGGGGGTAGGGGAGCGGGTGATTTTTGCGAATTACATTCATGAGCACTTGGAGGGCGCAGCGGAGACGGTGCGGCGATGGCGGCATTATGTTTGCCCGAAATGCAGCACGGCGAAGGGGAATCCGGAGGTGCTGTTGGAGCGGTTGCGCGATCGAGGGGAGACGGCGACGACGACTTGTGATCGCTGCGATCTGGAGTTTGGGCTCTGGGACGATCTGGAGCGGCGCTTTGCTGGCGACGATTTACGCCAAAGAGTTGAAGCGTTGCGCGAGGCCGATGAGGTGAGGCTGGATACGCGGAAGAAAGCGAAGCTGCTGGTACTGGAGGTAGGGGCGCGGATCACCAGTGCGGGGCAGAAGTGGTGGGAGATTCCGCAGGGCGAGGATGACGGGATCGATGTGATGGTGGAGTTTACCGATGAGGCTGGGAATGGGGTCGGCAAGGGGTTGTGTTTGCAGTTGAAAGCGGGAAACTCGCATTTGAAGAAGCGCCTGAATGGGCGGGAGGTGTTTCGGATTAAGAAGCCGCGATGGGTGGAGACCTGGACGAATCAGCCGTATCCGGTGATGTTGGTGATTGGCACTTTCGCCGAGGATGCCGATCAGCCGCGACGCGGGAATGATCGCATGGAGTTTGCGGAGGTGCGGTGGATGGAGATTACGAGCGTACTCAAGAAGGAGATGGCGAAGGGCGCGGTGGAGCAGATTGATTTTGTGGGGTCCCGACTCGATATGAGCAGTGTGCTGGAGATGCGGCGGATTGCTCTAATGTAGCCGATGCGGAATCTAAACGGGGAGACAGTGGTGCGCCCGATGCTCCCAATTCGTTGACGGATTTTGCCACGTTGTGCAGAAGAAGAGTCAGTCTCGTCAGATTGCTCCGTCCCCCCAATGCGCTTCCTTCAGCCAGGCGACGAGTGCGGCGGGCCAGGCCGCTGAGGTCTTTCCGGTCTTTCTGATTCCGAAGCCGTGGCCACCGGAAGAATAGACGTGCAGTTCGGCAGGAACTTTTACGGCTCGGAGTGCGGCGTAGAAGCGACCCGCATGATCGGCTGCATTCACGGTCGGGTCATCATCGGCAGCTACCAGGAAGGTTCGTGGAGTGGATGCCGTAACTGCAAGACCTGCAGGTATCGCGGGATAAGCCAGGACCAGGAAATCAGGGCGCGCGTCCATTGATGCGACCATACCCATCATTGCGGCGAGATGCCCACCAGCCGAAAAGCCCATCATGCCAATTGCGCCGGGCTTCAAATTCCACGTCGATGCATGATCGCGAGTGATGCGCATGGCCGCTTCTGCATCCTCCATCGCAACGTGAATCTGATCTGCTATCACATGGACGTCTTTCTCGGCGGAGAATGATTTCCTTCCAGGTAAACGATATTTCAGGACAATTCCGGCGATGCCGATGGTGTTGAGCCAACGGGCGATGTCGTGACCTTCTTTATCGATTGCCAGATGCTCATATCCGCCGCCGGGGCAGATTACGATTGCGGTGCCGGTCGCCTTTTCTTTGGCGGGGAGATAGACCGTAATCGTGGGCTGACTGACGCTGGAAATCGAACGGTCGATTACGCCGTCTTTGCCGCGTTCGAGGATTTTCTCTGGAGGGGCGGCTGGATCTACCGTTTCTTTGGAACGAAGCAGAATCGTCTCCTGGGCCAGAAGGGGCAAGGCGATGAAGACGGATAGCAGGAGGTTCATATGGCAGTGAGGATATCATTGCTGGCGGCCGAAGCAGCGGCTTGGAACAGGATCAAGTTCGGGTTGCGCCTGGATTGCCGCATACAAGGAAGTCATCCACGTCCGTTCCTGTGGGCAAAGTAAGTTCCGGGTCACAGACGGTCGAGACGGAACCCAAATTCCCAATTAACTGTGCGGCGGTGGCAGAATTGTCTGGCCGTGCCTGGGGGCGGCGGCCATCAACCGTGCGATCAACTCTGGTGTGACGGGCGGCGGTTGCTTCCCCTCGACGGCGGGATAAAACGCTTCTTCGAAAAACTTCTCGAGTCCAGCCGGAGTGGCGGTGACCAACATCTTCGCATTCTCTGTCCCTGTGTTGCGGAATGAATGCACAATGCCGCGAGGGAGATAAGCACAATCACCTTCCGATGCGTGTACCGTCTGGTCTCCCACCCAAATGGTCAAAGTCTCCTGGAGCAGGTAAAACGTCTCATCCTCGCGGTCGTGAATATGGGGTGGCGGACCTCCTCCCGGCGGGGCCACAACTTCTGCGAGGAAAAATGCTCCACCGGTTTCTGCTCCGGTGAGAATGAACCTGATCTGGTCTCCCGGGCCCCAGAATCCCGGGCCTGACCCTGCAGCTACATGATGAATTCGATTTGCATTCGACACGAATTTACTGCTCCTTGGTTGGCTAGTGCAGAATATAAGTGAATCCAAGTAGGCCCGGTTCCTGAATGATGCTCATAAAGCCGAGGGCCGACCCTCTGCGAGCAGAGGCGACTCCAGTTGGCTTTGGGCGAAGCAACTGGTGGAAGCTTTCGATGGATCGGTGTTCTATACTAGCGCCATGCCCAATTCCGAAGATGCCAGAGGCGGTCG
>JANXLY010000304.1 GCA_025354885.1 Acidobacteriota bacterium | reverse complement strand
CTGCTCGACGAGGCGAAGGATTCCCTTCATGAGGAAGCTCCTCGTCAGGTGTTGGCCGACCGACTGGAGGACCACGGGCGCGGCGAGCGCGGCGAGTTCGTCCGTCTGCGCGGCAGTGCGCCGCAGGTCACTTAGAGGCTGTCCGTCAAGTTTTCAGCTGGAAAACGAGATTTTTCGACCAACCCGCTCCGATTTCGGCTAGATTTCAAGGGAAAATCCCCCAGAGGCTATCCTGAAAGATAGGCTCTTATTGCGGCCATAGCCCCGGCGACCATCTCGCCCTTCGAGGCAATTGCGTTGACCAGCGACGGCCGGCTTCCTAAAGTTGCTGTATCCCATCTTCACCCATTGCCAGGAGCCTCCAATGTCCCAGCCTACCTCAGTTGAAACCACCGTCACCACGGCCTCGCCGTTCGTGGGCGGCGCTCGCAAACACACCGTGGCGAGAGCCAAGTCGAACTCGGACTGGTGGCCCAATCAACTGGACCTGAAGATTCTGCACCTGCACTCCGCCCTGTCCAACCCCATGGACAAGGAGTTCGATTACGCCGAGGCGTTCGAGAGCCTCGACCTGGACGCCGTCATCAAGGACCTGCATGCCTTGATGACGACATCGCAGAGCTGGTGGCCTGCGGACTACGGCCACTATGGGCCGCTCTTCATCCGCATGGCGTGGCACAGCGCGGGCACCTACCGCATCGCCGACGGTCGCGGCGGCTCGGGCACCGGGTCGCAGCGATTTGCGCCCCTCAACAGCTGGCCGGACAACGGGAATCTCGACAAGGCGCGCCGTTTGCTCTGGCCAATAAAGCAGAAGTACGGCCAGAAACTCTCCTGGGCCGACCTGATGATCCTCGCCGGTAACGTCGCCCTGGAGTCGATGGGATTCGAGACCTTCGGTTTCGGCGGTGGTCGCGAAGACATCTGGGAGCCGGACGAGGCCATCTACTTCGGGCCCGAGGGCACGTGGCTGGCGGACGAGCGCTACACCGGCGACCGCGAACTCGCCAAACCTCTCGCCGCCGTGCAGATGGGACTGATCTATGTGAATCCGGAAGGGCCCAACGGCAAACCGGATCCGCTCGCCGCGGCACGCGATATTCGGGAGACGTTCGCCCGCATGGCGATGAACGACGAGGAGACGGTGGCCCTCATCGCCGGCGGACACACCTTCGGCAAAGCCCACGGCGCTGCCGATGCGAGCAAGTATATCGGTCCCGAACCCGAGGGTGCCGACCTCGAAGAGCAAGGCTTCGGCTGGCCGAACACCTTCGAAAGCGGCACAGGTGCCCACGCGATCACCAGCGGGTTGGAGGGCGCATGGACCACCAACCCGGTGAAGTGGGACAACGGCTTCTTCGACAACCTGTTCGGCTACGAGTGGGAGTTGGGGAAGGGTCCGGGCGGTGCGTGGCAGTGGACTCCCAAGGATGCCTCGGCCCAGGGAACCGTGCCGGATGCTCATGATCCGTCGAAGAGGCACGCCCCCATGATGTTCACGACGGACCTCGGACTAAAGCTGGACCCGATCTACGCGCCGATTTCGAAGCGCTTCCACGAGGACCCGAAGGCATTCGCAGACGCATTCGCCAGGGCTTGGTTCAAGCTGACGCACCGCGACATGGGACCGATTTCGCGGTACCTAGGCCCCCTCGTTCCTACAGAGCGGCTGCTGTGGCAGGACCCCGTTCCCGCTGTGGATCACGAACTGATCGGCGAACAGGACCTTACTGCCCTGAAGGCCAAGATCCTCGCATCCGGACTGAGCGTCTCCGAACTGGTCACGACGGCCTGGGCGTCGGCGTCAACGTTCCGCGGCAGCGACAAGCGCGGCGGGGCCAACGGGGCACGCATTCGCCTCGCGCCGCAAAAGGATTGGGAAGTCAACCAGCCGGCCGAACTGGCGAAGGCCCTCCAGACGCTGGAGGCGATCCAGAAGGATTTCAACAGCGCGCAGTCTGGTGGGAAGAAGATCTCGTTTGCTGACCTGATTGTTCTTGGCGGCTGCGCAGGTGTTGAGGCAGCGGCGAAGAAGGCCGGGCACGACGTGAAGGTACCCTTCACGGCAGGGCGCACGGATGCGACGCAGGAACATACGGATGTGCACTCGTTCGCAGTGCTGGAACCGACCGCAGACGGGTTCCGCAACTATCTCCGTAAAGGACACGAGGCAGCGGCGGCTGAGCTGCTGCTAGATCGGGCGAGCCTGCTGAACCTGACCGCTCCCGAAATGACGGTTCTGATTGGTGGCATGCGTGCCCTTGGTGCAAACTTCGGGCAGTCCCAGAATGGTGTTTTCACGAAGCGGCCCGAGACATTGACGAATGATTTCTTCGTGAACCTGCTGGACATGAACACAAAGTGGCAGAAGTCTGCGACATCTGAAGGCGTGTTAGAGGGGCGTGATCGGGCGACGGGCGAGCTCAAGTGGACGGGCACCGTTGTTGATCTTGTCTTCGGTTCTAACTCCCAACTGCGAGCAGTTGCGGAAGTATATGCTTGTAGCGATTCGCAGCAGATGTTTGTACGTGACTTTGTGGCTGCGTGGAACAAGGTGATGAACCTGGATCGCTACGACCTTGCCTGAGTTTTGAGGTGCTTTTCTTTTCAGAGCGCGTGCGACCCAAGTCGTGCGCGCTTTGATGTTACAGGGGTTGGATAGCGCTCCTTCACCTGTCAACGACTTTTTTTATTCGTGGACGGATCAGAAGGGGAAGCGCACTGCAAGACTGGCCTCCAGAGAGGTCGTCGAGGTCCATGCGAATCAGGCAATGTCGTGGTTCCGGATGATTGTCGGCTAACGAAGGGTGCTCAAGGGCTGGTGCTCGTTAGGGCTCATACGGAAACTTGCGGATCGCCTTGACACATTCCCGCAGCGCTTCACTGCGTGTCAAGCCCCAGCCTGAGGGCGTATAGGGTGCCGTCTTCTGATTGACCTGCTTATCGGCCTGTGCGAAAAAGGCCATGGCGGGGTCCGGCTTTCGAGCATATTCGCGCACGGTCACCAAGAATTCCACGGCGCTGCCGTCTTCGAGCAACTTCTTGATACCGAGATATTCGATGCGACAGTATTCTTCAGTGGGGGCGGTCTCGAGGTAGTTCCAATCACTCATGCAGATTTCTATTGTAATTCATGCTGGCAGATGGGTCGTCGGATAAGCGTTGTGGCTGGATTATTTCTGAGTTGGGAGGAGCATTTGGAATTTAGCTCATGTTTAGCGACTGGATCTGGATAGATCCTAGGAGACGGCGCATTCGCGGAGAAATCCAAGCCGGGAGTATTCACCTGGCCGCTGGGGCCTGGCAGGAAGTTTGGAGGTCACAGGTGAGGGCAGCGAAACTGCAACGAGTGGCCGGTTTGTGTAGTCGGTTTGCCAAGTGTTGCAGCAACTTTTCTTTTGGCGAGTATTTGTAAAAGCTGTAAATCTTCCGCTACGGGAATGAATCAAATATGTGAATAGTATGTCCTTGAAATCAAAATGTTTTTCTACGCTTCTGTTGTGTGTCAGTCTGGCTCGTGCGCAGGAAGGACCTGTCGCGCCGGTGGCAGCAACGGATCCGGTCTCCAAACCGGAGGCAATCGTGCGGCCTGGCACGCTCTGGGGCACTGTCATAACACGCGATCAGTTCAAGCCGCTTACGGGCAGTGAACGGTGGGGGCTTTACTGGCGCCAGTCCTATTGGCGTCCTGCGGCATTCTTCAGCAACGCAGGACCGGCCCTTGGGGCACACCTCAATAACGAACCGCCTCAGTGGGGCCAGGGAATGGAGGGCTACTCCAAACGCTTTGCGAATCGTTTTGCCCGCTCGGCAATTCGAGACAGCGTTAGCGCTGGCGGGTCTGCTGCCCTCGGCTACGAAGTGCGCTACGTCAAGTGCGAATGCAAAGGTTTCCTGCCGAGAGTCGGCCACAGCATCGCATGGAACTTTCTAACTCTTAATCGCAATGGAAAAGCAGTGCTCAATGTTCCAAGAGTCGGCGGATTCTTCGCAGGGGAGTTTATTGGCAATACCTGGATGCCAGCCGGCTACAACAGCGCCAGCGATGCCATGCGCAGTGGAGCCATACAACTGGGTTTCACTTCTGTCTTTAACGTGTTCCGGGAATTTGGGCCCTGGAAGAAGAAGTAGCCTCCAAAATGCGAATAGACTGAGTGTGCCAAGGGGCTACTCAATACGAGACTATTTGGGCGCGATTCAGCTTAGCTTTCCATGTGAGAGCGGCTTTGAGGCGGCTGTTGTGGATACGGTTTGACAAGACGATGTGGGTTTCGAGTTGCGTAGAGGCAGTGACAGCAACCGTTGTTGAAAATTCGATGCGGGGCTGGATTTGTTTCTAGCCCTCCTCCTGAAGGAAGACAGAAATGATTGCCGAGGAATCGAAAAGCAAAGGTTAGACGCACCCGGCCCGAAGCCCAGGATGTCTTGGATTTCGGCTTTGGAAACGGGCTTGCCGAGCAGTCGTTTGGGAATGGAATGTCAAATATGGGTTTTCAGAAATTGCTCGAGGCCGAGTTTTGCGGACAGCCTCCGTTTTGGATTCGTCGGGCAAGGTGGCCAATTCAGCGGCGAAGGTCTCGACTTTCAGATTTTTTAGAGTCAGCGCCATTACTGCATTTACGCAGAATTCAGTGGGTACGGATGAGTGAACCTTTGGGTTGCCGACGGATGCGCTGATTTTCCCTGAAGGGCTTTGGCGCACAATCGAAGTGGGAGTATTCGCATGATTCGTGGCGGCAAGAGTACCGTGCTGAAGATACAGGGCCTGGACTGTGCGGAGGAAGTGTCGATCCTGAAACGAGAGGTGGGGCCGCTTGTGGGTGGCGAGGGTCATCTGGCGTTTGACGTTCTTAAGGGTGAGATGACTGTGCTGCAGATTGTCGAAGAGTCTCAACTGGAATCCATCATCGAGGCAGTGCGAAAAACCGGGATGAGGGCTGTGCCTCATGAAGCAGTCGGCAGCGTTGAGGAAAGTACATGGTGGAATCAGTTCAAACGGCTTAGCCTGACCATTGCTAGCGGAACACTGACGGGAGTTGGCCTGCTGCTGCATCTGAGTATCAACGGAAGTTGGGCAGGGGTGTTGGGCAGTGAAGGCATGGGGCTCGAGAATACTGTTCCGAAGGCGGTGCTCTTCGTTTATGCGCTGGCGGTGATCGCTGGAATGTTACTGGTGTTGCCGAAGGCGTGGTACTCGCTGCGGCGCATGCGACCCGATATGAATCTGCTGATGACCATCGCTGCGTGCGGCGCTATGGGCATTGGAGAGTGGTTTGAGGCGGCAACGGTTTCGTTTCTCTTTGCGCTTTCTTTGACTCTCGAAGCGTGGAGTGTGGGAAGGGCTCGGCGGGCAGTGGAGAAATTGCTGGACCTTGCGCCGGCAGTGGTGCGAGTGATTGAGGAGGGGGGCGCAGTTCGAGAAGTTGCGCCCACGACGGTAAGAGTGGGGACGCTTTTTCAGATACGACCCGGCGAAAGAATTGCGCTGGACGGGGAAGTGGTGCGGGGTATCAGCGATGTGAATCAGGCGCCGATCACGGGAGAGAGCATTGCCGTTACCAAGGAAGTTGGCGGGGTTGTCTATGCAGGCACGGTGAATGGAGCGGGAACGCTTGACGTACGCTCGACCAGAGCAAGCGGGGACACGACGCTTGCGCATATCATCCGGCTGGTAGGTGAGGCACAGCGGAATCGAGCACCGGCTGAACAATGGGTGGATCGCTTTGCGCAATATTACACGCCAGCGGTGATCGCGATCGCATTTGCGGTGTTGCTGGTGCCTACGCTACTTCTAGGGCAGCCCTTTTCCATTTGGCTCTATCAAGCACTGGTGCTGCTTGTCATCGCGTGCCCGTGTGCGCTGGTGATCTCGACCCCGGTGAGCGTAGTGGCGGCACTGACGGCGGCGGCGCGGAACGGAGTGTTGGTGAAGGGGGGCGTGCATATGGAGACGCCGGCGGCGCTCAAGGCGATTGCCTTCGACAAGACGGGCACACTGACGGAAGGCAGGCCCGTAGTTGTGAAGGTAGTGACCCTGAGCGGGCATAGCGAAGTGGAGTTACTGGAGCGAGCGGGAGCGCTCGAATCTCACAGCGATCATCCGATGGCCCGAGCTATTGTCGAATATTGCAATGCGCTAGGAGTGCGTCCGCTGGCGGCTGAATCGTTTTCGATTATTTCTGGCAAGGGCGCAAGTGGTCGCTGGAACGGGAAGGAGTATTGGCTGGGGTCGCACCGATTTCTGGAAGAGCGTGGCCAAGAGACTGTGGCGGTACACGAGCAGCTGGAGGAGTTGTCCCGTAACGGCCATACGGTTGTTGTGATCGGAAACGAAGCACATGTTTGCGGTTATCTTGCGCTGGCGGACCAGCTGCGGCCTGAAGCGAAGGCGACTGTTGCGGCGTTGCGGCGCGCGGGGATTGAGCATATCGTACTGCTCTCGGGCGATAACCGTGGCACAGCAGAAACGATAGGGCGAGAAGCAGGGGTGGACGAAGTGCGTGCCGATTTGTTGCCCGCTGACAAGGTGAGTGCCATTGGAGAACTTGTGGAGCGCTACGGGATGGTGGCAATGGTGGGCGATGGGATCAACGACGCTCCGGCATTGGCACGCGCCAGCATTGGCATTGCGATGGGTGCCGCCGGTAGTGATACGGCGATGGAGGCTGCGGATGTTGCGTTGATGTCAGATGACCTAATGAAGCTGCCGTGGTTGATCCAGCATTCGCGGCGTATGGTTGGGATCATACGGGTGAACATTGCACTGTCGCTGGTGGTGAAGGCTATGTTTGTGTTGCTGACTGTCCTGGGGCATGCATCGCTTTGGGGTGCGATTGCGGCAGACATGGGAGTGTCGATGCTGGTGATCTTCAATGCGCTGCGTTTGTTGCGGCAGTAGGAATTGGCGATAGTTCGTGTTGACGAACTTTGGTTTGTGCTCTTAAGATTTGAGACATGAGAGTGGAAGAAGCTCTGGTGCGTGTGCAATGTGCGTATCCGAAGATATATCTGGCTTGCCACGAGCGGCATCAGAATACGAAGACCACAGAGGTAAGGCTGTCGCAGAGGGATTCGACGATTCTCTCTCACCTAAGCGAGGATGTTGCGCTGGGGCAGGGAGAAGTGGCGAGACACCTGGGAGTGGCGAAATCGACTTTTTCTGAAGCTGTGGATGGATTGGTCGAGCGAGGACTTGTGGATCGTCTGAAGGAGGGGCGGTCGAAGCGATTGCAGAGGACGGCAGCAGGGACGCGAGCGATGAGCGGGAGTTCGGTGCTGGAGGCAGTGCGGCTGCGGAGACTGTTGCGGAAATTGAGTGAGGAGAGTTTGGCACGCGCTGTTGCTGGTTTGGAATTGCTGGCAGAAGGATAAATGAGATGAGGATGATTGTCTGTTCTTTGATTGCGCTGGTGTTGTTGGTGGCGGCATTGTATGGCTGGGGCTTGACTCTTCAGGAGGGGCATATCGCAGTGGTGTCGCGGGAGATCCGGATTGCGCCGGATGCAGTGTTTGCGCGGCTCATTACGTTTGAAGAGCATCCAAAATGGCGGAGCGATTTGCAGAGCGTGACCTACAACAGATTGGAGCAACGCATTGTTGTAAAGAATGGCAGTGAGGAGATGACTTACCGGATTACGAAACTTGAAGCGCCGCGAACTCTTGTGACCGAGATTGAGGGTGGCAGAGAACTGGGGTTTGGCGGGACATGGACTTTTGAACTGGAGCCTGCGGGAAGCGGCACCAAGGTGACGATCACAGAACGAGGACAGGTCTACAGCCCCATGTTTCGAGTGATGGGGAAATTGTTTTTCTCTCCAGAGAATTCAGCGACGCAATATCTCGTGGATTTGGCGAAGAGTTTTGAGAAATAGAAGGCAGCTATGACTGCGCGCGGAGTTCCCGGGTTAATGCCAGAAGGCTGATCGCTTCGATGTTTTCAGCGAGGTGAAATCGATCATCACCAGCGTGAACGACAAAAGAGCGGGACGGCTTGAGATCTAGCCTGGCTTGATGAAATCCACGTTCGAGTTTCGGGGAGAGGCTGCGCTTGATCTCGATTGCCCAGAGTGAAGTGTCTGCGTGCTCGAGGATTAAATCGATTTCGGCCCCTACTGCGGTGCGATAGAAAAATGCTGCGGTGCGCCACGGCAGGAAGCTCAGCAGCGTTTCGATGACGAAGCCTTCCCAACTTGTGCCAACAACCGGGTGGCCCAGCAGATTGTTCGTGGAATCGATATTGAGAAGCGCGTGAAGAAGGCCGGAGTCGCGGACAAAGACCTTGGGAGATTTGACAAGTCGCTTGCCAAGATTGGCGTGGTAAGGGGCAAGACGCCGCACAAGTAGTAAGTCGACGAGGAGGTCGATGTAGCGCGTGACAGATTGCGTGCTGACTTGCAGGGAACGGGCTAGCTCAGAGGCATTCAGCATCGAAGCCTGGCGATGGGCCAACATGGTCCAGAGTCTCTGAAGCGATTCTGCTGGGAGGCGCGGTCCGAACATTGGAATGTCGCGCTCGAGATAGGTACGGATGAAATCTTTTCTGAGGGAAAGACTGGCCTGATCACTTTCTGCGAGATAGCTATCGGGAAAGCCGCCACGCAGCCAGAGATTTTGGCGTGCGGCGCTGCTATCGTCAACCTCGGCAGCATTGAGAGGAGTCATATTGATATAGGCGATGCGACCAGCGAGACTTTCGCCAGACTGCCGAAGCAGATCCATCGATGCAGATCCTAGAATCAAGAAGCGGCCTTTGCCTTTTTTCTTGCGGCGTCCTTTGTCGATCACGCCGCGGAGAGTTTGGAAGAGTTCAGGCAGACGATGGATTTCGTCAAGGATTACGAGCTTGTCTTCGGTTGATTCGAAATAGAGTGTTGGATTGGCGAGCCTTGCGCGGTCTTCGCCATTTTCGAGGTCGAGATAGATGGCATCACGAGATCTTCCTACTTCGAGGGCGAGGGTAGTCTTGCCGACCTGCCGAGGACCGATGAGGGCAACGGCAGACTGGAGACGAAGGGCCTCTTCGACCTGTCTGGTGACAAATCTGGGGATCATCCTTGTAATTTATCCATCTCGTGGACAATTTGCAAGGTTGTTTGAGATTTTCTACGCTGCTAGGCCCAGCTGAAGCCTTCTTTGGACATTGGGAGCGAGCGGACGCGCTTGCCACAGGCGGCGAAGATTGCGTTGGCAACAGCGGGGAGCAGTGGCGGGAGTGGCGGTTCGCCAAGACCGGTTGGTGAATTCTTGCTCTTGAGGAAGTGGACTTCGATCTCGGGCGGAGCCTGCTTAATGCGAAGAGCCTGATGCTGGTGATAGTTGCTCTGCATGGTGCGGCCTTTTTCGAAGGTGATCTCCTGAGCCATCAGCTCGCTGAGTCCATCAATGATCGCGCCTTCTACCTGATTGGCTGCGCTGCTGGGATGGATGATATCGCTGCCGACATCGCCGACAGCCCAGACCTTATGGACCTTAACTTTCTTCTGCGCGTCGACGCTGACTTCGGCAACTTCTGCGAAGTAGCCGGAGTGGCTGTAGTGGAAACCGACGCCGAGGCCGTGGCCTTTAGGCAGCGTGCGCTTGCCCCAGCCGCTCTTGTCGGCAACCATTTCGAGGACGCCACGCATGCGTCCGGCATCGTAAGATTCCATGCCTTTGCCGACAACTCTTGGTTCGCCCAAAAGATCGAGACGGAACTGTAGCGGGTCTTTGCCGGCGGCATGGGCCAGTTCATCGATAAAGGAATGGATAACCCAGGCGAGCGAATTGCTGCGTGGAGCGCGCAGGGGACCGGTGGGGACGCCAGTTGGAATGAGGGTTGCTTCTACTCCGAAGTTGGGGACGAAGTTGGCGGGGAATTCGCCGGGACCGATGTTAGAGGAGGAGACGAATTTTTCGCCTTCACCGAAACTGACGAAATGGTCATGCCAGGCAGTGAGTTTGCCGTTTGCATCGACGCCACCGCGCATGTGCTGAAAACCACCGGGACGATAGAAGTCGTGACGCATATCGTCTTCGCGCGAGTTGAGCAGTTTGATGGGTGTGCCGGGGAGGAGCTTGGCGATCCAGGCGGCTTCGATCATGTAGTCATTGGCGAGACGACGGCCGAAGCCACCGCCGGTGCGGAGCTGGTGGACGGTGATGTTTGCCGCATCGATGCCAAGGGCCTGAGCTGCCATTTGCTGACCGCGACCGGGAGTCTGACTGGGGGCCCAGACTTCGAGCTTGCCGTCTTCGAATTTGGCGGCGCAATTGCCGGGTTCGAGCTGGGCGTGAGAGATGAAGGGGAAGGTGTATTTGACGTCGACAGTTTTTGCAGCAGCTGCGAGTGCGGCTTCGACGTCGCCTTCTTTGCGGATGGCGAAAGCGGGTTTTTGGGTGAAGAGTTCGGCGGCTTTGGCGGTGTAGCCAGCGCTGCTGTGGGCTGCGTTGGGGCCTTCTTCCCAGACGACTTTGAGGCTCTTGCGGGCGTTCTGCGCGTACCACCATTTGGTGGCCACGATGGCGATGCCGCTGGAGAGGCTGGCGACGTCGCCGTTGCCTTCGACGAGGAAAGCGTGTTTGATACCTGGGAGGGCCTTGATCTCATCGAGATTGGCGCTGACGGCTTTGCCGTTGAAGACGGGGCACTTTTCGTAGACGGCGAAGAGCATGCCGGGCAGCTTGAAATCGATGCTGTAGATGGGCTTGCCGCTGACCATGGCCGGGAGGTCAACGGTGGGGAGAGACTTGCCGATGAACTTGTAGTCTTTGCGGTCTTTGGTTTTGACGGTGGCGAGGTCTGGCGGGGTGAGGGTTGCGGCCTTGGCTGCGAGTTCGCCATAGCCGAGACTCTTGCCGCTGGGTCGATGGTAGACCTTGCCGAGTTCGGTGTAGCATTCGGCGGCGGGCACGGACCAGGTTTGCGCAGCGGCGTCGATCATCATCGAACGGGCGGAGGCTCCGATGCGGCGGAGGAGATCCCAATTGTTGGGAGTGGAGCGGCTGCCACCGGCGGATTGCGAACCGTACTTTACTTCGTTGAGATCGGCCTGAACAACTCTAACGAGCTTCCAGTCGAGATCGAGTTCGTCGGCAATGATCATGGGGAGAGCGGTCTTGATGCCCTGGCCCATTTCCGGATTCTTCGCGGTTAGAGTCACCATGCCGTTGGGGTGAATTTGAATGAAAGCGCTGGGGAGAATTGGAGCTGCGTTACGGGGGGTGCCGCCCCGCTGTTGAGCGCTGGCTTCGATACCTCCGCCGAGCAGGATAGATCCGCCGGCAAGAGCCGAGACGCGGAGGAAGAAGCGGCGATTGAGTTTCTTCGATGGGGTGTTAGACATTGGGTTGATCCTCGCTGTGCTTTCTCTGATTTACCGGTTGGCCTGTCCGCTGCCCGAAGTGCTGACGGCGGGTTTGGAGTTAGAGGAGGAGGTTTGAGCGCGGAGCAATTCTGCTCCGCGATGGACGGCTTTGCGGATGCGCAGGTAAGTACCGCAGCGGCAGAGGTTGCCGTCGAGAGCGTTATCGATGTCGGCGTCGGAGGGGTTAGGATTCTTGGCGAGCAGCGCGGCAGCAGTCATGATCTGACCAGCCTGGCAATAGCCGCACTGGGGAACATCGAATTCCTGCCACGCGATCTGCAGTGGATGAGTGGCGTTGAGCGAGAGGCCTTCGATGGTGGTGATCTTCTTGCCGACGACGGCTGAGACGGGAGTGAGGCAGGAGCGGATGGGAACCCCATCCTGGTGCACTGTGCAAGCGCCGCACTGTCCGGCACCGCAGCCGAATTTGGTGCCGCATTGATCGAGTTCATCGCGCAACACCCAAAGCAGGGGCATGTTGGCTGGGACGTCGACGCTAACGGGCTTTCCGTTTACGTTGAGGCGAATAGGCATAGATCAGACTCCGAATGAAAATTTCGAGTGTCCCTTTTGCTCTGACGAGGAGCGGCCTGGATGGCCATTACAGAATTCTATTCTGCCAGAGATCAAAGCTCAGCCTTTGGACAGAACTGCTTTTGAGATGTCGTTGTAGAGAACGAAAACGACCATCATCAAAAGAAAAGCGAGGCCGACCTGGAGGACTCGTTCCTTGATCTGGAGCGAGAGATCGCGGCGGCGGATCATCTCGACGAGCAAAACAAGGATCATGCCGCCGTCGAGGACGGGGATAGGCAGGAGGTTGAAGATCGCAAGATTGAGGCTGACCATTGCCATGAGAGAAAGGAAGTCTGCTGTGCCTTCTTTGGCCGCAGCGGCTGCCATGCGGGCTATGCCGACCGGGCCTTCGAACTGCTTGGGCGAGAGGCGCATCTGGACGACGCCCTTGAGGTAATCGAGGATCATGGTTGCGCCACGAAGGTTGTAGTTCCAACTCTCCTTGAGAGCTTCTAGCGGGCCGAGTGCGACGACTACATACTTGGGTTCGAGCTGGATGCCGATCATCCAGCGTTTTTCGGTTTCGCTGAACTTGGGAAGGACGCTGACTTTGTTGCGAAGGTTCTTGCGCTCATAAATGAGGTCGACCGATTTGCCTTCGCTTTCGCGAACAATCTCGACGAGTTTGGTTAGGCTGCGGACAGGAATATTATTGACGCTGATGACGACGTCGCCGGGTTCGAGGCCCACACTTGCAGCGTTAAAACCCTTGATGATGTACTTGATGCGGATTTCGCTTTGTTCGCGCCAGCCGGCGTAGCCAACCTGGGTCTTTTCGTCTGTTCTTGGAGTAACAGTCAAGGGTATGCTTGCTTCAATGCGCTTGACGATGAAGGCGAAAGACTTATCTGCGCCGGTTAATTCCTTGACGAGCACGTCTTCCCACTTCGGGTTCTTGACGCCATCGAATTCGATAATGGTGTCGCCTTCCTGAACACCGGCAGCGGCGGCTGGTGATCCTTTTTCGACATGGCCAACGATGGCGGGCCCATCGGGGTTGACGAGCTTTGGAAACTGGTACATAAAGAGGCCGGCAAGCAAGCCGATAGCGAGGAGAATATTCATGGCCGGCCCGGCGGCGGCGATGAAGAGACGCTGGTACCTGGGCTTGTTCATGAAGCTACGCGGATCGGGATTTGTGCCCGGATCCACCGCCATATCATCCTGGCCGAGCATCTTGACGTAACCGCCGAAGAGAATGGCGGAGAAGCGGAAGTCGGTCTCGCCCACTTTGAAGCCAAAGAGGCGCGGACCAAAACCGAGAGAGAATTGTTCCACCTTGACATCGCAAAGCAGTGCCGCCCAATAGTGGCCCAACTCGTGAATGATGATCATTACGCCCAGGAGAATGAGCAACCAAAATACGCTGTTGAGGAATTCCATGTTCAGACTTCAGTGTATGAGATGCGCGGCATCATCTGTGAGGCGCACAAAGGTGATCAGCGACTGGGGGCGAGTTGGGCCTGTACAAGTTCGCGGGCAACGGCGCGGGAGTGGCGGTCTACTGCAAGCAGTTCTTTGATGGAAGAAGGATGAGAGACGGGGATTCGCGAGAGGGTTTCCGCTACAGTTGCGGCAATTGACGGGAAAGGAATTTCGTTGTTGAGAAAGGATTCGACGGCGATTTCGTCGGCTGCGTTGAGCGTGCAGCCGGCACTGCCTCCGGCGCGGATGGCCTGATAGGCGAGGCCAAGGAGAGGAAATTTATCCCAGTCGGGAGGGTGAAAATCCCATTGATGGACCTCGTCCCATCGCATCCTGGGCACTGGAGCATCGGCACGTTCGGGGTAGGTAAGAGCGTACTGGATGGGCATGCGCATGTCTGTAGCGCAGACCTGTGTGATGACGCTGCCGTCGTTGAATTCGACCATCGCGTGGACCTTGGACTGGGGGTGAACAACGACCTCGACTTCGTCGGCGGTGAAGTCGAAGAGCCAGCAGGCTTCGATCACTTCAAAGCCTTTGTTCATGAGGGTGGCGGAATCGATGGTGATGCGTGGACCCATCTTCCAGGTAGGGTGGTTGAGGGCCTGAGCCGGGGTGACGTTCTGGAGATCCTGTTTGGGAGTTTTGCGGAAGGGCCCGCCGGATGCGGTGAGGATCAGCTTGACAGCTTCGTTGCGTTTGCCAGCGCGAAGGCACTGGTGGGCACCATTGTGTTCACTGTCAACGGGCAGAAGTTCTGAACCGTAGAGCCGGGTGGCAGCCATGACGAGTTCCCCGCCCGAGACGAGCACTTCTTTGTTAGCCAGGCCGATGCGCTTGCCGAGTTTGATGGCTTCGTAGGTGGCTTCAAGACCAGCGACGCCTACGATGGCCGAGAGCACGAATTCGACGGCGGGATCCGTCGCGGCAAGGACGCGAGCGGCAGCGCCAAATTCGAGTTGGGGCCAATCGGATTTTGCGAGGCCAAGGGAGTTGAGTTCGGCTATGAGTTTCTGGCGACCGGATTCATCGGCGACCACGGCGAGTGCGGGACGAAATTCAAGAATTTGTTGCGCGAGGATGGTGACGTTGGCACCGGCGACGAGGGAGTGAATCGCAAAGCGATCCTTCCAGAGGCGCACTACATCCAAAGTATTCACACCGATGGAGCCGGTGGACCCCAAAACCGTCAGCATCTGCATGGCAGCTTCATGGTAACAAGGGCTTGCCGATCCAGCAGGGGTGGGAGACTACTCCAAAGGCGGCGGCGATGGTGGGAGCAACGTCGTAGTTGTTGACAGCCTGTTTGAGTTCACGGGGTTTTACGCCGGGGCCGGCGAAGATGAACGGGATCAGGAGCTCGTTGCGCGTGGGGTTGCCGTGCTTTTTGCCTGTGCCACCGTGGTCGGCAACGATGATGAGGTAAGCATTGTCTTGAGCCACTGCTTCGAAGAGTTTGCCGAGGAGGATGTCTATGCGGGCGGCTGCTTCTATGTATTCGTCGCTTTCCCAACCGAAAGTGTGGCCGGCGTGATCGACGTCGTCGAGGTGGACGAAGAGGAAATCGGGTTTCTTTTCGAGCCAGTAGGTGATGGCGGCTTGCGTGGTTTGTTCGCTGTGGAGGACACGCTCGGCATGGTTGGCTGCGGAGCGATCGAAGAGGCGGCCGAAGCCATCCCAGTCATAAATTGCGGCCAGGTGAAGACTGGGTCTGGCGGCGTGAAGGACACCGAATATGTTGGGGAAGATTCCCTCTGCACCGGTGCAAAGCGGATCGATTTCGAATTTGTCGCGCTGCCAGTCGTTGGAAGTGACGCCATGCTGCTCAGGGCCTGCCCCCATCAGAATGCTGGCCCAATTGGGACTCGAAACTGTGGGCAGGACGCCACGCGCTTTGAGAGTGAACGCAGCTCGGGCTATAAGGGCTTTGAGGTTTGGCATCTTTGCTTTATCAATGACGTTCACCGAGAAGCCGTCGATGCCGATCACGATCAGCTTTGCGGGCGGTTGGGCATGGAGAGTTGCGGTCAGGATGAGGAAGGTCAGGAATCGCATTCGATTCATGCTAACTCAGTGGTCGCCTAGCGGCCGCGCAATTTATTGATATCGCGGCGATCACGCTTGGAGGGCTTGGCTGCTTCACGTCCCCCATCGAATTCGTGCATGGCTTTGCGCTGCTCTGCTGCTTTCTGACGCCTGGCCTTGCTTGCTTCGGTTTCGCGAAACATGGTTTGCGCTATAGCACCGGAGCCTCGTGTGTCGGAGACGATCAGGACTTCGAGTTCAAATTCGCTTTCGCCGTTACGGACAAGGAGCATATCGCCGAGCCGCACTTCACGAGAAGCCTTGGCCATTTGGCCGTTGCATTCAATACGGCCCATATCGCAGGAAAGTCCGGCGAGGGCGCGGGTTTTGAAAAAGCGGGCAGCCCAAAGCCACTTGTCCATTCGCACACGGTTCATTAGATTGATTGTAGAGAGGGAGAGAAAGGAAAGAAAAGAGGAAGAAGACCCAAAGGGCGCCGGGGAGCTAAAGTTGCTTCAGGGGTCTTTCTGAGGTTAGTCTCGCTTTGGTGGGAGTTAAGGGCTCCCCGGCTTAATTCCAATACTAATATACTCTTTTTGGAATTGCAAGAGAATTCTACAAAAAATAATAGATGTAGTGCTTTTCACTAAGCCTTGGACTTCACCTCAACACCAGCCAATCCCTCTAAAACTTTGATAGTAGAGCAGATATCCTCTTCGCCGTGTCCGGAGGCGATGGCAGCCTGGAACATCTGGCGAGTGAGCGCAGTGAGTGGAAGTGGCACTTCGAGCTCGGCAGCGGAGTCGAGCATGAGGCCAATATCCTTGTGCATCCACTTTACGGAGAAGTTTGTAGAGAAGTCGCGGCGGAAGACGTAGGGGGCCTTGAAGGAGATGAGGCCAGACTTGGCGGCGGAATTATCAAGGATGTCGAGCATCAGATTGGGGTCGACACCGGCCTTGGTGGACAGAACGAGACCTTCGTTGAAGGCGTTGAGGAGATTGCTAAGGACGAGATTCTGGGTGAGCTTGGCGTGAAGGCCCAAACCGGGACCGCCGCAGTAGTAGAGTTTTTTGCCCATGGGCTCGAAAAAGGGCTTGACGCGCTCGAAGACAGCCTGATCGCCGCCGACCATGAAAGTGAGGTTGCCGCTTTCGGCGCCAGGACGGGAACCGGTACAAGGAGCATCTAGAAAGTGCACGCCTTTGGCCGCGAAGGCTGCGCTGAGCTTGCGGGAGGCTGAGGGGGAGATAGTGGAAGCATCGACTACCACAGAACCCGGCTTGGCACCGGATAGAAGCCCATCTGTGCCGAGGCAAAGTTCTGTGCTCATTTGCGAATCACCGACGCAATAGAACATGCAGTCGGCATGAGCGGCAACTTCGGCGGGGGTATTGCAAAGGGTGCCGCCTTTCTCTGCGGCAAGTTTTTGAGCTTTGCCTGGAGAGTGGGACCAAAGGGCCACGTTGTGGCCAGCGTCCAGAAGATTGCGAGCCATGGGATAACCCATTAGGCCCAAGCCGATGAAACCGAGATTCGCCATATCCCTTCGATTGTATTCTGGAGAGCGAGAAATCTGGAAGTCCGTTTAGGAAACAGAGCTAAGAATATTCTTTTTGAGGAGCCGGAGCACCAGCAGGTCTGACGGCAGAAAGCTGGCCATCGGAACGGTGCTGGCGTCGCTGTCATCGATGACGACATAGCGGCGGATCAAAGTGCGGAGGTCATCAATCGAGAGACCCAGCTGCTGGGCGGCTTCGGATTCAGAGTATTGAGTTTTGTTGACGACAGGCTGTTGAAACATGGGGCTAGCCTGATTGTAGGGAGCTTCGTGGCGGAGGCAGAGTCGGGATCTACCTTAATTGTGTGAACTTTGTTACCGCAGTACTATTAGCGACCAAGGTAACGGGAATAGAGACTTCGGGCGACACCGACGTCCTGAGTGCCCTTAATGATGGCGCGGCCGTCGGGGAAAATTGTGAGTTCGAATTGGGAAGAAGGGGAGAAGCGAAGAGCGAATTCATTGCGCCGCAGCTCACCGAGGCCGGTGAGCTGGGTTTCGAGGGCGGCGAGATCGAGGGCGGCGTGGCGTTCGTGGATTTGAACGGCGTTGCGTCCACAAAGGCTGATGGGAGCGCGAACGCGACCATCGAGAGAGTCAAAGGTACGGCGCTGGCAGCAGGGGCAATCCGGATCCAGGGAAATGGAGACCTGGCGAGTTTCGAAAGTCCACGAATCGAAAGTAACGAGGCGAAGAGGGAGCGAATCAGCTCCAATGGCAAGGAGTTTGGTGGCGAGGGCGGTTTGCCAGGCGGCGATCAGGCTGGTGATGGTATTGAGGACTCCGGAGGTTTCGCAGGTAGGCTGAGCGCCGGTTGGCTGCTCCGGGTAGAGGCAACGAAGACAGGGTCCGATACCGGGCAGAATGGGAAAGGCGAGGCCATAGCTTCCAACGGCAGCACCAAAAATCCAGGGGATACCGCGTTCGATCGAAAAATCGTTAATCAGGAAGCGGGTTTCGAAGTTGTCGGTGGCATCGAGAATGAGATCGACGTTTTCAAGGAGGTCCTCGATGTTGGAAGCATTGAGATCAACGGCGAGGGCTTCGACGGTGATTTCACTGTTAAAGAGGGCGATGTGGGCAGCTGCGGCGGCAGCTTTAGGACGCTGTTCGTGGGCATCCTCTTCGTCAAAAAGCCATTGGCGCTGGAGGTTGGACCATTCCACGATGTCGCGGTCGAGGATTTTGAGGCGACCGATGCCAGCTCTAGCGAGTGCGGAGGCATGAAAGGTGCCGAGTGCGCCACAACCGACGATGGCAACAGTAGCTGCGGCGAGTCGCTCCTGACCAGCAAGGCCAAGAGGCGAGAAGCGAGTTTGCCTCGAATAGCGATCTGGTTGCAACACTGTGCCCATATTAACAATCACCTTGTTTGTGGTTGCTAAGATACTCAAAGGTGGCATTGCGCAAGCAGCGAAACAGATTGGGCCGTTTGGCCTGCCTCGCCCTGTTGGCGGTTGTGGCTTTCGCGCAACCTTACGAGGGGCGCAGGATCTCGGCGATTCGATTTTCGCCTGAGAAGCAGGCAATTCCAGATTCGGAATTGAAAGCGCTTCTTCCATTAAAAGTGGGCGAGCGTTTTGACGGGGTTCGGATCCGCGAGTCAATGGCGGCACTCTATCGAACGGGTCGGTACTCAAACCTGATTGTGGATGCGGTGAACGAGGGCGAAGATGTCATTCTTAGGTTCCAGACCGAGAACAACGAATTTGCGGGAAGCGTGGATGTGGAAGGAACTCCAGGCGCACTGGCGAAGGGTGGCTTGATCAATGCGGCAAAACTGTCCCTTGGGACTTTGTTTGATGTAAGCCTGTTGACCCAATCTGTTGACGCGATCGAAACGGAGCTGCGGCTCGAGGGCTATTACGAGAGCAAAGTACGGTATGAGCTGATTCGGGACACAGAACACCAGCAGGTGAACATTCGATTCATTGTCGATTCTGGCAGCCGAGCCCACTTTTCGCGTCCAGTGTTTCGTGGAAACCTTTTGCTGACAGAAGATCAATTGATTGGGACCACAGGATGGCGGCCCATTTTCAGGCGAAGTGGCTGGCGCTACTTTAGCGACCAGAAGGTGCAGAACGGCATTCGGAATATGCTGCTGAAATACCGGAAGACAGATCGCCTGTTGGCGAAGGTGCAGCTCGAAAGGGTTGATTATGAGCCAAAGGCAAAGGTTGCAGTTCCAAGTTTGCGTATCGAGGCAGGGCCCGTTGTAGATGTGCGGACCATTGGCGCGAAAATACCGAAAAGCGCGCTGCGCAGGTTAGTCCCCATTTATCAGGAGCAGACGATAGACAAGGACTTGCTCGTGGAAGGTAACCTAAATCTGGTCGGTTTCTTGAGGGGCAAGGGCTATTTTGATGCAAAAGTAAGCTACGAAGTGGAACAGGATGGACAGCCTGTAGATGAAATTGATTTGAAGAAAGACGCCTACGTTGACTTCAACATTGAACGCGGGCCGCGCTACAAGGTGGCGGAACTGATTCTCAAGGGGAACCGCTATTTCGACGAGAAAACACTCCTGGAGCGGATGGCGGTGAAGCCGGCAACGATGTTGCGTTATCGGAAGGGTCACTACAGTGACGAAATGCTGGCAGCGGACAAAAATGCGATCGAGGAGCTTTATCGGGCGAACGGATTTCTGGCGGCAAAGGTAGAGACCCAAGTCAGCCGCCAGAATCAGGGGAAGGAGGGAGCAGTTGCGGTCTCGATTTCAATTGCTGAGGGACCACAAACGATCATTGAAGCAGTTCGGCTGGAGGGAATCGCGGATAGCGACAAGACCGTGATTCAAGGCAGCCTGAGCGCGTCTCAGGGGCAGCCGTATTCCGTGATTACAATCAACAGCGACCGAGAGCGGGTGCTGAACCTTCTGTATCAGACTGGATTCCCGGAAGCGACCTTTGAAGTGAAGGTTGAGCGTGGCACGGGGCCGGATCTGGTGGAGCTTGTGTACACGATCCGGGGTGGATTACAGCATTTTGTAAGGGATGTAGTGGTGAGTGGGTTGAAGAATACAAATCCGGCACTGGTCCAAAAGCGAATCAAGCTCAAAGCAGGTGATCCGCTGAACAATACGGAAGTTTTTGCCTCACAGCGCAGACTGTACGACCTTGGGATCTTTGCGAGAGTAGATACAAGGCAGCAGAATCCTGAAGGCGAAGAGATATCCAAGATTCTGTTGTTTAATTTGGAAGAAGCATCGAAGCTCAGCTTTAACGGCGGTTTGGGTGCTGAAATCGCGCGCATCGGGGGAGACATCACGAGCTTCGATTCCCCTGCCGGTGGAGCTGGATTTGCGCCACGCATCAGCCTTGGAGTGACGCGCTCGAACTTTCTTGGACTGGGCCATACGATTGGGGCCCAGACGCGATTGTCCAACATCCAGCGCCGGGTGCTGCTGACGTACCTTGCTCCTCAATTTCGCGATAACGACCACTTCAGTCTGACGGCGACCGGGTTATATGATGATGCACGAAACGTGAGAACTTTTAACTCACGAAGGCTGGAGGGCAGCTTGCAGTTGGCGCAGCGGCTCAACCTCGCAAACATGATGCAGTACCGGTTTACCTATCGACTGGTGAAGATCGATGAAAACACAATCAAAGTGGATCCATCGCTGATTCCGCTCCTGTCCCAGCCAGTGCGCGTGGGCAGTATTTCGTCGACCTTCATACAGGATCGGCGGGACGATCCCGCAGATGCACGCAGAGGCAGGTTTACGACTGCCGACTTTGGAGTAGCAAGCAAAGGGTTTGGATCTTCTACAAATTTCCTGAGATTGATCAGCAGGAATTCGAGCTATTACAAACTGGGCAGAGACATGGTTTTCGCGCGAAGTACCAATTTTGGCATTCTGGCTCCTTACATGAGTGCGGGCTTGACTTCGCAATCCGACGTTCCCTTACCGGAACGATTCTTTGGAGGCGGTGCGTATTCGCATCGTGGATTTCCGGAGAATCAAGCAGGCCCTCGCGACCTGAAGACCGGTTTTCCGCTTGGAGGCAAAGCGTTGCTGTTTAATAACCTTGAGCTGCGATTCCCGCTGATTGGCGACAACCTGGGAGGTGTCATTTTTCACGATGCGGGAAACGTCTATAGCGAAATTTCGAAGGTGCGCTTCAACTGGAATCAAAAAGGGGTCACTGATTTTGACTATATGGTGCACGCGATTGGCTTTGGAATGCGTTACCGTACTCCGATTGGGCCTGTACGTATCGATCTTGCCTTCACGCCCAACTCGCCGCGCTTCAATGGTTTCGAAGGCAGCCGTCAAGACCTGTTGTTCGGTCGCGGCCGCGAGGCGCTGTTGCGCGTCAATCAGTTTCAATTTCATATCTCGCTCGGACAGGCATTCTGATGTTGAAGTTGCTCCTCATGCTGTGTTTTGCAGGCGCAATGGGCGCTGAGGTCGTAGACCGGATCGTGGTGAGCGTTGGCGGGGAGATCATCACAGAACAGCAGGTGCTGTCGTCATTGCGAAGTGCAGCACTGATCAACGGGAAGCCTGTAATGACAGGGGATGCAGACAAAAAGAGAGCTGCGCAAAAGATGATCGAGCTTGCGCTGATCCGGATCGAGATGCAGACTAGCCGTTATCCGCTGCCGACTGAGCCACAGCTTGCAGACGCTTTGGCCGCGCTAAAGAAGCAACGCTTTGGCGGCAAGGAGGAAGAGTACGAAGAGCAGTTGAAAGCGAAACAAATCAGTGAAATCGATCTCAAAGATTCGTTACGGTGGCAGTTGGCGATTCTGTCGTTCATCGACTTTCGCTTTCGGCCCGGCGTTCAGATTAGCGATGAGGAAATCAAAGACTACTATGAGCAGGATTATCACCCGGAAACCGTCGGCAAGGCTAAAGGCACGTACAATCAGGCGCGCGCCGAGATCCTGGAACTGCTCACCCAACAGAGAATCGACAATCTGCTGGACCGGTGGTTGAACGAGAGCGAAGCGTCGACGAAGGTTAGATGGCTGGGGAGCAACAAATGAAGCGCCGCTACCGGGTATTGCTCGCGTTGCTTTGCCTGGCTGGTGGCGGAATCTGGTGGATGGAGCGATCGGGCTGGACGGATCGATATGTGATGGAACGGGCCGTTTCGGAAGTGGAAAAGAGCCTGGGGGCCAAGCTCTCGATTCAAAAACTGCGCATTGACTTCTGGAGTGGACGAGTGGTTGCAGAAGGGGTAGTTTTGAGAGGGAAAGAAGGTGCAGGGGAGCCTGCTCTTTTCGAGGCACGCGAGGTGCAAATCGAAGTCGGATTTGCCAGTTTTGACAAGTCTCGTCTCGACTTGCGAGGACTTCTACTGAAAGAAGCAAAGTTTCATCTGGTGACTTATCCAGACGGCACGACGAATCTTCCCGGCCCCAAGATCAAGAGTACGGATCGCGGAGTATTAGACAGCATTGTCGATTGGCGGCTGGGTCGGCTGGAGATAGAAAAGGGTGACTTTCAATGGAATGAACAACGTACTCCCTTCGAAATCAAGGCGCGGGAATTCAAAGCCAGGATGGACTATTTGCCGGCATCGCGGAGCTACAAAGGGAACCTGGATTCAAATTCGATTCGATACCAGCAGGGAAGCTACCCTGCGCTCGAGGGCAGGTCCAGCCTGGAGTTTGGAATTGAGCGCAACCAGATCCGGATTGACAAACTGAGTTACCGTTCGCCAGAGGGGAGCGAGGTGAGCGCGCGAGGGACAGTGCGGAACCTTGACGGAAAAGAAGACCCGTTGCGTCTGGATCTGGAACTCGAAGGACTAATAGCAGTCAAACAGGCACACGCATTCATCAAGGGGCCCATCGAACCTAGCGGCATCCTGAATTACTCGGGTAGCCTTTTGTATGAGGCTGGTCGGGGCTTGGAATTGCATGGAGCAGCCAAAGGGCGCGATTTGTACTATCGCGACGAATCGACACGACTGGGACCACTTACAGCAAAGTCCAAAGTGGACATACTTCCAGCACGCGTTACGCTGAGCGGCCTGCGAGTGGAGGGATTTGGCGGAAGCATAGAGGGTGGTTTCTTGTGGGATCAGCAAGAAGGGTGGAGCCTCGACGGAGATCTTTCGAAGGTAGAAGTAGCGACGGTATTGCGGCAGATGAATCTGAGAGATGTGCCGTGGAATGGACTGATCACGGGGCCCATAACTGCAAAAGGGGGCAAGACTCCTGTTGCAATTACGGCAGATCTTGCGATCGAATCGACCAGCGGTCCAAGTGCGTTGAATGGACTATTGGCGCTTGGATACGAAGAGGCAGGCAATCGTTTGGTAGCGCGCAACAGCTTTCTCGCCTTGCCGCATTCGCGACTCAATTTTGCAGGAGATCTATCCAAAGGTATTGCTCTTGAACTTCGATCTACGGAGTTTCGCGAACTTCTGCCGGCTTTGCGACTGTTGGGATGGACGGAAGACAAATTGCCCGCAGAACTGGAGCGGGGCCATGCGGAGTTGAAGGGGATCTTTACGGGAACGGTGAAGGACCCGCGGTTTCGTGGCAACCTGGCGGCGCAAAATCTGTTGATGGAAGGCCACCAAATCAATGGGATCCACGGGCATGTGGATTACAGCCAGGACCTTGTGACAGTGAATGACGTGGATCTGGAGATGGCGGGAGTGCGACTGAGGGGCAATGTAAATGCGGTTATGGACGAGGGCAAGCTGAATGCAGCCAGTTTGTTGAGCGGCAAGCTGGAAGCTCAGATTCAAGACCTTGGGCGGCTGGGGAAAGAGGCAGGATTTTCAGAACCCTTGCAAGGAACAGCGCAACTTGGATTCGCATTGCGAGGCACATGGGGGGACCCGGCAATCGACGGCACCCTTCGTTCGGACGGGATTGAAGTTCGGGACTACCGATTTCAACAAGTGTCTGCGGTTTACTCGGCATCGAAGCGCGAAGTGAAGGTGCCGGAGTGGGAGGCAAGACTGGGACGACAGCCAATGAAAGGAATGTTGAACCTGAAGGCCGGCGGCAATGACTGGAAAATTGGAGCAGGAAACGCAGTATTGAAGGTGGAAGCGCTGCCCCTGATGTCTATCGCTCAATACCGTGAGCTTGGCATTGATGTGAATGCGCAAGTAACGGCGGATACTCAGGTGGAGTTCACCTGGTCTCCGGAAGGAGTTGCACCATCCAAGCTTGATGGCCGCCTGGCGTTAGCAAACATTACGCGCTTTGGCAGGCCGGTGGGACAAATTGAATTTACATCCAGAACCACAGGGAAGAGGGCAGCGTTGACGGCGTCGGGGACCATTCGACAACTCCCGGTCAAGGGCGATGCAACCATTCAGTTGGGAACGAGGCTCGATACCGAACTACGCCTGCAATTACCCCGACTGGATTTTGCGACGATTGCACAACTCTTCAGCCAGGAATTGCTGCCCAGCCCACTGCCATACGAAGGGAGTGCCGAGGCGAGTTTCTTCTTCAAAGGGCCGTTGCTGGACCGGCAGGGTTGGGACGGAAAGCTAACCATTCCGCAGTTGCAATTGGCTCCGAACAAAGATTATGTGAAGGAGACGCTCCCGGCAGTTGCGGATTTCGTATTGCGAAATGAAGGACCGATTGTCGTCGAGTTTCGCCGGGGTCTCGTTGGAGCGCGAGATGTGCGCTTTGTCGCTAAGGATACTAATTTTATAGCTTCGATTCTGTATCGCACCGACACAAAGGGGCTCACTGGGCAGGCCAAGGGAACCATAAACCTGGCGGTGCTTTCTACGATCAAGCCAGACCTGATTGCTTCGGGCGCAGCCGCGCTGGATGCAAAACTTCAGGGGACTTCAGCAGATCCGCAATTGGACGGAAAGCTTTCGTTTCAGAACGCTTCGTTTTATTTAAGGGATGTTATCACGGGCCTGGATAAAGTGAATGGAACAATTCTGTTTGACAAGAATCGAGCCACGATCGATACGCTTAAGGCGCAAACGGGAGGCGGCGAATTGCAGTTGAGCGGCTTTGTTGGATTCGGCAAAGTGCTCAGCTACCGATTGCAGGCGCAGGCAACACAAGTGCGAATTCGATATCCCGAAGGCGTATCGACGAGCGCGAATGCGAATTTGGCGATGACTGGAACCACAGCGCAAAGTATTCTGACCGGAAATATTGTGATCCTGCGCAGTAGTATCGGGCAGATTGACACCGCGCAGTTGATCCTGGGGACCTCGTCACCTGGCACACCAGTACAGAATGAATTCCTCCGAAACCTGCAGTTCGATGTTCACATCGATGCAGCGCAAAACGTAGAGTTCTCCACCGCCTTTACAAAAGAGGTGAAGGGTGAAGTGGCGCTGCGTTTGCGAGGCACACCGCAGAGGCCCATATTGCTGGGGCGCGTTGCCGTTACGCAAGGTGAAATTGATTTCTTTGGGACGCGGTATCAGATCAGCAGGGGGGAGGTGAACTTCAGCAATCCATTGCGAATTGAGCCTGTGATTGGGCTGGACCTCGAAACTCGGGCGCGCGGCGTTGTGATCACTATGAACTTTACGGGACCGGCAAGCAAGTTAAATATGAGTTACCGCAGTGACCCGCCACTGCAATCGAACGAGATTCTGGCTTTGCTTACGGTTGGGCGAAACCCAGGAGGAACCAGTTCGATCGCGCAAACGCCCGTAGGTCAATCGCAAGGGATGTTTGGCAATGATTCGAGTGTGATCCTTGGGGCTGCGGTAACGGCGGGTATCAATGGCCGATTGCAAAGGTTCTTTGGAATTTCAAGAGTGCGGATCGATCCGCAGCTTACGGGAATCGACAACGTACCGCAAGCCAGACTATCGCTGGAACAGCAGGTGAGCCGGGATGTGACGCTCACCTACATTACGAATTTGAACCGCACGCAGCAACAGATCGTGCGGGTGGACTGGGATATATCGAAGACCTGGAGCGTGGTGGCCATACGGGAAGAGAACGGCACCTTTGGCATGGATTTGTTTTTTCGTAAGCGTCTGAAGTGAGCAGACTCAGAATCGCGAAAGAGCGAATGTTTCCAAGACCTGCTCCGGAGTGGAGTGAACTGTCCAGAGAGGGACATTCGTAGTGCGAATAAAACCGTCAGCGGTGGCATGGTCACAAAGTTGAACGAGGGGATTGAAGTAGCCGAGCGTGTTGAGCAGCGCGACGGGCTTGGAGTGGAAGCCAAGTTGGCGCCAGGTGAGAATTTCAAAGAGTTCATCGAAGGTTCCCAATCCGCCTGGCAGCGCAATAAAGGCAGAGGCCAGTTCGGCCATTCTGGCTTTACGGGTGTGCATGGAGGGAACAGTTTCCAGCCGCGTCAAAGCCGGGTGTGCGATCTCACGCTCAACCAATGAATCCGGTATGACGCCGGTGACTTCGCCACCGGCTGCCAATGTTGCATCAGCCAAGATCTTCATGAGGCCGACATTGGATCCTCCGTAGATGAGTTCGATTTGAAGTTCTGCCAGAAGCCTGCCTAGCTGTAAAGCAGCTTGGGCATATTCCGGCCTGGTGCCCAGGGCGGAGCCACAAAAGACACAGATACTCTTGCGTCCTATTTCCCCTTGCTCGTCTTTCCGACTAGCGGCTTATTCTTTTCGCGCCAATCTTTGAGTCCACAGGATGCGGCTACTTTGTAACCGGATTTGGTGAGCATGTCCGCGGCACGCGCGGCTCGGCCTCCGCCGTTTCAAGCAGTGATGATGATCCTGTCCCTCGGGACTTCGTTCATGCGCTTTTCCAGTTCGCCAAGAGGAATGTTGACGTAGCCCTTGACGGAGCCGAGTTCTTCGATTTCCTTAGGTTCACGAACATCGAGAAAGAACATGTTCTTCTCGTTCTTGAGGAGTTGCGCGAGGTCATCGGCATCGGTGATTTTTCTGACTTCAGACTGCTTGGGGGCATCCTGAGAAAAAGCCATTGCGACGACAGCCAGCATGAGGGTAAGCCGTTTCATGATTTGAGTGTATCTAATAGGTATGGCGCGGCCTCTCGAATTTGACCGGTGTGAAGTAGTGGAAACAGCGCGGCAGCTCTTTCTACGCAACGGTTATGAAGCGACCAGCATCGATGATCTCACGCGGGCATTGGGAATATCGCGGGCCAGAAGGCAGGCGGTTGAGTGACGATGCGGTCGGGCGGCCACGCGGAGCCACGAAACTCTTGCGGATTTTCCTTGAAAAGCTGATGGACGTCAACGAGGAGAAGAAGGATGGGCGTGGCAATTTCCTGCTAACGCTGGGAAGCATTTTCTAATCCAAGAATGAGCCTGAAGGGGTGAAGTTGGGCTGGCTGTGATTTTTGGGCTCCTTTCGATGGTTTTTGAGTTGGTTTTTTCGGTAGCAAGGGGGGCACCCTTGCGTTCTAAGTGTCGATAGGAATTTTAAAAAATGCAGACCAGCAAACAGAGATTACCAGTCCGAAATTCATCGACACTTTGAACACACAAAAAA
>JANXLY010000210.1 GCA_025354885.1 Acidobacteriota bacterium | reverse complement strand
GTTTCTGTAGTGCGATCAAGTCGGGTCGTTGCGCGAGTGCAGCTTCGAGCGCTGCCTCAGGACTTGGAATGATTTCTGAACCGTCGTTCATTCGATCCGTTAGTTCAACCGGGTAGTTGGTCTTGACCTTACACAAGCGGTCGAGCTAACGGATCGAATGAACGACGGTTCAGAAATCATTCCAAGTCCTGAGGCAGCGCTCGAAGCTGCACTCGCGCAACGACCCGACTTGATCGCACTACAGAAACGGCAGAGCTCAGCCCAGATGAATCTTAAAAGCATAAGCTCGGAACGTCTTCCCACGATCGGTGCATCCGGTAACTATGGCACCATCGGCGATGGCTCCACTATGTTGCCCACGCGAAGTGTCGCCATCGGGCTGCGGGTCCCCATCTTTGACGGCGGCCGCCGCGAAGCTCGGCGAGCTGAAAGTACAGTGCTTCTTCGTCAGGAACGACTCCGCGCTGAAGATCTTAAAAAACAAATCGAATTGGAAGTACGCATCTCGCTGAACACTCTCAAAAGTGCCCGCGCTCAAATCGAAACAGCCAGGTTAGGCCTGGAGCTTAGCGAAAATGAACTCGCTCAAGCGCAGCGACGCATCGAGGCTGGAGTGTCCAACAGTGTTGAACTCACCGACGCTCAAACTCGCCTCGCGCGAGCCAGAGATAATAATCTCGCAGCACTCTACCTCTTTAACCTCGCACGTATCGACGTTGCAGCTGCCACCGGAAGCATGGAACAAGCAGTGAAAGGGATGGTCAAGTAATGAAACGGCTGCTACCAATTCTGATTCTCGTAGTCGCCGTCGGCGCCTACTTCGCCTGGACTCGTCTTAAGGTTGTAAACGACAACGTTCTCCGCCTGAGCGGCAACGTTGAATTTCGCAAGATCGACATAGCTTTTAAGACGGCCGGCAAACTGGTGGAGCTAGCTGTGGATGAAGGAGCAAACGTAAAGCAGGGGCAACTACTTGCGCGCCTCGACCGTGAACAGATGACGCGCATTCGTCTCCGCGACAGTTCTTCAATCGATGTCGCGCAATCCAATCTGTTACAACTCCGTACAGCGATCCAGTATCAAAAAACAACTCTCGAAGCGGAGACGAATCTCCGACAGGCTGAGCTTCGCCAAACCAGGTCCAAACTACAAGAGCTACTCGATGGTGCCCGCCCTCAGGAAGTAGAACAATCCCGTGCCCAACTCATCGATCTCAAGGTAGCGCGCGACCAGGCGGGCCGCGAATATGATCGCGCCCAGAAGCTGATCGCTAAAGAAGACATCAGCCAGTCGCAATTCGATCAATTCAAGGCACGCTTCGATTCCACCGTTGCACAAGTTCAAAACGCAGAACAGCGGCTGGCCCTGATCCTCGAAGGCCCGCGCAAGACAGATATTGAATCTGCCCGTGCCGCAGTGGCCCGAGCCGAGGCAGCACTCAAGATCACGCAGGCACAAAGCCTTGAAATCCAGCGCAAAGAGGAAGATCTCAGCGCCCGCCGCGCGGATGTTGAACGAAGCAAAGCAAGTGTGAGTGTGATTGATTCGCAGATCGACGACACAACGCTGAGCTCTCCGGTAGACGGTGTAGTGCTCGTCAAGAGTGCTGATCCGGGGGAAGTCCTTGCTGCTGGCACACCGCTGCTGACGCTCGGTGAAATCGACAAGCCCTGGCTGCGTGGGTATGTTCCTCAGGCCAAACTCGGGCGAATTCAATTGGGGATGCCAGTCACGATCCACTCCGATTCCTATCCGAACAAAACCTATACCGGCAAGATCAGCTTTATCGCGAGCGAGGCAGAATTTACCCCCAAACAAATTCAGACCAACGAAGAGCGGGTCAAGCTTGTATACCGCATCAAAGTCGACGTTGAAAACTCCAATCGCGAGTTGAAACTGAACATGCCCGTCGACGCAGAAATACGGCTGAACTAGATGGAAGCCGCTGTCCAGGCCAAGGGGCTTTCGCGGCGCTTTGGTGCCGTTCAGGCTGTCAGCAAACTCAACTTTGAAGTTGCTCCCGGCGAAGTTTTTGGCCTTGTCGGTCCAGATGGAGCAGGAAAAACCACCACGCTTCGAATGCTTTGCGGCTTGCTCGATCCGGACGAAGGGCAAGCCATTGTTGCTGGCCTCGATGTGACCAAGGAGCTTGATCGCGTCAAAGACGCCATCGGCTACATGGCTCAAAAATTCGGACTCTACGGCGACTTGAGTGTCGAAGAGAACATGGATTTTTATGCAGACCTGTTCGGCATCACGGGCACGACGCGAGTAGAACTCAAGACGCGCCTGCTCAAGATGACGCGCATGGAGCCGTTTCGCGACCGCATGGCTGCCCAGCTCTCTGGCGGCATGAAGCAGAAGCTCTCGCTCATGTGCACGCTGCTCCACAAGCCACAAATCCTTTTTCTCGATGAACCAACCAATGGTGTCGACCCCGTCTCTCGCCGCGACTTCTGGCTCATCCTCGAAGAACTTGTTCGCGACGGGTTAACCGTGCTGGTTTCGACCGCCTATCTCGATGAAGCAGAGCGCTGTCACCGTATCGGCCTGATGGACAGAGGCCGCATTGTTCTCTCCGGAACCCCAGCCGAACTGAAAGCCGCAATGCCCGAGAAATGCTACGCGATCCGTGGCCGAAATCTACGCAGCCTGCAACAAACTCTCAAGAATCGGCAAGGTGTAATCAATGTGGAACTCAGCGGTGCAGAACTCCACTTATTCCTTGCCCCGGGCACCGCACTTCTCGACATCATCGCCGATCTCGACCTCGAAGCCGAACGCATCACACCCACTCTCGAAGATGTCTTGATCGCCGAAATTCATAGCCTCGACATCAAGGCTGCCGCATGAGCGAAGCAAGCGTCATCACCGAATCTCTCACCAAACGCTTCGGCAACTTCGTCGCTGTCGATAACGTCACCCTGACCGTTAGCAAGGGCGAGATCTTCGGTTTTCTCGGGCCCAACGGTGCCGGTAAATCGACGACAATCCGCATCCTCTGTGGTCTTCTCGCTCCCACCAGTGGCCGTGCCATCGTCGCCAATTTCGACGTTGCCACCGATCCCGAAAAAGTGCGGGCCAACATCGGATACATGTCCCAACGCTTCTCTCTTTACGACGACCTGACTGTTGGTGAGAACATCGATTTCTTCAGCGGTATCTATGGTGTCGCCAAGAACAAACGCCCCGCCCGCAAACAATACGCCATCGAAATGGCAGACCTCGCCGGTCGCGAAAACACAATGACACGCACGCTCCCTGGAGGCTTCAAGCAGCGACTCGCACTCGGCTGTGCCATCCTTCACGAACCACCCATCGTCTTTCTTGACGAGCCAACTAGCGGTGTCGACCCCATTGCGCGGCGCATATTCTGGGATCTCATTTATCAGCTCAGCGATGCAGGCCAAACTGTTTTCGTCACAACTCACTACATGGACGAAGCAGAATACTGCCACCGGCTCGCGCTCATGTATAAAGGCAAAGTAATCTCGCTAGGCACTCCTGCGGCCCTCAAACACGAGGTGAGCAAGCAGAGCATGGAAGAAGTCTTCGTGGACAGTATCGAACGCGAGGAGGCTGCCGCGTCATGAGCTTCCGCCGTTGGTGGGCCGTCACCCGCAAAGAATTCCTGCACATTTTTCGTGATCCGCTCAGCCTCTACATGGCGCTGGCAATTCCATTGCTGCTGCTCCTCCTTTTCGGCTATGCGCTTAGCCTTGACGTGGATCATGTGCCTGCCGCCGTCTACGATCTCGACCGTAGCCCGGAGAGCCGCGAGCTGATCGAACGATTCAAAGGCAGTCGCTACTTCGACATTGTCGCTTCCGCAACTTCTCCGGCTGAACTGAACCAGGCCATCGACCAAAGCAAGGCGATTGTCGGCGTAATGATTCAGCCCGGCTTCGGAGCAGAGCTCAAGGCGGGCCGCGAAGCGAAAGTGCAAATCATTCTCGATGGCAGCGATTCGAATACGGCGGGCATCGCGCTCGCTTATGCCCAAAACCTGGTGATCTTGCATTCGATAGAACTTCGAACACAAGCCAGAGAGCGCCTGGGTGCTCCCAAAGCCAACTCCATCGACGCCCGCATTCGCGTCGTTTTCAACAGTGATTTCAAAAGCCGCAATTACATCGTCCCCGGCCTGATCGCCGTAATCCTGATGATCATCGCCGCCGTTCTAACCAGCCTCTGCGTCGCTCGAGAATGGGAGAACGGCAGCATGGAGCAGCTCCTCTCTACACCCCTGCGGCCCGTGGAATTCCTGCTCGGCAAGCTCTCCGCTTACTTCGCCATCGGCATGGTCGACATGGTAATCTGCATCCTCACGGGCGTTTATCTCTTCGGCGTCCCGTTGCGCGGCAGTCCGGTTTTACTGGTCGCATGCTCGGCCCTGTTCTGCTTTGGCGCGCTCTGCTGGGGCATCATGCTTTCCACAATCACCCGCAATCAGGTGGTCGCCTATCAGCTCAGCATGATTTCCAGTTTTCTTCCGGCCTTTCTCCTCAGCGGCTTTATCTATTCCATCGACAACATGCCGCCGGTGATCCAGCTTGTATCCCGTATCGTGCCAGCACGCTACTTCGTAACCATTCTTAAGGGAATCTTCCTCAAAGGGGTCGGCGTGCAAATCCTCTGGGCCGAGATCCTCGCACTCATGCTTTACGGCTTGCTTGTTTTTCTATTTGCTGTCCGCAAAATGCGGGCCAAGGTGGCTTGATCCATATGTGGGAACGTATACGAGAAATCATCATCAAAGAGTTCAAGCAGACCTTGCGCGAACCCCGCATGCGCGCCACCTTGATCATGCCACCTCTCATCCAGTTGCTGGTCTTCGGCTATGCCGTCAACCTTGACGTCGAGCATGCCAGAATCGCCTGGATGGATCAGGACCGCACCGTCGAATCGCGCGCGCTTCTCGAAGCCTTTACCGGCTCAGGGCGCTTCACGATTATTCGCTATCTCGAGTCAGAAGCAGAGACACAACACTCCCTGGATACAAGCGAATCGGATGGGGTCATTCGTATCCTGCCCGGCTTCGCCGCAGATCTTGCACGAGGACGAGAGGCCGCCGTGCAGGTGCTCGTCGATGGAACCAACTCCAACACTGCCAGCATCATCTCAACCCAGTGCACTCAGGTGATCCGCCAATTTGCGGCTGAAAAGCTCGTCACACTGCAGCAACAAAAACTGGTCGGCCGCGCCGTTGACCATCCACTCCGCGCCCCGATTCCCAACCTCGTCGCCGAGCCGCGCGTCTGGTTCAATCCAGAGCTGCGAAGCCGTAATTACTTCGTGCCCGGGGTTCTCGTGAACATCATCATGCTCGTCACGCTCTCCTTGACATCCATGGCGATCGTTCGCGAAAAAGAGATTGGCACCATGGAACAACTCATGGTCACACCCATCCGCCCCATCGAACTGATCATCGGCAAAACGCTCCCCTTCGCCGCCATCGGGCTGGTGCAACTACTCTTCATCACAAGCGTCGCCCTTATCGTTTTCCGTGTCCCGCTCAACGGCAGCCCCGCGCTCCTGGTCTTCTCCAGTCTCTTCTTTATCGAGTGCACCCTTGGTCTCGGCCTCTTTATCTCAACAGTCTCAAACACACAGCAACAGGCAATGATGACAACGCTGTTCCTGTTTCAACCGATGTTCATGTTGAGCGGCTTCAGCTTCCCCATCCGCAACATGCCCGAGATTGTGCAGTGGGTCACTTATCTGAACCCAATGCGCTACTTCATGGAAGTGGTGCGCGGCATTTTCCTCAAAGGCGTCGGCTTCTCGATCCTCTGGCCGCAAATTCTCGCACTTGCCGTCCTTGGCACCAGCATCCTTGCTCTCAGCGCCCTGCGCTTCCGCAAGCGTCTAGACTAACGATCGCTGCTTGCCCGCTTGTAGGGTTCCTTGACGTACTTGGCCGCTTCTTCCATCGCACCCTGCGTATTGTCCTTCGTACGAATCGCCTGATTGTATTCGCTCACCGCGCGCTCTCGCTGCCCGGTGACATCAAAGATCTTGCCGAGGTTGATGTGCGTCCATACTTCCGTCCACTTGGGCTCAAGATCGCCGTTCATGACTTCTCGAAACTCGTTGGCGGCCGATTGATAGTTGTTCTGCAGGAAGAATATTTCGGCAACCCGGTAGTGCCCGAGAGAGGAGTTGCGATTCACCTCCAGGGCCTTCTGGTATTCCTTCAGCGCCTCCTGAAAATCGCTCACTTCAGCAAATTGTTCGCCCTTGCGAATGGCCACTGCAACCCGGATCTTGTCGTCGTAACGCAACACCTGCATTTCCGGATCGAGCTTTACCGACAGTGGTTTTCCAAAAGTCTCGACACTGAATTCAGACGAGGTACCAACTACTTCTACGATCTTTTCTTCCGGGTTGCCCTCTGTCTCGATCTTGAGCTTTACCGGCATGCGGAAGGTGTCGAGATCCTGCGACACCTTACCCAGAATCCGGAAGCCTTTTGCCGTGCGAAACACAGTGTAGGAAAGCTTGAATTCCGGTGCGCCTGAGGATTCGATCCACTGAATAAAGAAGTAGCCGAGATCCTGCCCGTGCACCTGCTCCACTACTTTGCGAAGATCATTCGTTGACACTTGTTTGTAGGCGAAATCCTTCGCAAAGCGCTTCAATACCTGCTCAAATTTGTCCTTGCCCAAAACGCCACGAAGCATGTTCAAAACTGCCGAACCCTTGCCAGCTGTCGCTGCCCAGAATTCTGGTGAATAATCTTCATAGCGGGCACTCTGGATCAAAGGCGGGTCCGGTTGCGTCAAAGCTTCAACATAGATGTCACGCATCTCGGTTTCAACGCCCGCAGGGCCAGCTGTCGATTCAAAATAGAGCGCTTCACTGTAGCGCGCCAGGCCGTTCACAATCCAGATATGGTTCCGCGAAATCGGCGACACGAGACCACCCCACCACTGTCGCGATACCTGATTCAAAATCAGTCGCTGGTTCACTTCTGTGCCAATTCCCGAAGGAGAGAGAAACAACATCCCTGGTGCGGAATAACCATTCGGAAATCCCTTAAAGCTCTCTACCAGCGTCAAGTTCACCGCCGGTGGCTTGCCGTTCAGGTCCGAAAGAAAATTCATCGCCTTTGCCACCATCGCGCCCATCTCATTTGCAATCGCAGTGTTGCTGAACCAGATTGAACTTGTTACTCCCTCAACACTCACGCGCGTCGGGTTACCACGCACCACGGCGAAACTGCCATACAGCGCCGACTGCGTTGTCTTAAAGCTATATGTACTTTGACCAGCAGCATCCGACTTCAAATCGATGCCCGAACTCAACACGCGAAACTCTGCCGGCACCGTCACGTTCAGATTCATCGTGAAGCGGTCGCTCGTGTATTCATTCACCGGGAACCAGCGCGCAGGATAAAGAAAAGTAGCGCCCGTCTGTTCGACTGCCGCAAAGCGAATACCGTAAACCGGACTCTCCTCGTGGCCATCGAAACGTCCTTCGTATTCAAAATTCAAGTTCACCGATTTGCCTTTGGCAAGAGGCTGGGCAAATTGCAAACGGTAACTAAAATCGGCCGTCTTTGTGAAGCTAACCGGAGCCCCCGCGTCATCCGTGACATTGGCAACCCTCAGTGCATCGTTGAAATCCACCTGCATCGAGGCAATACGATCATCGATCGGCATCACCCGCATCTTCACCTTGGCTTTGATGCTTTGCGTTGCCGGTAGTACGGTCACATCGATGTCGTAGTGTTCTACGTCCACACGAGTGCGACGCTCTTGTTGCGCAAACAGCGCCGTGCTAAGCAACAGAATTGGCAGATATTTCATGTTTTTCATTCAGAATCTCATCCACAATACGGGCGGCTACTTCAAACGGATCGTGGTCGCTGCGCAGAACGCGCGCCACTTCCGCAAGACCCCTCTTCATATCATCCCGTTCCTTGGGACTCTGAAGCAAACGCAGGGTTTCAATGGCAAGCTTTTCGCCACTCATGTTTTCCTGCATCAACTCCGGAATCACTCGCTTTCCAGCCACCAGATTGACCATGGTGTAGAACGGTACATCCACAAGAAGCTTCCCGATCAGCCAGCTCAAACCAGTCACCCGGTAAAAGCTCACCGTAGGCGCTCCCAGAAGGGCCGCCTCCATGGTCACAGTGCCAGAAGCCGCCAGCGCCACGTCACAGTGTGCCAGCAATTCCCAGGTCTGACCTTCAATGACATGGATGGCTTCCGGTAGGGAATGGTTAGCAAAAAATACACGCCCCACCGACGGAGGCGTCCCTAGTACGAACTGCACTCTCTCTTTGCGGCCAATTTTCTCCACAGCGTCTACTAACGCCGGCAGGTGGCGTCCAATTTCGCCGCGCCTGCTTCCAGGCAGCAAGGCCACGAGCTTTCGCGCCGGGTCGAGCCCGACAGAGGCAAAGAACTCATCGCGCGTCTGCTTTGATGCAATATGACGTGCCATCGGGTGGCCAATGTATTGCGCTGTTACACCCCGTTCCCGAAACCAGGCTTCTTCGAAGGGAAAAATGCAGAGCAACTTCCGCAGGTTGAGGCGCATCTGCTTCACCCTGCCCTGTCTCCAGGCCCATGCCTGAGGTGCCACCAGATACACGACCGGGATGCCCATGTCGTGCAATCGCCGCGCCGCCCGAAGATGGAAGTCGGGCGAATCGGTCAAGATCGCGAGTTCTGGCTTCTCTTCGCGCGCAGCAGCAAGCAGTTTCTGATATTCCCCGTAAATACCAGGCAGATGCTTCACTACTTCAACCAGGCCCACCACGCCCAACTTTTCGGCATCCATTACCGGACGCACTCCCGAGGCGAGCATCTGCGGCTGCGCACAGCCGAAGAAATCAAGATCTCCCCGCCGTCTTCGCAGTGCTTCGATCAGGCCCGCAGCATAGAAATCGCCACTTGCCTCACCCGCTGAGATCAGGATTTTCCGCGCCACTCCTACCCAGCGTATCGCGCTATCATCCTAAGTGTTGATGACAGAGCGGTTGACGGTGAAGGCATTCGCGGAACAAATCCGCAAGGAAATGGTTCCTCTCTCGGGAAAGATCAGTTTCTATTTCGCTGGTCTGCGTCTAAACGCAGAAGACGAAAAGGAGATGATTTACGATCCGGTTGGCAGTCTGCCGCCGATGGTCAGAGAGCTGCTTCCCGACATGTCGATCCTGCTCGTACCGCACCTCGAAGGCCCTGGGGAAATCAGCGTCGTTCTTGATCCACCCAAAGATGCAGTCAAGGTTGAGGATGAAGACCGCGTCTGGCAAAATGAAACGCAGCTCGATGGCAATGTCCTGCTCACTTTCGCGATGCAGGGCTGCGATAGCGGCGAATATCACTACCGTCTCTTCCGCACCATCGCCTCAAAAGTCATCGAACGCGCCGCGCCCAGATTCTGGGATGACTTTGAAGAAATTCTACGCGAAGAATTGAAGCGTCATATCCACGGAGAAGTAGACGAAGAGAGCTGGAGACTCAAAGAAGAACTGCTCATCAAAGCGAAGATTCCCTGGCGCGATTCCAAGCCATTTCGCGAATATGCGCGGGTCGCAACCATCGACACACTCACGCTCTACCTGCACGGCCTTTGCTGCGACATTGACGTCGATCCTGGCCCACGTCAGATTCGCAGCCGCGAACTACGCAAGCGCCTCAACTGGCTCTACGAAAAGATTGGCGCGGCAGAGGGTTATGCACTTTTCCCAGAGCAAAAAAAGCCGCAATAGCCTCTAGGGCTTCGCCCGCAACAGGCCCACAATTGCGTGTTGTCCTGCGCCCTGCGCCACTTCCAGAGCAGTCTTGCCCGCCTTGTTCTTGCGCGTTCTGTCCGCCCCCTTACTCAGCAGCAAACTCACCATTTCTTCCCGGCCCCAACTGGCAGCATAGTGAAGCGGAGTAGCGCCCAGATCACGGTCGATTGCATTTACGTCTGCTGCTCGACCAAGCAGCAGTCTAGCCATTTCAATTTGTCCGCCCAGAGCTGCATCATGCAAAGGTGTAGCGCCACTGGCATTCAGCGCGTTTGCGCTCGCCCCAGCCCCCAGTAGCAATTCGGCAATTCCGATATGGCCTTTGAGACAGGCATCGTGGATGAGAGTACTGCCGTTCGCGGTGGGGGCGTCCGGGTCCATGCCCCGAGTGAGTAGCAACTTCACAACTTCAGTTTGTCCCTTCAGTACAGCGTCTTCCATCTGCCTTGCCGCACCTCGCGCATCGCCACCGGCGATCTTTGCACCCTTACCCATCAGGTAATCGACAACCAGCGCATAAGGCTGGCGAAGCGCCTCATCAAGAGGTGTTGACCCCGCCTGGTCCTTTGCATCGATTTCTGCACCGGCCATCAACAGCAACTGCGCTGTCTCAAGATGTCCGCGCGCACATGCTTCGTGCAGTGGAGTGATGCGGCTGTCCTTGATGCGGTGCTTCGGATTGGCTCCGGCCTTCAGCAGCAACTCAACAACAGCAGGGTAGCCCTTCCAGGCAGCCTCATCGAGAGGCGTCGCCCCGCTGGCATCTTCAGCGTCCACCTCAACGCGGTTAGCGAGAAGAAACGCCACAATATCGCTGTGGCCACGGCTCGCGGCCAGATGCAGCGCCGTAGATCCCAGACGGTGTCGACGATTCAGATCTGCACCTCGCGAAGCCATCAGCTTCACCACATCGAGATGATTTGTCAGAATCGCATAATGCATAGGCGTCGAGCCGCTCTCGGCGTGCGCCGCATTGATGTCCATGTGCGGCGCATCCACTTCCGCACCCCGGTCGAGCAATAGCGTTACGATCTCCATGTTGCCCGACCAGCAGGCATCATGCAGCGGAGTGCCGCCAAGCGTATCGCGCTCCTTTACAGAAGCCCCCGCATCGAGCAACGCTTTTACCCTCTCGATGTCGCCTGCACGCACGGCACCATGCAAACCCTGTTCGCCATTCAGGCCCAGAGCGCAAAGCAGCAGGATGGCGCAGTACTTCACACTCGCTAGCCTAGCGCTATTTCTTCTTGGTAGCGGGCGTGCTTGGCCTGCCTTCGGCCTGTAACTTTGTGATCTCGGCAATCAACTGATCGCCGGATAGCACGTCCGGATACAAGCCCGGCGCGATCCACTGCCAGTCGTTTCGGATTTCTCCCTTTTGGTCGATCAGAAACACATGCGGAAAGTACATTGCCGGCCTCTGCGGCGTCGCCTTTGTGTAGCTGCTCGCCATTTGGCCGGCATCAAAGAGAATCGGGCTCGTTACCTTGAATACATTGATGAACTTCTTCACTTCGTCAAAAGTATCCGGCGGCACCACGACACTAAGGACGCCAATGCTATCGCCAAACTTCGGCTTCACTTTCGTCTCAATGCTCCTGGCCAGAATCTGGCACTTCTCGCACTTGGTCTGGATGAACTCAAGGATCAGCACTTTGCCGCGGTAATCGAGAATGTCATGCTGTTTCATGTTTACATCCGGCAGCGAAAAACTGGGCGCACGGCGGCCGCTAAACTCATTGGCGCCCATTAGGGCGAACGCGGTCACACCCAACAAAAAAATCTTGTGCATCATATGCTTCTCAGTCTCCTTCAACCATTTTCTTCAGGCTTGTTTCATAAGGGGCCACTGCAACACCTCGCTCGGTGATGATGCCCGTCACATAACGATTGGGTGTCACATCAAATGCGGGGTTCATTACTTTCGTGCCCTCAGGTGCAACCTTGTGTCCAAACATCGCTGTTACTTCACTGGCGGCGCGTTCTTCGATCGGAATCTGCTCTCCGCTGCGGGTCTTCAAATCCACAGTAGAGATGGGCGCAGCCACATAGAAAGGGACACCATTTTCCTTGGCCAGTACTGCAACCCCGTAGGTGCCAATCTTATTGGCAACATCACCATTGGCGGCGATGCGGTCGGCACCCACCACCACACAGCCAATCCTGCCGCTACGCAGAAAATGCCCGGCCATGTTGTCGGTAATCAGTGTCGTGTCGATACCGTCTTTCTGCAGCTCCCACACTGTCAGACGGCTGCCCTGCAGAAAAGGTCTCGTCTCATCAGCAAACACATCGATCTTCTTGCCCGCTTCAACTGCGGCCCGAATTACACCAAGTGCCGTACCGTAGCCGGCCGTTGCGAGCGCACCCGCGTTGCAGTGCGTCAATACGGTCTTGCCATCGGGCACCAGCGGGGCGCCATGTGCACCGATGCGCATGTTGATCGCGATGTCTTCCGAGTGCACCAGTTGCGCCTCGGCCACCAGCTTTTCCCTCACCACGCTGAGCGCCTCACCGGCCAGACTCTGCCGTAGCTTCTTCATCCTGTCGATGCCCCAAAAGAGGTTCACGGCTGTCGGTCTTGTAGCTGCCAGGGTCTGGCAGATCTCTTCAAACTCAGCCTCAAATCCTGCGTCACTTGCCTGCTGCGCGCCGATCGCAACACCCATCGCCGCCGCCACACCAATCGCAGGTGCTCCGCGAATGATCATAGTCTGGATTGCATCTGCGACTTCTCTGTAATTGCGGCAGAGGACAAATTCTTCCACATGCGGCAGGCGGGTCTGGTCGATCATTTCTACCCCCTTCGCGGTCCAACGTAAGGTCTCAATCATGTCCGTTTCAATTCGTCTCCCTGAAAATCATTCCCGCCATAAAGGTCAAATTGTAGGCTGCGTGGGTCAGAGAGGATGCGGCGGTCGATCCTGTCCTGTGCCGCACATAACCAAAAGAAATGCTCGCCAGAGTAAGGATCAGCAGCAGCTTCCAGTTCCAGTTGTATTGCGGCCCATGCAGCAATGAGAAGGGTAGCGCAGTGGCCACCAGTCCGCCCAAAAGGCCAAG
>JANXLY010000198.1 GCA_025354885.1 Acidobacteriota bacterium | reverse complement strand
TCGTAAATTTCGTCCGTGATCGCGATTGTATTGAATTCCTGACACAACTCCGCGATAACGGTCAACTCTTCACGGCTAAAGACTCGCCCGGTCGGGTTGTTGGGAGTGTTGATGATGATCGCCTTCGTCTTCGAATTGAAGGCCCGCCGCAACTCGTCCGGGTCAAAAGTCCAATGCGGTGGTTGCAGAGTAACAAGTTTTCGCGTCGCCCCGCACAACTGCGTATCCGGAAAGTAATTTTCGTAAAAGGGCTCAAAAACGATCACTTCATCGCCCGGATTGGTAGTCGCCAGTAAAGTCGCAACCATCGCTTCCGTCGAACCGCAGGTCACTGTAACTTCACGCTCGGGGTCCAGCTTCAGACCATAGCTGCGCTCAAATTTCCCGACAATCGCATCGCGTAGCGGCTTCGCGCCCCACGTGATCGAATACTGGTTGATGTCTGCCGCAATCGCCGCCATCGCCGCTTGCTTGATACTTTCAGGGGCCGGAAAATCAGGAAACCCCTGCGCCAGATTCACCGCACCATGCATCACCGCCAGCCGAGACATCTCGCGGATTACACTCTCCACAAAATGAGACGTACGTTCAGAGGCAAAGCGGGGACGCCGCTCGAAGCTACTGCTTTTCTGGACGCCGCTGCGTTGCACTGGATTCACCATCTCCCGATGGTAAAACGGCAGCGGGCAGAATGGCAGCATCGTTCCCGTAAAGTCTCCGGTAGATCCCCGCGTTTCGGATCACACTCTGCACATAACCCCGGGTCTCATTGAACGGAATCGACTCGATAAATTCCGCCGGATCCCGGTACTCGCCGCGCTCCAGCCACTGCGTCACACGCCCTTTGCCTGCGTTGTAGCTGGCCAAAGCTTGCGCCAGGCTCCCGTTCAAACTGGTGATCAGTGTCTTCAAATAATAGCTGCCCATCTGCAGGTTGACCGATGGCTCAAACAACATGCGCTGCGTGTAGCCCTGGATGCCAAGCCGCCTAGCCAGTTCCTTCCCCGTCGCCGGCATGATCTGCGTAAGACCATGTGCATTGGATCGCGAAATTACACTCGCACTAAATTCGCTCTCCTGCCGGATCAGGCCTGCAAGCAGATAGGGATCTACTTCGTTTTTGAAAGCGTAGGTCAACAACGGGTCTTTGTAAGGCATCGGATAAGCCAGCTTCCACAGCGGCAAAGTCGCGGCGTTGATAGGCAGTGTAATGTAAGCCGGATAGATACTCTTCATATAGCGGATCCCCTGATCGGGCGCTCCCCGCCGCGTCGCCATACGCGCCGCCGCCATCGCTAATAAATGCGATTGTTCGTTGCCGCGCGAATCATTCTTCAACTCCAGCTCGGCAAACTCATAAAAAGCCCCTCGCGCCAGTAACTCAGCCCGGGCCAACCGCCGCTTCGTAACGGCATTCGCTTCAAAATTCAAGTGCACTGCTTCCACCGGGAATTTCAAATCCCGCAACATTGCATCTACAGCCGCTGCCGGATTTTGTGCCTGCAATCCCCCCTGCACGATTCTGTCGCGGCAAAGCTCCGCATAAAAGTGATTGGGAAACGTATCGATCGCCCGCTGATAGTAACTCTTCGCACTGGCCTTGTCGCGGCGTCCTTCCGCCCCTCGTCCAAGAAAATACAGCGCTGCCGAAGCATGCTCGCCCCCAGGGTCGCCCTTCAGATAGCTCTCCAGTTTTTTCTCCGCCCCTGGTCGCTGCAGAATGTAATTCTGCACTGCCACCTTCCACTCGCAATCCCGCCCTTCCGGACGTGACGCGAAATCGAGAGCGCAGGATTCATAGAGTGGCAGGCTCTTCGAGCTTTGTCCCATCACCCAAAATTGCCCTGCCGCATTGGCCAGCGCTTCCAGACGAAACTCAGTCTTTGGGTGCTTCTCGTTTAACTCCGCCATCGCCACCGACATCGCGTCGTAAGCCTTTGATCGACGTGCCGCGAGCAGCGCATAAAAAAGCCGCTCGGCATCGGCCCCAGGGTCTTTCACCCTCATCCCACTCAAGCTGGCAAGCGCCGTATCCCGACGCAGCCGATAATCGCTAACACCAATTCTCACCCGCGCCAGATCCGCATTTGCCCCTACCAAGCGCGGAACTAATGCAACCAGTTCCAGTCTCGCCGCTCCGGCATCCCCCACTTCGAGCAGGCGAGAGGCGCGCTCAAAACGATCGCTCGCGGTCCATTCTGACAGCGGTAGAAGCTTCACCGCGTCCACTGCTTCCGGAGATTTCGGCCACTGGATCAAAATCAGCCGCAGCAAACGATGCGCTTCCCCTTCACGGTCTCTCTTTTGCGCCAGCAAGGCCGAATAGTAAGAATGCTGCGGCACGCTGAGCTGTTTTTGTTCCCGCTGCAGCAGTTCTTCGAGCTGCTGCATGTCTCCGATTTCCCATACACATTTGATGGCCAGCAGTGCAGCCCGTGCCCGCAGCGGACTCTCGGGGATCAGAAAAATCTTCGACACATCGCTCAAAGAAGGAGCATAATCCTTGGCCGCAAATTCGCTCGAAGCGATCATCCAGTTCACGTAGTCGGAGATCTCCGAAAGTGGAATCCGCGCCGATTTCAACTTCTCGATCGCCGCCGGAGTCTGATCCCCGTTAAACAGCAGCAGTCTCGCCAGTGCCCCGTCCGCATCCTTTGGATGCCGTAACAGGAATTGCTCGAGTGGCGCACGAGTCAGAGGGCCAGGCTTGTCTCGAAAGCTTTTGGCAATGGGCTCAAGGCCCTGAGCAATACATCCGGCCGCGCAAATGGTCGTCAACAAAACAACTCTCATCCATTGCTTTGACGCACGCCGTTGCTCTTTCAGATCCCGATACTTGCAGATCATCGATGGCGAGGTCTTCCACCGGCTTTTCATACTCTTAGTCTCTCACGCGCAGAATTAAAGGCCCTGCCTATGGAACATCCAATAGACAAGGCCCTGAAGCAAACCAAATCAGTATCTAGAAACGAGCGAGTCTGGAACTCGCTCGTAGCACGACCGCTTGAATGCGTTCGTATGCTACAGCCGATTATGCTGCCTTCGCGATGCCGATTTCGCGATGCCGATTTCGCGATGCCGAGCCTTCGTGACAACTATAAGGGAGCCGGTCTTCTCGAATCCGCTAGCTCACCAACGAACCAGGATAATCCGGGCCCATCAACGCCGGATTGTCGATCGCCAGTGTCTCCACCAGTTCTCCGTGCAAGTAATCGCGCATATGCGTTTGACCATCGAGAAACTGTGCGAGATACCGCTCACGCGCTTCGTCAACTTCTGTCTTCAGCCGCAGATAGAGATTGGAATCTCGACGTCCGGCTTTCACCGCGTCATCCTTATACAGACGCATCTCGGCGACCTGTACCCGTGCAAAGCGCTGCGCACGCATGTGCAATTCCCGCTGCTCTTGCGAAAGGTCGTCCCAATTGAAGCTGCGCTCCGGCACTACACCAACCGCTGCCGTCCCCTCACCATGGACTGCAAGACTTCCAACTGGCACCGGTGCAAAGCGATCAGAAGGCCTGTCACCGACATCCCCCTCAGGATTCATGGCACTTGCAATGTTTACCAGGCTCGAAGCATGCACGGCACGCGCCGCCCGAATTCCAAGCAAGGTCAATCCGGCTGCCGTCACCAGAGTTTCAATGGCTCCCACTTCGAGTGGCTGATCGTTCGGCTCAATGTAAAGCAGCGCCGCAACGCTTTCCTGCACCAGCACCGGAAACAGAAAACATTTTCCAGGAGTGGCGTCCGGCCGCAGGCTCATCACGTAAGGCGATACTTCCGAATCGCTGCGCACCGCAACTACGACATCTTTCGATTCCAGTGAATTGTAAAAAGCTGCTGCTTCTTCAAACTCAAGATCAAAGCCCGTTTCCAGTTCCCCAGCCATTCCGCGCACGCCTTCGAGGCTAAAGCGGTCTTGCGTTACGAGAAACAAAGCGGAAAGCGCACAATACGGATGAATCGCATCGAGAAACGCTTCTTTCCATTCCACGCCGTCTTGAGCTCTGCGGAATACCCGCAATGCCTGACTCAACTGCAATCCCAGTTCCCGCCGCGCAGCGTCACGCGTTATCTCGGCTGTTTCTACCCGCACTTCCTCGCGAACCTGATCCACCATCGGCAGGAATTCTTCTTCCCATACCGCTCGCTCTTTCGCCACTTGCGCCGGAACTTCTTCCGCCAAACGCAACGACACGCTTTCCTGCAATCGTTCCGGCAGGATCTCATTCAAGCGCTCCTGCACACCCGCTTCTATTTTCTCGGGCAGGATCTGCTCGATCCGCAGCGAAATTTCATCTTCGAGCCGCGCACTGACCTCGCTCTCCACCCGCTGCTGTACTTCGTCTTCAATTCGCCCGGGCATCTCCTTCTCAAGGCGCTCCGCCACTTGGGTTTCGACGCTCGCGGCAACGCGCTGCTCGAATTCTTCTGTCTGCGATTCCAGCTTGTGGTCGGCCATTCGCGCATGCCACTCGTCGTTGAGTTTGGCCTGCACTTCCTGCTCAAGCCGCTCCGCAAGGTAGACTTCATTCGCAGCGCCCAAGTCGTTTTTTAGACTCGTGAAGCGTTGCTCCACTACCCGTGCGATGTGCTCGCGCCAGCCGCTTTCCAGCGTTTCTGATACGCGTTCCACATGCAGCTTCCACGCAGCTTCAAATTGTTCGCCAGCGAGTCGCTGGGCATCGTCAAAAAGGGAGTTCCATTCCGCCATAGCAAATTCCTTCATTATCTACATCGCCGGAATACAGGGATCACGGAATGAGATGAATACCTTAGATTCGACTAGGTAAGCTACGAAGAGATTTTCCTCGCAAGCTCAAAACCCTATTCTTTGTTCTGTTTTTCGAGAAAAGTCTTCAGCCGGAAGCTCCGGCTTGGGTGTCGTAATTTCCGCAGCGCCTTTGCTTCAATCTGCCGAATCCGCTCGCGCGTCACCGCAAAATACTGTCCAACTTCTTCGAGCGTGTGCTCGCTGCCATCCTGAAGACCAAAACGCATCTTCACAATCTTTTCTTCTCGCGGACTCAGCGTCTTCAAAACCTCAGCTGTCTGCTCCCGCAAATTCAAATTGATTACCGCATCCGACGGCGATCCAACTCGCTTGTCCACCAGAAAATCACCCAGATGCGATTCATCCTCTTCGCCCACAGGCGTTTCTAGCGAAATCGGTTCCTGGGCAATGCGCATCACCTTTCGCACTTTATGCACCGGCAGTTCCAGTCGCTTCGCCAGTTCTTCTGTCGATGGCTCGCGCCCCAGTTCCTGCTGCATCGCCCGCTGCGTCCGGATGAGCTTGTTGATCGTCTCGATCATATGCACCGGCACCCGAATCGTTCTCGCCTGATCCGCAATCGCTCGCGTGATCGCCTGTCTCACCCACCAGGTGGCATAGGTCGAAAATTTGAAACCGCGACGATAATCAAACTTCTCCACCGCCCGCATCAATCCAATATTGCCTTCCTGAATCAGATCGAGAAACTGCAAGCCGCGATTTGTATAGCGCTTGGCGATCGAAACCACCAGACGCAAATTCGCTTCAATCAGTTGCTTCTTCGCAACCAGCGCTTCCGCTTCGCTGCGGTCCACTATCTGCAGCGTCCGCTTCAGATCAGTCGCATTGGCTCCAGCATCTTCTTCGATTTCCTGGATCCGTGAAGTCAACACTTTCAAATCCCTGCGGAAATCACCCTTTATGTTGCCTTCATCCGCCCGACGCTGCAATCGCGATACTTCCCACTCATGCGATTTCACCTGGTCCACCGTCTTGCGCAATAGCGTTACCAGGCGATGCAGTAACCACGAACTCAGCGTGTGCTTGCGAATCTCCCGCGACGATTCGATAATCGTTCGTGCCAGCACAAAGCGCAATTTGCGGTGCTCCTTCGGCTTCATCCCCCTCGAAATCGAACTCAGCTTCTGCCGCGTCTGTTGTGCCTTGCGCGCCAGCCTCGCGATTTCTTCCATGCTCTGCAGAAATGCTTCATGCTCAGGACGAACTGTATCCTCTTCAATCTCCTCGATCTCTTCGTCCGTGATGTCGTTCTCAATCCCTGCGCCTTCGCTCAGGTTGAGCAGGTCGTAAATCGACACCTCACCGCTCTCCAGTTCAGCCCTCACCAGAATCAATTCGCCGACCACCAGCGGGGAACGGGACAAGGCACGCAATACTGCCTTGAATCCGCGCTCAATCTTGCGGGCAAGGACAATTTCCCCTTCGCGCGTAAGCAGTGCAACCGAACCCATCTCCCGCAAATACATTCGCACCGGATCATTCGTCTTTTCAATCAGCTCAAGCGTTTCTTCGCCCTCTGCCGCAACTTCCCCAAGTTCGGTAGACACCTCATCAAGCCCTGGTTCATCGAGATCCGCTTCGCGGTCGACAAACAATTCTTCCGACAGAGATTCCATCTCGTCGATGCGGCGGATTACCTGTTCGGCAACCCCCTCGCTCATTTGATCTCCGCTTCTGAAATCCTCTTCCATAGTTGTTCCCGGATGTGACGACTAACTTTCGCCCCTTGTTTCGCCACTCTAGCAAAGTTTCTACTCCACCAACACCCTGCTTGCACTAGCGATTCTACTTTCGAGTCCTTTCGAGTTTGCGTTCCAGTTCCATCAATCGCATTGCTTCCCCGATATCGCCCTTCATTTCCGCTTCTCTGACTTGGCTGCGAAGTTCTTTCCGCTGCCCCTCCCGGTAATCGTGTTCCACTTTCTCAAGACAGGCTCGCAACTGCAATGCCGGATCTTCGTGTGTCCGTTCTACATCTTCCGTATCGGACGAAAAGAGTGCCGCCAATAGGTGAGAGTCCGCTTCGGGCAGTCGCCCCTGTAGCGCAGAGAAGTCCAGATTGCCATCTTCCTCAATCATTCTTAACGCCGTTTCGAGGATCTTGTGGCACTGCATCGTCGGCAATGCCTCAAGCCCAAGGATCGTGTCACAATACCCCGCAACCACTCCCGGATGATGCAATACCAGCCGGATCAGCACCCGTTCCAGATCCGGCAGTTGGCGCTCCACCTTGATCTCAACCACTCTCGGCGTGCTGCGATCACCTGCCGATTTCCGAAACTGGTCCAGCATTTCCCCAGGTTCCACCCGCAGATAACTCGCCATGTCATTCACCACCGCCAGCCGCTCCAGCTTGTCCGGCAATTTCTGAATCGCCGGCAGCAGAAATCGAAATGCCTCCATCCTGCCTTCTGCACTCTTCATGTCAAAGCGCCCACGCGCCCGCTCGGCAAGCCAATGAAAATAGCCAGGGCTCTTCTCTAATTCCTTCGCATATGCTTCCGCACCGTTCACCTTCACAAACTCATACGGGTCCTGCCCCCCGGGCAAGGAACACACACGAATCTGCAAACTCTCTTCGAGCAATATCTGGATGCTGCGCTCGGTTGCATTCGCCCCCGCATTGTCCGGATCAAAATTCACCACAACCCGGTCCGCGTGCCGCTTGATCGCCCGCACCTGTTGGCTTGTCAGCGCCGTGCCGCAACTGGCAACCACTTCTTTCACCCCGGCCGCATGCACGCCAATCACGTCCATGTAGCCTTCCACCAGCACCATCCGCCCACTCTTGCGCGCACCCTCACGGGCCCGGTGCAAGTTGTAAAGTACATGGCTCTTCCGGTAGATCGGAGTCTCGGGCGAATTCAGATACTTCGGTTGATCCTCGCCCAGCGTGCGCCCCCCAAACGCAATCACCTTGCCGCTCTCATTCCAGATCGGAAACATCAGCCGCCCGCGAAAGCGGTCAAAGTATCCATTACCCTCGTTCCGCTTCAGACACAAACCAGACTCTTCGAGCAGCGCCTCATCCACACCCTGCTTCTGCAACAACCTCGTCAGTCCGCCACTGGTATCGCTGTAACCCAGCACAAACTCCTCAGCCTGCTTCTGGCCGAGTCCCCGCTGCTTCAGATAATTGCGAGCCCCTTCTCCTGCCCCTGAATACAAATTCTCCCGAAAATGTTTCGCCGCAATTTCATGCAGATCCTGAATCGACGCCTTCATCCGGCTAGCCGGATCAAAATCCGCCTTCGGCGCGGGCATCGCAATGCCGTTCTTCTCTGCCAGCAACTTCATCGCCTCAAAGAATCCCAGACCTTCAATCTCCATTACAAAACTGAAAACATCACCGCCCTTGGAACAGCCAAAACACTTGAAAAACTGCCGGTCCGCATGCACATTAAAACTCGGCGTCTTCTCGTTGTGAAAGGGACACAAGCCCCGATAGCGCGCACTCCCCCCCAGCTTCTGCAGACGCACATACTCGCCGATCACCCGCACAATATCGACGGAATTCTTCAGCGTATCTTTGAATTCAAAACTGCTCACTGCTTCACGGTCCGCTCTCCCAGCCTCACCCAGTACCGCGCAATCGCCTCAATCCCCCGATACACATTCGGCAGATACACCTTCTCGTTTGGCGCATGCAAATTGTCATCCGGCAAGCCAAATCCGGTCATCACACTCGGCACCCCGAGCACCTCGTTAAACAGACCCACAATCGGAATCGATCCCCCGCTCCGCGTAAACACCGTCTGCTGCCCAAACACTTCGCGCATCGCCTCGGCCGCCTCCCTCACAAAAGGGTTCTCCGGGTCCACAACACTAGCCGCCGCGCTCCCCAAAATCTTTAGCGTCGTCCTCACGCCAACCGGCGCTACAGACTCAATCGCATCACTCAACAGCCTCCCGATCCTTACCGGATCCTGTCCGGGTGCCAGCCTGCAGCTCAGCTTCACCGTCGCCACACACGGGATCACCGTCTTCGCGCCCTCCCCCGTAAATCCACCGCCGATGCCATGGATCTCAATCGTTGGCCTGCTCCACAGCCGCTCAAACAATCCATACCCCGGTTCCCCATGCAGCGCAAACACCCGCGCCTCCTCCTTCTGGTAAGCAATTTCATCAAACGGCAGCGCCGCCCAACTCCGCATCTCTGCTTGCGTCGGCGGAATCACTCCCTCATCAAATTCCGCTATCCGAATCCGCCCCTCATCATCCTTCAACGCCGTCACAATCCGCGCCGCCGCTTCCATCGCATTCGGCACTCCGCCCCCATAAACGCCCGAGTGCAAATCCACCTCCCCCGTCTCTACACTCAACTCGGCATACACAATCCCTCGCAATCCCACGCAAATCGTCGGCAGCTCAGGCGCAAACATTTCCGTATCGCAAATCAACGCCGCATCACATGCCACAGCCTCAGGGTGCGCTCGCACATAGCTCGAAACATGCTCCCCTCCAGATTCTTCCTCCCCCTCATAAAGAAACCGTACATTCACCGGCAGCGCTTCACCACTCTTCAAAAAACGCTGCACCGCGTGAATCAGAATCAGCGCCAATCCCTTATCGTCTGCTGCCCCGCGCGCATACAAATTGTCACCAATCACGGTCGGCTCAAACGGAGGCGTCCTCCACAGCTCGATCGGGTCCGCCGGCTGCACATCATAATGCCCGTAACAAAGTAGCGTCGGCTTCCCTGGAGCATGCAGCCAGTCTCCACTCACCAGCGGAAACCCCTCACCCTCAATCAAATGCACATTCTCCAGCCCAGCCTTGCGAAACAGCATGGCCGTAAACTCAGCCGCCCGCCGCACTTCTCCCGCAGCCTCCGGATCCGAACTCACCGACGGAATCCGCAGCCACTCTTTTAGATCGTTCAGAACTTCTTCCACTCTGCCTCCAACTTTCGCACGGCATCCGCGCACAATACGGCCGCGTGCTTCGATTCCGCAATCAATCCTCCAACAGCCTCTTCCACCTGCACGGCCCGAATCAGAGCCAATTCCCCCCGCGTCTTCCCCATCAGCAATTCCGTCAGCGCACTCCCACAGGCAATCGACGCTGTGCAGCCCCGAGCCTTAAACCGCACCGCATCAATTCGCCCCGAGCCACACTCCACCACAATCCGCAATTGGTCCCCGCAGACAGGGTTTTCACAATCCACCCGGTACGTAGGAGATTCGAGGTCGCCAGCATTGCGTGGATGGGCAAAATGATCGAGAAGTTCAGGACTATACAAGGTCCTTTTATTTTCGCCGATTGCGACCCGTCGAGTATAAGCTATGGGGAACGATGGCAAAAGTAGTTGCCGTAGTGGCGGGCGTCGTCACTCATTCCGGAAAAATCCTCATCGGTCAGCGCAAACGCAACGACTGGCACGGGCTCAAGTGGGAATTCCCCGGCGGCAAGATTGATCCGGGCGAAACCCCCGAAGAAGCTCTCGCCCGCGAACTCCGCGAAGAACTCGGCATCGAAGCCATCATCGGCGCAGAGCTCCAGCGCTACCAGTTCAGCTACAACGAACGTCCCCCGGTGGATCTGATCTTCTTCAGCATTACCCACTTCACCGGCGTCCCGGTCAATTACGAATTCGAACAAATCATTTGGGAGCATGCCCACCTCCTCCCCGGCTATGACTTCCTCGAAGGCGACCGCGAATTCATCCTCTGGCTAGCCGAACGCGTCGCCAGACCCTGACTGAATTACTCGTAGCGCAGCGCATCCACCGGGTCCAGCCGCGCCGCTTTATTCGCCGGCCAGATCCCAAAAAACAATCCCACCGCCACGCTCACTCCAACACCCAGCCCTGCCGCCCACAATGGCACACTCATCGGCAAATCCGGAAACACAAATCCGCCGATCACCGGAATCATCCACCCCACCGCCATCCCCAGCAACCCACCCAAAAACGTCAGCACCACCGCCTCCGTCATAAACTGCGTAATAATCTCCACACGCCGCGCACCCAGCGCCTTCCTCACGCCAATTTCCCGCGTCCGCTCCGTCACACTCACCAGCATGATGTTCATCACGCCAATCCCGCCCACAAGCAATCCAATCGAAGACATCACAAACATCACCAGTGCCGTAATCGACATGATATTCCGGAAATCCTCAATCATCTGCTCCGATGTAGAAATCGCAAAGCTGTCCGGCTCGTCATACTTCACGCGACGCTCCTGCCGCAACACTCCACGCACCTCATCCATCGCCGCCGGCAGTTGCCCCTTCACCGGCTTCACAAACAGCATGTGCTCAACTGCCGAAGGTTGAATCTTCCGCATCGTCCAATAAGGCATCACCACGCGATTGTCCCGGCTCCCAGGAGGCCCTGTCCCGCTCTTCTTCATCGTCCCGATTACTTCCAGCATCTGCCCATCCAGTTCCACCCATTTCCCGCTGGGATCACTGCTTGCAAAGAGCGCCTTCGCCACATCCTCACCCAGCACAACCACACGCGCCCGGTGCTGATCATCTGCTTCATTATAAAAACGCCCGTAAATCATCTCCACCTGCCAAACTTCGGCATAACTCGGGTCAGCCCCGTTCAGATTGATTCCAGCAAAATCATTCGCCTGATAACGGATCTTCTTCACCCCCCGCCACGGCATCACAATTGCCGTAACTCGATCCACATTCGGGCACCGCTCCCGAATCGCCCTCGCCTGCTCATAAGTCAGCGGCTTTCGCATCCGCTCCTCTGCCGTGCGGTTCCCAAAATTTGGCCCCACCTTAAACTTGAACACCACCATTGTGTCCGAACCAAATGTCCGCATCGCATTCGAAAACGCGCCGTCCATTCCGGTAATAATTGACCCCACCCCAATAATGGTGCCCGTCCCGATAATCACTCCCAGCACCGTCAGAAACGAGCGTAGCTTGTAAGTCCGCAGCGTATCCAGCGCCATCCCCACACTCGACCAGAAGAGCGGATTGAACATCTCTTATTTCTCCACCCGCAATGCTTCAATCGGATCCAGTTTCGACGCCTGCCGCGCCGGATAAATCCCGAAAAACAATCCCACGGTCATCGACAATCCAACACCCAGCGCAACACTCTCCATCGGCATCGACATCGGCACCGGCGTCGTGTTGCGGATCAGCACCGCGAACAGCCAGGCCATCGCGACCCCAAACACTCCACCACTCGCCGACAGCACAGCACTTTCCACCAGAAACTGATTCAGGATATCGGTCCGCCTCGCCCCAAGGCTCTTTCGAATCCCGATTTCCTGCGTCCGCTCACTTACCACCGCCAGCATGATATTCATGATCACTACCCCGCCCACCACCATAAACACACTTACTACCGCAATCGCTGTCGCCGCAATCGCACCCGTCATCTGGCTCCACGCACTCGACAGCGAATCCGAATTGAAGACCGCAAAATTATCCTCCTGCCCCGGGCCCAAATGCCTGAAAGACCTCACCAGCATCCTCGCTTCATCCTGCGCCTGCATCAGTTTGTTACCTAAATTATGCATGGCAACAGTCATCCAAGGCCCCTTTGCAGTTGCATTTCGCCGCCCCGGTTTTTCCAGTCTCGCTAAGTCGATTTTCCGTTGTTAGAAGCCTCCTTTGCGTCCCTTTTGGGCTGGGTCGCGAGCCT
>JANXLY010000197.1 GCA_025354885.1 Acidobacteriota bacterium | reverse complement strand
AGGCTCGCGACCCAGCCCAAAAGGGACGCAAAGGAGGCTTCTAACAACGGAAAATCGACTTAGCGAGACTGGAAAAACCGGGGCGGCGAAATGCAACTGCAAAGGGGCCTTGGATGACTGTTGCCATGCATAATTTAGGTTGAATCAAACAGGAGGAGCTAATTGAAAGGAGCTAATTGAGAGCTAATTGAGAGCTACTCACGTCTTCGCTTTTTGATAAACTCCTTCGCATGCGAAGCCTGTTACTTTTTCTTGCAGCATCCGCATTGCAAGCTGCTGTAATTGCTCAAGGATCAGCTGCCTTTGGTGTGCTTCCCACAACCTCTTGCGCCGTTTCCTCTTTTCCCCCGCCATTTCGTTGACTCCAACTGCCAACGGCTTCAAAGCTACTGGCACGATGCAAATGCAGCTCTCGGGCCTCACATTAAGCGGCTGCACGGTTTCCTGGAGCGCTTCCGTTTTGATGCTGATTACACTTGGCGTCATAGCGGTCAATGGCGACATTGACGCCTTCGTGAACATCCCCCTGAATGCCGCACCTCTCGCCACCTTTGCGACGCGCACCACATTGTTCGGCGTCGGTCAAGTGGACACCGTGCTCCCGCTGGCCAACGGCCAACAATCCACAGTTTCCAATCAGGTGGCTGCTGTGTCCAACAGCTTGAGCGGCACTTTGCTGGGCCAGGAATTCACTTTCACCGTTTGCCCCTGTCCCACCGGAGGCACGGTCTTCTTTGATATCCCGGTAAGCGCAGGCGTCACCGAATTACCTGAACCACATTCATTCGTTCTCGTTCTTCTTGGTGTCGGGCTAATGCTCTGGGCCAGAAAATTTCGGCGCTGCTAGCGACCACCGCCCAGCACGACTCGATACGCTCAGCATCCCCTGCCTCACCACTCACTCCTCATTTGTAGTAGCTTGAATGGCGAGACCATTCCAATGAACCGATTGCCGTTATTCCTTTTCCCCTTCACTCTGCTCTGGGGCCAGACTCTTCCCCTGCAAGTCGTTAACGACTGGGCAAAACTGCCGACTGGAACCTACTTCGGAGAGTGTTCCGGCGTAGCTGTAGACAAAGATGATAATGTCTGGGTCTTCAATCGGGGCAAGTCCCCTGTGATGAAATTCGACCGCACCGGCAAGCTTCTCGCCTCTTGGCCCGACGCCCCGGTCAAGTCCTCACACGGCATCAAGATTGACCCCGAAGGCAACGTGTGGACCGTCGATGTCGCAGGCAATTCCGTGAAAAAATTCTCGCGAGACGGCCACATGCTGATGCAGATCGGCAACCCCAGCGGTACCCCGGGCAACAACACATCGAAGGACGCTTTCAATAGGCCCACAGGCATTGCCTTCCTTCCCAATGGCGATTTTTTTGTCTCCGATGGCTACGAAAATTCGCGTGTCGTAAAGTTCAACCGCGACGGCGAGTACCTGATGCAGATCGGCGGCACCCGAGGCAAGGCACCGGGCGAATTCGACATCGCTCACGACGTCGCTGTCGATGAAAAAGGCCGCATCTATGTCGCCGACCGCGAGAACTATCGCGTCCAGATTTTTGATCCAACCGGAACCCTCGTCGCTACCTGGAAAAATGTTGGTTCTCCCTGGGGCCTCTCCTACAACGAAAAAGAAGGCATGCTCTACGTCTGCGATGGCTACAACAACAAGATTGTCAAGGTGAACAAAGAAGGCCAGGTCGTCGGCACTCTCGGCAGCTATGGCAAGATCCAGGGCCGTCTGGATTTTGTCCATCACATTGCAGTCGATTCCACTGGCGCAATCTACGTCGCCGAAATCAAGAATTGGCGCGTTCAAAAATTCGCCAGAAAGTAAACCCCGGCAACGCAAACAAAGGCTCTGCCCTAGAGCTTCAACCGCAATTTCCGAACAGCATCCAGTGCCGCCTGTATCTCGGCAGCGCTCAGTCCCGCCGCTGTCTCGTTGGCCCATTGTTCTTGAAGTACGCTCAGTTTCTTCATGGCGCTCCGTCCGCGCCCGGTTAAACACACAAGCTCCGCCCGCTTATGATCCGGGTTAGCGGCGTACTCCACAATGCCCCCCTCTTCCAGCGCATCTGCCAGTCGCTGCACATTCTGCCGCGCCAGCCCCATTCTGCGAGCGATCTGCGCCACAGATAGCGATTGCGTCTCAATCGCACCAAGCACCTGCCACCGCGAGCTCGTCAGCCCCAACGGCTTCGTCAACCGGTCGCCAGCAGCCAGCAGTCGACCGTTGAACTGAAAAGTCTCCAGGATCAAAGCGGTAAAGAGTCTTCCGGCCTTGGTATGTGGCATGTGAATATCAATCGGCAACCTTACGGCCCGACACAAAGATTCGCCTCCCGCGCGAGTGACATCCGCGATGCCGAAGGCATTGCCATTCGTCACGACAAAACGCTGGATTGGCGCTACATCGAAGAGCAATTCACTCCACTCGCCCAAGCCAAAGAAGAGCCGGAGATCCTTCAGCAACTCAACCGCCTACGAAACCTCAGTGCAACGCTGTAGTGATTTCCCTCAAACATCCCGTCTCCTTGATACGATGAGTCAAATCATGAATCGTCGAGCCTTCCTCAACACCTTTCTCGCCGCCACCGGCACAGCCTCATTAGCCGACCGCGCCGACGCCGCTGGCCTCCCCAAAACCAAGATCAAACGCATCCGCTACTACCGCACTCCCACCGATGCAGCCGGCCGCCCCAACACCCGGCAGCCGCTCTTCAATCAGAGCACCAACGTCGTTCTGGTCGAAACCGATTCCGGCCTGATCGGCATCGGCGAAGGTGGCTCGCACGACACAATGGAGCAATGCGCCGGCCTCCTCATCGGTCAGGACCCTTTCCGCACAGACCGCCTCTGGCAGAATATGTACCGCGGCTATTTCTACCCGGCTGGCCGCGAAAAAGTCCACGCCCTCGGCGCTCTCGACGTCGCCCTCTGGGATCTCAAAGGCAAAGCTCTTGGAGTTCCCGTCTACCAGTTACTCGGCGGCCAGTCCCGCGAGTATGTCGAATGCTATTCCACCGGCTACCCCGCACAAGGCACACCCAAAGAAGTGGCCAAGGCCTGCGTCGATGCCGGCTTCCGCGCCTACAGAATTTCAACGGATACCCGTGGTCCGATAGTCGATCGCTTTCAGAACGTCAAGCGCGTCTACGAGCTTTGCCAGCAGGTGCGCGAAGGTGTTGGCAAAGATGGTTCCTGGTGCATTGACTTCCACACCGAACTCGACATGCCCGACGCCGTAACCTTGGCAAACCTGATCGAACCGCTTCGTCCATACTTTGTCGAAGATCTGGTCCGCAGCGAAAATCCCGGCATCTACCGCACTCTGCGCGGTCAGGTAAAAGTCCCCATCGCCGTAGGCGAACAGTTCGGGCCAAAGTGGGAATGGAACGAACTGATTGAAAACCATCTCATCGACTATGCCCGCGCAACGATCCCAAACGTCGGCGGCATCACTGAATTCCAGAAGATAGCCGGCATCTGCGAGACCCACTATGTAGGCTTGATCCCTCACTTCACCGGCCCGATTTCAGAAGCCGCAATGGTGCATTGTTGCGCGGCCTTCTCCGGCCCGGCACTAATGGAAATGGTTATGGGCGGCACCCGTCCCTGGCCCTATCTGAGCAATAGCTACGATCTGCGCAACGGCAAACTCTGGCCCAACGAACGTCCAGGTCTCGGGGTTGATGTAGATACATCACAGCTCCAGTTACTCGGCGATTTCACCGAGGCTTACTCACTCACTCCCATGCTGATGCGCCCCGACGGCTCACTCACAAACTGGTAGACCAATCGGCTGGCTGCGCGCATATCATCTAAGAATGAATTCTGCGCAATTTCAGTCGGCAGCAGCCTCAACCACAAGCGGAATCCGCATCACTAGCGTCCGTATTCACAAACTGAGCGCCCCGCTAAAAGAACGCTTCGGTTGGTCACTGAACTGGACATCTCTCCGCACAGCCACCCTCGTTGAAGTCCGCACCGATTGCGGCATCACCGGTTGGGGCGACGGCGAAGCTTCAGAAGACCTCCTCCTCTCACACCCCGACTTAATCCTCGGGCGTTCCCCTTTTGAAGCCGAAGCCATATACGAAGATTTGCGCGCCCTCCCTGGAAAACAGGAGCGCCCCGGTCCCTCACGCTGCGGCGGTCTCGACACCGCTCTCTGGGATGTCATGGGCCAAGCTCTGGGCCTTCCCGTCTCCCGACTCCTCGGCTCGCAATATCGCTCAGCCGTCCGTCCCTACTGCACCGCGATGTATCGCAAAGACTGGCCCGATCTCGCCGAAGGCCTCTGCGAAGAAGCTTTGAGCTGGAAGAAGCAGGGCTTCCGCACTTTGAAAATGAAAATCGGTTATTCCCCAGAGCTAGACCTCCGCATCGTCCGTGCCGTGCGAGAAGCCATCGGTCCGGAAACAGGGCTGGCTGTAGATGCCAACTGCGCCTACACCGTAGGCACCGCACAGGCCCTCGGGCGTCAACTCGAAGACGAGAACTTACTCTGGTGGGAAGAACCCATCATGGCCAACGACCTCGCCGGATACGCCCGCCTCCGCCAGCACTTACGCATTCCCCTCGCCGGTGGCGAAACTCTCCCTGCCGACGACTTGATTCGCGATTACATCCAGCCGCGACTCGTCGACATTTTGCAGCCCGAAGTCGAGATCATCGGCCTCACCGGCGCACGCCGCATCACGCAACTCTGCTGGCTCAATCACATTCAGTTGGTGCCCCACAATTGGGGCACTGCCGTACGCACTGCCGCAATCCTCCAGTGGATGGCCACCGTACAACCTCTCACCCCTGCCCTCGACGCTTGTCCAACAACCTTCGAATTCGATCAGACAGAAAGCCCCTTCCGCGATGCCGTCGTCGAGAACGCTTTCCACCTCGACGCCGACGGCACGATTCCGATTCCGCAGTCTCCGGGAATCGGCGTGCGCGTAATCCCCGATGCCGTCGCTCAATTCTGCAAGCAGTTAATCGAAATCAAATAACTTCGACAGCCCTTTGATTAACGGAAATGATCAACCAGCATAATGTCCGACCCGGACTGCTCAACCCTCGCGTACACCATCCATTCCCCGTCGCGCGATACAAAAAAACCGAACACCCCTCCCAGGTCTGATTTGTCAGCCGGCACTATGTCCTGAACCCTCTTTGTGACGAGATCCATACGCTGGATATTCTTGCCGCGATCCGGGTGGAAATACAGATTATCGCCGACGATCGCAATCGCCGTAATCGAAGCATCGCTGATCTTCTCCTCCGTCCCCCCAGCAACTGGCATTCGAAAAATCCCCGCCACGCCTTGTTTGGAGAAGACGAGCGAACTGCCGTTCTGGTGCTCAATACAAATCGTTCCACCATCCTTCGTCACTTGAAACTCCGCTTCAGAGCCGTCGCTGCGCATCTTCCAGATTTCTCTGCGGCCGCTTCGGTTAGACGTAAAGTAGATCCACCGCCCATCGAGCGACCATTGAGCCGATGCATCTTCGGCAACATGGGTAGTCAGGCGTCGGGCCGGACCGCCGGACGCATCCACGCTGTAGATGTCCACGTTGCCGCCGGGCCGTGCCGCGAATGCGATGCGGCGGCCGTCCGGCGACCATCGTGGACGCAGCGCACGCACCAGATCAAACGTGATCTGCAATGGATTCGATCCGTCAGCGTTGGCAACCCAGATTTCATACTCCCCGGAGCGATTGGAGGCGAATACAATTTTTGCCCCGTCAGGCGAAAGCTCCGCTTGCTGATCAGATCGGCTCGTCGCCATCAGGCGTTGGGGCGCTATACCCGAATTCGCCTGGAGCGACATGCGCCACAGATTCGACGTCTCCCTCCCTTGCGAGAACGCCAATCTGCCCCCACTTCGCGCGATGGACGCGCCAAAGGCACCATCCCCGATGCCAGGAATCAGATGTGCCTCAGAACCTGTGGCGATGGATTGCCGAATCAGTGTATCTTGGCCGCCCAAATTCGTACTAATCACTAATTCATCGCTCCCGGATGTCCAGGCGGCCGGGGACAGCAAGATGCCTTCCGCCTTACGAATTGGACGGATATTTCCGACAGATTGGCCGGAGAGGCTTGCCACAAAATATTCACCCACCGCACTGCTCGTAGAGCGAACAAACGCGATCAACTTTCCATCGGGCGAAACGGATGGCAGAAAATCGCCAAAGCTCGGTTTGAGAGGAGCCGTTAGGCACTTCGGTTCACCGCCCCCGGCAGGAACCAGGGAGAGGCAGACAGGGTCTTTTCTATAGTCCGGCACGATGAGGAATTTTCCATCCGACGTCCAGGCTACGCTCGCGGCAGGCTGAAACCGATCCGTCGAGTCATAGGCATTTCCAGACAACCTTCGCTCTCCTCCGCCCAGAGACGGAACGATATAGTACCCGCCTTCCTCCCCCATTCGGGCGAAAGCGATATAGCGGCCATCGGGGGACCATGACGGTTGAACATCCGCTGCCGGATTCGTAGTGAGCCGCACCGGCGCTCCGGCATCCACAAGTTTCACGTAAATGTCGAGATTTGCCCCATCTTCACCACCCCACATGAACGCAACCTGTTTGCCATCCGGCGATAGCGCAGGCTGCCTTTCGTTGCCGGCAAAATTCGTGACCGCGACGATCTTGCTGACACTGCTTTCCGCAGGGCGATAAATCATCCATACTGCTCCAGCTGCCAACGCAATCAAAATTCCAGCAACAAGCAATGGCCAAAGGCTCTTGCCTGGGCCGCGAGCCCCACTCGCAACCACCCCAGAATCAGATTCCTCTTTGCAGTCTTCCAGCGCCAGCTTCAGGTCATCCATATGCTGAGTGCGTCGCGACAAGTCCTTTCTCAAACAACGCGAAATCACACGTCCAATTTCGATCGGCAACGTTGGGACTACTTCGAGAATCGGCCTCGGCTCCTGCTCGATCACCGCCGCCAGCGTCTTCATCGAACTCCCCCCTAGAAACGCACGCTGACCGCTAACCATTTCATACAGCAACGAACCGAACGAGAAAATGTCGGAGCGCGAATCGACAGACTTGCCTTCCGCCTGTTCCGGCGACATGTATGCGACAGTGCCTACAATCGCGCCCTCTTTGGTCATCGAACTGGCATCGGCCCCAATCGTAGCAGTCTCCCCATCCACACCGGATGCAAACTGCTCGGTGAGCTTGGCAAGCCCAAAATCGAGAACCTTCACTCGCCCTTCGGCACTAACCATCACATTCGCAGGCTTCAGATCACGGTGAATAATTCCGGCAGAGTGTGCTTTGGCGAGGGCATCACAAATCTGCACCGCCACCCTCAACGCTTCACTCAGCCTCATCCCGCTGCGAGGAATAAGTTGGTCAAGCGTTTTGCCGTCCACCAACTCCATGCAGATACAATCGCCGCCCTCGAATTCAAAGACTTCATGGACCGTAATGATATTGGGATGGTTCAGTGCCGAAGCAGCTTTCGCTTCCTGAATGAAGCGCTTGCGGCGCGATGTGTCGCTCACCCGATCCGGCGGCAAAACCTTGAGCGCAACAAGTCGGCCAAGGTTGACGTCGCGAGCCTTGTATACGACTCCCATACCGCCTTCCCCCAGCTTTTCAAGAACCTCGAAATGACTGATGGTACGTCCCGTCATGGATCTGTTAGCGCCCAATGATATCGCAATTCAACCTGCCAGATACGGCCGAACAACTACACCAAACTCCGGACTCAGTCGATATACTTGGCTGACCCCAGCTAATGGCAGCACCTCCTCAAGCGCAACACAATCCGGAAGCACAACTCGTTCGCGCCATCGGCCCCTGGGCACTCGCTGCCAACACCGTCAACACCACGATTGGCGCCGGCATCTTCGCACTCCCAGCGGTCGTCGCCGTCATCCTGGGCCCCGCCGCCCTGCTCGCCTACCTGCTCTGCGGCGCGTTGATCTTCTTGGTCTTAACCTGTTTCGTCGAGGTAGGCACTCTGGTCACTCGATCAGGCGGAGCGGTAGCTTATGCAGAAGAAGCTTTCGGCCCACTGGTCGGCTTTCTCACCTGGGTAACTTACGCCCTCGCGTTTTCGGCGGCCTCAGACGCAGCCATCGCCCACGTACTCATGGACTCATTGGCCACCGCTTTCCCCGCACTAGCCGACCCTTTCCCTCGCGCTTTCGCACTCACCCTCCTCTTCAGCGGACTCGCCCTCGTGAACATCCGAGGCGTGCGCCATGGCACAAGGGTTGCAATAGCTACCACCGTCGCCAAACTGGTCCCGCTCGTCCTACTAGTGGCCGTCGGGCTTTTCGCCCTAACTTGGTCCAACCTCACCTGGTCCGCATGGCCATCCATCGAAAGACTCGGTGCCGCAACACTCGTCCTCTTCTTCTCCTTCGGAGGTGCAGAAAGCGCCCTCACACCAAGCGGCGAAATCCGCGACTCCGCTCGTACCGTTCCCCGCGGAATCTTCGGTGGAGCCGCCGCCATCGTACTGCTCTACCTGGCGCTACAACTTGTCGCTCAAGGTGTGCTCGGCAGGGAACTGGCGAGCGGCAACTCGACACCTCTGGCCGACCTGGCACAGCGCCTGGGCGGGCCTACCGCGCGCGTCGCGCTGATCGCATGCGCAGCAGTTGCGGTCTTCGGAGCCCTCGCAGCTGACATGATCGGCATCCCGCGCACCTTCCTCGCCGCATCAGAAAGTGGCACGCTGCCAACACTGCTCAGCCGCATTCACCCCCGCTTCCACACGCCGTGGATTTCGATCCTTGCTTTTGCCTCGATCACGCTGCTGACCAGCCTTAGCGGCGGCTTCAAGACGCTCGCCATCTTTTCAAGCATCTCCCTTCTGCTGGTCTACCTGACCGTCTGCCTGGCCGCACTCCGCCTCCGCTACACGCGCCCACACTCGCCAGGCAGCTTCCGCGCACCCGGAGGACCAACCGTAGCCATCCTCGCCTCTGCCGTAGTGCTCTGGCTGCTCTCTCATTCAACGCGAGTCGAAGCACTCAGCATGACGGCCCTGGTCATCGCATCCCTTCTCTATTACCTCATTCGCCGCCTCACCGCAAAGCTCTAGCGCCACAACCATTCGAATGCGCCCGCCTGCGAAACCGAACCGCGACCATAAGGAAGCGCACTTGGCTGGGGTACGTCCCCCGCTACTGAACCGCGACCATAAGGGAGCGCACTTGGCTGGGCTACGTCCCCCGCTACCGAACCGCGACCATAAGGAAGCGCACTTGGCTGGGCTACGTCCCCCGCTACCGAACTGCGACCATAAGGGAGCGCACTTGGCTGGGGTACGTCCTCCGCTAGGTTCGTTCATGGACATAGGTAACAATTTAGTCCGAGGACATGGGTAACACTCTATTGGGTTTGGATCTTATGGCCTATTTGTCATCATATCGGGTTCGTGCCTGTGGAAATGTGGGAATCGCCCGGCGATTTCCAAGTG
>JANXLY010000169.1 GCA_025354885.1 Acidobacteriota bacterium | reverse complement strand
TTGCTGGTTGCTGCGGGTGGAATGACGGAACTGGCTGAGGCGTCGCGGACTGGTGCTGTGATTGGTGAGGCGCAGAATTTTGCGCGGGCACTGGTGAACGAGCCGGGGAACTTACTGACTCCTATGAAGCTGGCCGAGAAGGCCCGCAAGATGGCGGAGCAGCAGGGGCTTGGCTGCGATGTGATCGATGAAGACCGGATGAAGCAACTGGGGATGGGGAGTCTGCTTTGTGTTTCTCAGGGAAGTGCGGAGCCGGGAGCGTTGATTGTGTTGCGTTACAAACCGGCAGAGGCGAAGCCGGGGGTGCATTTGGGTCTGGTGGGCAAAGGCGTGACGTTTGATACGGGCGGCATTTCGATCAAGCCGAGCGAGAGCATGGAAAAGATGAAGTACGACATGGCAGGCGGAGCGGCGGTGATCGGGGCGATGCTGGCAATTGCGCAGTTGAAGCCGAATGTGGAAGTGACGGCGTTTATTCCGACGGTTGAGAACATGCCGAGTTCGCGGGCTGTGCGGCCGGGCGACATCGTGACTTCGATGGGCGGGAAGACGATTGAAGTGTTGAATACGGATGCCGAAGGGCGTCTGATTTTGATTGATGCGATCACTTATGCGAAGAGCCAGGGCGTAGACAGGATGGTGGATGCGGCTACGTTGACGGGGGCAATTACGGTGGCTCTGGGGGCAGTGAATGTGGGTGCGTTTTCGAACAATGAGGCCTGGCAGCAGCAGGTGCTGGATGCGGGTAAGGCTGCTGGGGAGAAGATGTGGCCGATGCCGATGGACGATGACTACAAAGAGATGTTGAAGAGTCCGTTTGCGGATATGCCGAATATCGGGAGTCGCGGGGCGGGTTCGATTACGGCGGCGCTGTTTATTCAGGAGTGGGTTGGGGAGACGCCGTGGGTGCATCTTGATATTGCAGGGACTGCGTGGATCGATGACGGGAAGCCGTTTTTGTCGAAGGGTCCGACGGGTGTATCGTTGCGTAGCTTTGTGGAACTGGCGCGACGACTGGGGTTGTAGGAAGCACGTTTATGGATTGGGGGGCCACTCCCTCACGGTCGTGGTGCGGTAGACGGGGTGTAGACGGGGTGCGGTAGACGGGGTGCGGTAGACGCGCTGCGGTTTGGATAGAATGGCGCCATGCGACAAGCGCTTTTGATGCTTTGCCTGGCAGCGACGATTTGTCCTGCTTCGGTTGGTGTTGTGGACTTCAAGGTGACGGCTGCCAAGCCGGCTACTCAAGAGTGTTTTAACCGTGCGGTGGCGATGCTGCATAACTTCTGGTTTGAAGAAGCACGGGAACAGTTTGAAGCTTGTGCGGCGGCGGAGCCCGGTTTTCAGATGGCGTGGTGGGGCGTTGCGATGACTTACAATCATTCGCTGTGGAATCAGGTGTGGCCGGATGAGGCGCGCGCGGCGTTGAAGAAAATTACCGCAGAGGATAAGTTGTCGGCGCGGGAACGGGCTTTTGTTGATGCGGTGAGAGTGCTGTATGGTGCGGGTTCGAAGGTGGAGCGGGAGCAGGCTTATGCCAAAGCGATGGGGGCCATTTACAAGGCGTATCCGGATGATCTTGAGGCGGCGACTTTTTATTCGCTGTCGCTGATTGCGGCGAAGAAGCGGATGCGGGGAGGTGCGATTGCGTTTGATGTTTACGGGAAGCAGCCGCAGCATCCTGGAGCGGCACATTACATCATCCATGCGTTTGACGATCCGGAACATGCGATTCTCGCATTGCCTGCGGCGCGTCGTTATGCCGATATTGCACCGGAGGCGCATCATGCGCTGCATATGCCAGCGCATATCTTTTTGCAGTTGGGAATGTGGGACGACACGGTGAGATCGAATGAGAAATCGTGGGCGGCGAGTGTGGCGTGGCAGACGAGGAAGAAGCTTGCGATGTCGTTGCGGGATTATCACAGCCAGTATTGGCTGGCTTATGCGTATTTGCAGCAGGGGCGGAATGCGGATGCATGGAAGGTTTGGGAAGTGAAGAAGCAGGACATCATCGATTCTCAGGGGGATGGTGAGGTTTACCGATACTGGGCTGCGCTGGGGGCGATGCTTGTGGTGGAGACGGGTTCGTGGGATCGGGCGGCTGAGGTGTTTGCTGATCCGGTGACGATCCGGCGGGCTGGTGGAGAGGGTCATGCGCATAGTCCGAGTGGACTGGACCGGGCGCTCGAAGGATTGACTCGCGGGCTGGCGGCAGCTCGGGCTGGAGAGGATGTTGGTCCGTGGATCGACAAGATCGAGCAGGCGCGACTGATTGCAGTGCAGAAGAATCAGGATGTGGCGGCGGCGAGATATGAGGCGCAGGTGCTGATGGTGAGGGCGGTTGCGGCTCGCAAGGCGGGGAAGAGTGAGGAGGCGATTACGTTGTTGAGCAAGGCTTCACTGCTTGAGGAGAAGGATTTGCTGGTGAGCGGACCGCCGGATATTATCAAGCCGACGCATGAGCTGGCGGGGGAGATGCTGCTCGAGATGGAGCGGCCGGCGGAGGCGCTGAAGAAGTTTCAGAAGTCGCTGGAGCGGCAACCGAATCGGCTGGCTAGTGTTAGCGGGGCGAGGAAGGCGAGCGAGAAGCTTGGAGTGAGCTGGAGCGGGCAGTAGCACTAAGTAGAATGCACTGCGCGGCGCAGTCCATCGATCCTGAGATGGACTGCGGGCGTTGTCCTTGCGGTGGGTAGAGGCGGGTTCAATTTTCAAGGAGCTGGTGGACCGGTTGAGGGTCCGGTGAGACTCGGTGCAGCTGCTTAGCTGGGTTCGATTTCGAGTTTTTTTGATTCTTCCGTTTTTTTTGTTTCTTCGGCTAGCTTTTGAGCGGCGATCTGTTCGTCGCAGGTGCCGTATTTGGTTTGCATTCGTTCGGCGAAATTGCGGAAGAGTAACTCAGCGTCTGCGGCGGTGGGAGTTTTTTGGGGGAATGGGTTCGTTATTGCATTTTTCTGTAATTTGTCACGAGTGATGGTGCAGTGGGGCGTTAGAGGAGTTGAATAGAATTCCTGCTCAGGCCGGGGTGGAAGGGGTGGCTGATCCGGGATGGGTTCGATTTCCAGATATTCGTTGTCGTGCAGGAGATCGAAGCGGAGCTTCTGTTCGGCGCGGATCGCTTTCATGGTGCGTTGGATTCGGGCGGGCAAGCGGTCC
>JANXLY010000143.1 GCA_025354885.1 Acidobacteriota bacterium | reverse complement strand
CACAACCATCGCTCGCTCCGCCAGTTCGCTCAATCCAAAACTCTGCACCCGCTCGCGAAACACGCCAATCACCGTAAACTGGTGATCCTTCACCTTCAACATCTTCCCCACCGCTGCCTGACTGTTCCCGTAAAGCAGCAGCGCGAGCGGCTCGGTCAGTAGCGTCACCTTCGTTCGTTGCTTCACTTCCTCAGCATCAAAATAACGGCCGGACAGCAGCAGCAGATTGCGAACCTTCGGATAGTATTCATCCACTCCCAGCACGCTCGTATCCTGCGGCTTGCCGTCAATCACCAGGCTGTTGTTGCTCGACATTGTCGCTGTCACCGCAACGATGCGATCCGACAACTGAGACCGCACCGCCTCAACATCCGCCAGTTTCACAAAATCGGCCTCGCTCTGCTCGCTATCGCGGCTGCCTGCTTCAAAATAAGCCCACACCACGTTCGACCCAATTCCCTTGATCTGGTCGAGGATAAACTCAGTGCTGGTCAGCGAGATGGTGACCACCAGAATGACACTCGCATTGCCGATCACAAGACCCAGCGCGGTGAGCAGCGTTCGAACCCGATTCGCTTTCAGCGCCTCGTAGCTCGACTTCAACACCTCACCGATCTTCAAGCCTCAAGCTCCCTGGATCTTGGCGAGTAGCTTGCGTGCTTCTTCTTTGTGGTCTTCGTCCGGCTGCAGTTTCGAGCTCACGTACTTTTCAAGCAGCTGCTTCGCCTCTGGCAAATTGCGCTTCTGCTCAATCAGAATACTTGCACGCTGCCATAGGTAGGTCGGATGATTCGGTTCGATTCCGCGAGCCTGCTCAAATACGGAATCGCTTTCCTGCGTGCGGCCACGCTTGGCGAGAAACATCGCCAAGTCCACGACCCGCCCTATCTGCCTGGGCGCTAGTTCCACGCTCCTGCGCAACTGTGCTTCTGCAGTATGGAAATCTTTCTTTTCCTCCGCAAGTCGCGCCATGGCCCAGTGCTTCTCAATCGCGTCCACCGCTCCAAATTTCTCGATCAATCCCTGCGCCTTGTCAAGGCCACCACCAAGAAATCCCGGTGCCTGCAAGTAGTATTCAAAGAGGTCACTCAACGCTTCGAGGTTGCGCGGGTCCATTTCAATGGCTCGCTCAAAGTTCTGCCGGGCCTTCGACGCATAGCCCGGAGCAGTGAGAACCGAGCTCAATTCTGCACGGCGTCCAAAGCTCCTGCCAAGCCAGTGCCAGTGTGTGCTCGTGCGCGGCTCAAGCTGCGCCGCACGCTCAAACAATCCCGTCGCCTTCTTGTAGTCGCCCAGCATGAAGTAGTTACGACCCAATAGATTTAGCTCGCTACCTGAGAGATCTTTTCCGGCTTCAAGCAATTTCGCACTCGCCGGATAGTCCGTTTTCTCGTAGAGAATCCGCGCTTTTTCGAGGGCAATGCTGTCTGCTGCCGATAGCCAGGCTGTGGCCACAACGAACAAAGCAAAGCCTTTATACTTCTGAATCTTCATATCCCGTTACCTGTTAGTTTACGCTAACTTGAAAAATCCTTCTTACCCTAAGACGATCCCACCCCCTTGTCTGGATTCAAAAACATCCCTACCCTTGCTACACTTTCATTCAGTCCTCTTCATGCGTAGAACCCTACTTGCCGGTCTTGTCCTCGCTCTTCTCCTGCCCGCGCAGGACAAAAAGCCCAAAACCCCGGAACTGGAAGTGACCCAGGTTTCGATCCACCGCATCAACGACACCGTGATCGCCGTCGATGGCAGCGTGCGCAACACCAGCAACAAAACTTACAACAAGCTCCAGATCGTCTTCGAGTTCTTCGCTCCCGGAATGAAGTCAATTACGATACAGCGTGGCTCCCCCGAACCGGACATCCTTGAAGCGGGCGACCTTGTTGAATTTCATCTCCAGTTGCGCGCCCCCGCCAGAGCTGTCCACGTTACGCTCGGTGCCGAAGATGGCAATGGTCGCGAACTGCGCGTCGGAAAATCCGGACCCTACCCCGTCGAATAACAGAATGATCGAAAGTATCCAACCCGCCAAGACTCTGGCCGGCGCAATCCGCCTGCCGGGTGATAAATCCATCTCCCACCGCTGGGCGATGATTGCCGCTCTCGCCGAGGGCAAGACCACGATCCACGGCTACTCCACCGGCGAAGACTGCCACTCCACACTCGGTATTCTTTCGCGGCTTGGTATCGAAGTCGATGACAAGGGCAGTGAAGTCTCCATTACCGGTAAAGGTCTTGATGGACTCAGGGCTCCAACAGAAGCGCTCGACGCCGGTAACTCCGGTTCAACTATCCGCATGATGAGCGGCATCCTCGCCGGGCAATCCTTTACATCCCATATCCATGGCGACGAATCGCTTTCAAAACGCCCAATGCAGCGCGTCATGAAACCGCTGGCCGAAATGGGAGCTACGATCCTTGCGACCAACGAAAAATTCCCTCCGCTTGAGATCCGGGGCACAAAGCTGAAGGCCATCGATTACTCGACACCCGTCGCCAGCGCTCAGGTGAAGACCTGCGTTCTTTTTGCCGGGCTCTTCTGCGATGGCGAGACCATCGTTCGCGAACCCGTCAAAACCCGCGACCACACCGAGCTCGCCCTCCGCATGTTTGGTGCCGACATTAAGAGCATCGGCAAGGTCATCACGCTCCAGGGTCGTCCGCGTCTTGAGGCAAAAGAACTCCACGCCCCTGGAGATCTCAGTTCTTCAGCCTTCTTTCTATCGGCCGCATTGATGATCCCGAATTCCAACCTGGTGATCGGTGGCGTCGGCCTCAACCCCACTCGCACTGCCCTTCTCGATTACCTTGCCAGCATCGGTGCCGAGATCAAGATTCTCAACATTGGGGAACAGCACGGGGAACTGGTCGGCGACATCATGGTGCGCGGCAGCGTCACCAAGCCCGGCCAGATCTCAGGGGCACTCACCGCTTCGCTGATCGATGAGATTCCGACCCTTGCGGTGCTCGGCGCTGCCACCTATGGGCTGGATGTGCGCGACGCTTCAGAATTGCGCATCAAAGAGACCGACCGTATTGCGACCGTCGCTGAAAACTTCCGGCGCGCCGGCGTCGAGATCGAAGTGCGCGAAGACGGCTTTACTGTCCCAGGCCATCAAAAATTCCACGCTGCCCAATTCGACAGCTTTGGGGACCATCGGATTGCGATGGCCTTTGCCGTCGCCGGTCTGGTTGCCGCTGGCCCTTCGGAGATCCATCGCGCTGAAGCCGCCAGCGTCAGCTTTCCCGAGTTTTACGCTACCCTGCGTAATCTAAGCACCTGAGTCACCCGATGCCAGATCGTCTTGCCAATCTCACGCTCGCCGGAGTTGTTCATGACCTGAACAATGTCTTCGAAACGCTCTTCGAGGCAAACGACATTCTGAAGGCCGACCCCAAACATGCCAAGCTCAGCGCCACAATCTCACGGACCCTCAAGCACGGCGCCCGCATCGTCAAGAGCCTTGAAACGCAAGGTGGCCGTACCGATGTGGACCGACTGATCGAGCAAGTCGAAGCTTTGCTTACCGACTACCTGGTTTCTTCTCGCGGCCCGACGATTGAGCTCGTCAAGGAATTGGAAGCAGAGCTCCAGATCGATGGGAACCGTGGTGCCTGGGAGCGTGTCCTGCTCAATCTTTTTCTGAATGCCGCCCGCATGATGCCGCAAGGCGGAACTATCACAGTGACAGCCCGCTCCACTTCTGCGGGGATCGAAATTCAGGTGAGCGATACAGGTCCTGGTATCCCGGCTCGCGTTTTGCCCAGTCTGTTTGAACCCGGCTTTACTACTACGCCCAAACACAAAGGCCTTGGCCTTCACATTGTGCGTTCGATTGTCGAAAGCGAGGGAGGGCAAGTGACGGCGGCCAATCGTGAAGACCGCTCCGGCGCCTGCTTCCTGATCTCGCTACCGCTCCCGGCTTAAGCTCCGGTAGTTACTCAACCGCACACCCGTTTCGCTCAACGCCGAGCGCACCCGCAGATCGGTCAAAGCCCTCAGCTCCTGCTCCCGGCACTCTTTGAGCCGTGTTTGCGCTACTCGTAACTCTTCGCCAAGAATTCCTGGGTGACACATGAATTCGGTAGAGCCATCGGGCAGGTTCCGGATTAGCTGGATCAGGTCTTCGGCATCATAATTCCCCGTCCAGACAAAGCCTGCGAAATGGTCCGTGGTCGAAGCGCCGCGCCGCGCCAGCACCCGGTCAAATTGCCCTCGCATTTGCCGCATCACAACCGCAGCTCCCCTCGTTTTCCAGCTCGCTCTGCTTCCGTCCATTGGGAGATCGAACGGCTTTCTTACCCAGCGGATCCCGTACTTATCACTCACCCTCGCCACTGCATCAAGCACAGCCGGCAGCAGGTGGGTGTGCTTATGCGTATCAAGGTGCGTGGGCCGGATGCCGGCGGCGAGGATCTTCTCTACTTGTGCTTCCAGTTCCCGCAAGACATCCCATTCGCCCGCCAACAACGCCCTCACCAACACCCCAACGCTGCCGGGCAGCGTGCGTCCAGGCAAACTCAGACTGTCCCCTTGCACCATCTGCAAATGAACACCAATATCGAGATCGGGATTTTCGCGGGCCAGTCGCACCGCATCTTCAAACGCCGCGCCACCCGCCATCAGCGTCGTCGCCGTAAGGATTCCTTCGCGGTGCGCCTCTACTATGCCCGCATTCACATCCCGTGTGAAGCCGAAATCATCGGCATTGACCAGCAGAGTGCGCAAATGACCTCTTAGAAGATCGCCAGTTTGATGCGCAGAAACTTTTTCGGGTTTGCGCGGAAGTCCTTCATCAGCCCCTTCATTTCTGCTGAAGTGCCGTTCAGGTTGTCATAGAGAGAAGGGTTGACTAACAATTGGCCAATCGTTCCTTGCCCAGTGGTCACCTTGTCGAGAATCGTGTCTACCCGAGCAATGGTCGCCGAAAGCTGTTTGGCTAGTGCTTCGTCCTTGAGCAACTTGCCCGCTGTGCCCTTGCCGGCGTTCAGATCGGTCATCAGCTTACGCATCTCAACCAAACTTGCCTTGGCTTCGTCGTAGGCGGTTTCGTCTTTTAACAGTTTGCCTGCCGTACCTTTACCAGACTGTATGTCGGCGACGATGAGGTCCATTCGGCCGAGCGTCTTACGCACATCGTTGTAAAGCGCCTCATCGCTCAGCAGTTTGCCAAGGGTCCCTCTACCTTGATTGAGCGCCGCAGCGAGCCGTTCAATTTCTCCCGTGATGCTCATTGCCCGGTTGTACAGCGCTTCATCTACCAGGAGCTTGCCGATGGTGCCCTTGCCGGCCTCCACCTGATTTACAATGCCTTCGGCTTTAGTAAGGATGTTCTGCATCACGGCGATGGTTTGCGAGGCTTGCTCCTGGATGTCGTCCAGTTCGGGCGACGAGCCGCTAGGCAATTCGCCGCCTTTGCTTACAGGCGTTGTTGAAGCACCTTTCTTGATTGAGATCAACTTCGCCCCAAGAAGATTCTCGGCACCGATGGACACTTTCGAGTCGTTAGGAATCTCCCGAAACATGTCGTCCAAAACCTCAAGGGTGACCTTAATGATTCGCTTCGGACTGTTCTCGCCGGAAAGTTTGATCTCAACGACCTTGCCGATTAGAACTCCATTCAGTCGGACTGGGGCGTTCTTGAGCAAGCCGCCACTGGTGTCGAGATAAGCGTAGATTTTGGATCGAGACTCAAACAGACTGCTTGAGCTGGTGATGTAGAAAATCAGCGCTGCCAGAAGCGCGAAGGCCGCCATGGCGAGTAAACCAACTCTAAGTTGCGCCCAACCTGTTTTCTTGGATGTCATGCCGGAAGATGCCCTCGTGCTCCGCTCTGCCCTAACTTTGGCGGAGGCTGATGCAATACAAATTGTGACACATAGGGATCGCGCGAGGCTTCCAGTTGCTCCTGTGTCCCGGCGAATGCGATGCGGCCTTCGTTCATCACGATGAAGGTAGTCTTGAGATCGGCATACTGTCCGTAGGGTGTCGCCCTTAGTACATCATGACTTGCTTCATCCCAGCGGTAGTTTGCTGCCATGGCCCCGTCCTGATAACGATGTGTCGCGAGAACCGTCGTGGTCTTGCGCAAATCGCGCTGTTTCAAAATCAGCGACATGATGGTGTAAGCCGTGATCGGGTCAAGGCCTGCGGTAGGCGAATCATAAAGCGAAAGCTTAGGGTTGGTGACATTGGCCCGAGCAATTCCGGCGCGCCTGCGCATTCCTCCCGAGAGCTCGCTCGGAAACTTGTCGAGGGTGTGTCCGAGCTCTACAAACTCAAGCGATTCCTTCACGCGAGCTTCGATCTCTGCTTCCGGTGCTTTCAACTGTTTCTGATTGAGCAGCGGATAGGCCACATTTTCGGCAATAGTCAAAGAATCAAAAAGTCCGCCTTCTTGGAAGAGAACGCCAACCTCGCTACGTATTTCGAATAAGTCGGTTTCTTTCAAGTCGGTAATGTCTCGCCCCAGCAATTTTATGCGACCAGCACTTGGCTTGATCAGGGACATTGCCAGTTTGAGCAGTACTGTCTTTCCACTTCCTGCCGCCCCGATCAAAATGTAGGTGTCTCCAGGGTTGACAGTCAGATTGATGCGGTCGAGCACCAGCTTGTCGTCGTAGGACAGGCTCACGTCTTCAAATTGAAGAATTGGGTCGGCCATAGTTCCCCGTCAGGTCAGACTCACAAAAATCTGCGTTACAAGCGCATCGATTACAAACACCCAGACGCTTGAAACGACAACTGCTTTGGTTGTTGCCAAGCCAACGCCCTGGGTTCCACCTGAGGTACGCATGCCATAGAAACAGCCCACCAGGGAAATGACAATTGCAAAAAGAAAAGGCTTTAGCAGCCCCTGCACCATGTCGTTCAACTGCAAGATGTCTGTTGCCGTGCTCCAGTATTGATTGGCAGTATTCCCAATTACGGTGACTGCGATCAACAGGCCACCCATCAATCCTACGAAGTCAGCAATGGCAGTAAGCAGGGGTTGCATGATTGATGTGGCAACCAGCCTCGGCACAACAAGCTTTTGAATTGGATCCGTACCCAGTGCGCGCATTGCATCAATCTGCTCAGTCACTTTCATCGAGCCAAGCTCAGAGGCGATGCCCGAGGCATTGCGTCCGGCAATGAGCAGAGCGGTCAAAACCGGGCCCAGTTCGCGGATGATACTGATCGAGACTACCTGCCCAGTCTGAGAGGTTGCGCCATAAGTCGCAAGTGCGCGAGACATTTGCAGCGTCATTACGATGCCACTGAATGCACCGATGAGGGCGACAATCGGAAGGCTTCCCACGCCAATGGAATCCATCTGCATCAGGATGTCATTCCAGTAAATGGGCTTCTTCGTTACGTTCCGGATACTGCGGGCCGCGAGATAGAGGAAGTCCTGAAAGGTTTGTACTGGGCTTTTGAGGTAATCGAGCAACCGGTTTGCCCCCCAAGGTGTTGTTAGCGTTTTGATGCTAGCATACCGTTCGTGAACGGTCTTACTGCCATTGCTGGCATCCGCGTTGGACATGCAACCGATCTTGAGGGTATCACCGGCTGTACGGTGATTCTGTGCGAGGCCGGCGCTTCGGCCGGAGTCGATATCCGTGGTGGTGCAAGTGGTACTGCGGAGATTGGTGTTCTGGACCCGCTACACATCACGCCTGCTATTCATGCGCTCGTGCTCGCCGGTGGAAGCGCGTTTGGCCTTGAGGCTTCCTGTGGAGTGCGACGGCTGCTGGAACAACACGAAATCGGCTTTCAGATGCCTTCGGCTCGAGTCCCAATTGTTCCCTCGGCAATTCTTTATGATTTGGCGATCGGCAGCCCCCATGTTCGGCCTTCGCGTGAAATGGGTGAGGCTGCTGCAGCTGCGGCATTTGCTTCCAAGCCCTTTTCCCGTATCGCCGAAGGCAACGTCGGCGTGGGCACTGGAGCGACGGTAGGCAAGATCAACGGGATGTCCTGTGCGATGAAGGGTGGCATAGGTACCGCAGTCTGGGAGCTGTCCGGAAAATTCAAAGGCATTCAGGTTGCCGCGCTCGCTGCTGTTAATGCCTTTGGAGATGTGCTCGATGAAAAAGGAGGCATTCTTGCAGGTGCGCGCCGCTCGGCGAGGAGCCGTCAATTCGAAAATACGGTCCGCAAAATGCTGAACGGTGCAGAGCCAATATTTGAAGGCGGCAACACAACGCTCGCCGTAGTTGCTACGAATGCAAAGCTCACTAAGGTTGAGGCAACCAAGCTTGCGCAGCTCGCTCAAGCCGGGGTGATCCGTGCAATCTCGCCAGTTCATACAACCCGCGACGGCGACACAATCTTCGCGCTTTCAACAGGGGCAGTGCCTCCGATCGACATCAACGCCCTTGGTGCTGCTGCTGCCGAAGTATTGGCCGCTGCGATTCGCCGCGCCGTTCGGCAGGCGAAAACAATCGGTGGCATCCCAGCCATCAGTTGAAGGAAGTGACTTTTGACTACTTCTTGGTTTGAGCGCAGAGTTTGACGAGATAGTCGCTTTTCAGGTATTCACCGATGGGAAGCAAGAACAAATCCTTTCTCCGTGCATTGAGGCTAGCCGGGTCTTCTACGGGCGGTAGTTCGGGTTTACCCTCCCTGCACTCGACCTGAGTTCCCCAGCGCTGTTGTTTGCCTTGGCCCACTTGCACCCGGTCATAAAGATAGGCGTAATCGCTCATCGAAGCATCGCCATTATGGGAGGCATTCTCCAGTGCCGGAAGAAAACGCTGTTGTAACTCGGGTTCCTGGTGTTGGACCAGCAGCCAGAAATTGTGCGCTGCAGCTTTGCCGGCCAGAGAGTTTGTTACCCAACCATAGCGGCTAAACATGCGAATCAACTCCGGACGGCACTTTGCATCTGCTACCTTCATGCGAGCTTCGTCAAAAGCCAGCCTGGCATCCTGATCCTGCTTAACGAGATTGCTTAATTGTGTGCGCAGCTCCCTGATATTCTTCGCGTACTTCGGTTGCTGAAGGCTCTTTGCGAGAAGCACTTTACTTCTCTCAGCGGCGCGCTCCAGCATCCAGGGCCTCATGCCCTCCAGCACTATTGAGGCGTGGTCGCGATCATCGCGGGTCATGACGAAGCGGTCATCGTCAATGAAGAGCTCGAGCTGCCCCGAGTCCGTTCTTGACTTCTGGACAGGAAGCGTGACTTGCTGAGCACCAATGCTCGTGAAATCGCCTTCCTGATTGATCCTCAGAGCTTTGGGCTTGGTAAGTGAACCTGCGATAACTCCGCGTTCTACTTTGAGGGTGAGACTAAAGATATTCTGGCTACTGGACCGCAGCACCCACGTGCCGTCAAAGTCACTTGCTTGTTGAGCCTGGCTTAGCGCGGCAATCGCCAGCATCAGGAAAGCTCTGCGTGCCATCCTACGAAACGGTTACCCCGTCTTCGGCTAGATACACTTTTCGTTCCCGGAACATGGCCAGGTTCGCCAGATGTGGCCCGCTCACTGCCTGTGCCGCAATTTCCACCGGGCAATTCGGCTGCTGCCGTGTTCGCATGCAGTCTGTAAAGTTTTTCACATGCGCTTCGACCGGCACGGGGGCTTGTTCTTCAACTGAAGGCGCTGCATCCTTCTTCCACGGCTCGCCGTAAAGCCGGAATCCGGCATCGTCCAGTAGCAGTGTTCCCCTGTCACCGTGAAAAGCGATCTGCCAGCCGTTCTGGTAGGCATTGCCGTAGTCCAGCGTCCAGTTGACCAGGAACCCGTCATATCCAAATGTGGCGCTGAATACGTCCGGGTGCTCGGCCCCGGTCATCTTTGCGACAAAGCCCTGGCTCACTGCGCTCTTTGGTCCAGTTACACCCATAAACCACTGCATCACGTCCATGAGGTGCGTGCCCTGATCGGTCATGTTGCCGCCTGCGTAGTCGAAGAAATAACGCCAACTGCGGAAGCGCATGGGCTCGATCGGTCGCAGATAGGCGCTTCCCAAAAAACGCTTCCAGTCGATTTCTCCGGGCAACGGCGTATTGTTGAGCGGTTTCGAAACATTCCAGAACCATTGCGGTCGCACGAGCGAAACGCGTCCGAGTGCGCCATCCTCCACCAGTTTCTTTGCCTTCATGATTGCTGGAGCGCTACGGCGTTGCATGCCGATCTGCACAATCCTGTCGCTTGACCGCACCGCCGCGATCATCCGCTTCGATTCTTCGAGCGACTTCGATAAGGGCTTTTCCAGATACGCGTCCTTGTTAGCCTTGAGTGCTGCCAGCAGCATAGGGCAATGATGGTGGTCCGGCGAAGCGATCACTACAGCATCGAGACCTTTCATCGCCAGCAGTTCTTGATAGTCGCCGAAGATTTTCGCCTGCGGCGTATCCTTAAGTGCGCTTTCGATGTTTGGCCTGTAAACATCGCAAACCGCAACGCATTCGTTGCCCTGTGCGGAAAATTTCTGGTTCAAGTATCGTCCGCGGCCTCCGACTGCGATCATTCCGTAGGCGATTCGGTCATTCGCGCCAAAGGCGCGTTGCGGAACAAACATGGGAGCCGAAAGTGCGGCAAGACCTGAAGTAATGGCATTGCGTCGATTCATATCGATTTGACTCCATCACAACTCTTAGTCCATGTAAAGGCCCTGACGCAAAGCGCTTTCGCTCCAGGCCCAGGCATCCCGCGCAATGGTCTCGATGGCAGAGAATTGGGGTGTCCATCCCAGTACTTGTTTTGCCAAGTCGGATTTTGCAACCAGATGTGGCGGATCTCCTGCCCGTCGGCCAAAAATTTCGTGAGGCACCGGCTTGCCGCTCACATGCTCTACTGCACGAAGGACTTCGAAAACACTGACACCCATTCCGGTTCCCAGGTTGACGGCCGTACTCGCTCCGCCATTTGCCAGATACGCCACCCCCAGAGCATGGGCGCTGCCAAGGTCGCTGACGTGGATGTAATCCCTCACGGCTGTGCCATCGGCCGTTGGATAGTCCGTCCCAAAAACTTTTACCGGTGGCCGCTTGCCCATTGCCCCATAGATAACCAGCGGAAGGAGATGTGTTTCGGGGCTATGCATCTCTCCGATCTGGCCCTCGCTGTCGGCTCCTGCGGCGTTGAAGTAGCGCAATGCAAGACATTGAAACCCTCGCGCTTGCGAGTACCAATCGAGCAGCCTCTCGACAAACCACTTCGCTTCTCCGTAGGGATTGATTGGACGTTTGGCGGCGCTCTCATCAATTGGACTGGTAGCGGGAATTCCATAGACCGCTGCTGTTGAGCTGAATACGATTTGTTTTACTCCGGATGCGTCCATCGCTTCCAGCAAATTTAACGAGATCGAGAAATTGTTACGAAAGTACTTGCCCGGATTCTGCATGCTCTCGCCCACATTGATTGAGCCTGCAAGCTGGACCACCGCCTCAATCTGATGCGAAATCAGGGCTGACTCGATCGCAACCCGGTCCATCAAGTCGCCACGGACCAGTGGCCCCCATTGCACCGCCCATTCATGGCCGGCCGAGAGGTTATCGAAAACCACTGGCTCATGGCCAGCGAGTCGAATCGATTTTGCCACATGACTCCCGATATAGCCAGCTCCACCACACACCAGAATCTTCATAGTCAACAGCTATAGTAATCCGACCGTCTACTCCACTCGACGCAACAACGTTGCGGAACCAGCAGCCAGGCCGGCGACGCTGCCTTCGTCGATGATCTTCCAGCTCGCTTCCATCACGTTGCCCTGCTGCAGTTTCAGATGGATTTGTCCATGCAGCTTTCCTTCGCTCCATTCAAATTCGCTCTTCTTTGCCGGACCACCAAATCGGAATACCAGCTCTGGATGCAGAGGCCTGTCTGGAATTTTGTAGCGTGATCGATAGGTACCCAGCATCTCCCCACCTTGCTCTTTTATCTGCAACTCTACGTACTCCGCTGAGTAGGCCCATTTGGCTGGCGTATCGAGCGGGTCCCTGGAGTAGACCCAGAGGCCATCGAGCTTCTCTGGTATCCGTGCCGACGCGATGATCAAGGCAGGCGTCACTGGCGCTGCTCTCTGAAGCTTTGAGCTCCCTGAGGGCGACGAAAGAATCAGCGGACCTGCTTCAGTGACCGGATGCAACATGACTGGCTCTGTCGGCAGAATGCTGTAAATTCCCCGGCCAAGCAAACAAATAATACCCAAGACAAGTGTCCACAAAGCAAGGTGGCGCCAATCCAGGTCCACCCAGCGAATGAAATGTCTGGTTCGCGAGGCCAGGCGCAAATCATAGTGCGCCCGACGCTCGTCATCACAGAGAGTTTCAACCACTTCGTTCAAACGCTGAAGCTGGGCTGCGGCCAATTTTTGCAGCAGAGTCTCGGGCTGCGTGTCCGGATGCAGTATCCGGCTCAGCGACTGATAGGAGCTTCTGATTTCTTCTTCACTTGCTTTGGTGCCCAAGCCGAGCTCTTCGTAATACGTCATTTTTGTACTAGCGCCGCCAAACAAGCATCCCGGATGCAGTACCAACCCCAAAGGTCACCAACCGGTCCACCATCGTCATCGTCATCCTCCGTCGCTTGTTGTCGGGTACGTAGAGCACATCATTGGGCAGCAATGGCACATCTGGTGATTTGCGCTCCATTATTTTTGCGAGTGGAATCGCAATTTCGTTTCGCCCGTTTGCTGCTCCCTCTCTCCTGTAAATGTAGGCTTCTTCGGTCGCAAACGGCATCAACCCTTCACTCAGCGCTAGCAATTTCAAGACCGTTGCATCATAGCTATCCCGGATCGGGAAGGCTCCTGGCTTTTTCACATTGCCCACAACAAATATCTTGCTCGCCTCTGGCACGCGAATTTCTTCTCCGCCGCGCAACGGATAATTCAGTGCCGTATCTGCCAAATCGATCAATTGCCGCACCGGAATCCGAAGCACCAAACTCGCTGGTTTTCCCTCGGGCCCAGGCTGCATCCGACTTAGCAGAATTTCTGATCCTGCATCGGTCGTCAATCCACCGGCTCTGCTGAGTGCGTCCAGTAGAGTCACATTGCCGAATGCCTGAAAAGTAAGCGGTTGTTTTACGGCCCCGATCACGCTGATCGGCCGGCTGACATATTCTGCAATGGTCACGGTCACGCTTGGGTGCACAAGAATCTTCTCACTTGCTAGCGCTTCAGAAATCACACTTTCGAGCTCCCCAGGAAACTTTCCGTCCGCAAGGAAGCCGACTTTTAGCATCGGGATCTGGATCTTGCCGTCCTGGCTCACCCGAACCGTTCGCGAAAGCTCGGGTGCTCCGTAAATCTGAATGCTCAAGAGATCGTTAGCCCCGATCCGCTGAGAAGGCAGGTTCGTCAACACCATCTGTTGCGGTGAGGGATTCTGTGCCAAAGCGCACAGGCATAAGACGGAACTGAAAGCAAAGCGCACTAGATTGACTCCAATAGCCCTAAAGGCGACGTTTCTTATGATCTTCATCGAAAGGGCCAAGCCACTCGCGCTCCACCTCTACGGCAACGCTACGCTGCAACAAGGACAAGCTCAAGACTGCCATCGGCTTATGCAGATCTCCCATCACCACCGCACTCACGCCCTCAAGCGGGCCACTACTCAATCGGCAGAACATCCCTTTGGCGGGGAAGGGTGCCGGGCCTACCGGCAGACGCGATTCTGCCACTCGAATCAATGCTTCTAATTCTTCTTCGTTTACTGCTGAAGGTTGTGCCGCGAATCCAACTATTGAATGCACGCCCGGCAGCGAGCCAATCTGGAGGCGCTGCGACGGGTGAAACTTCAAAAATAGGAAGCTTGGGAAGAATTTCAGGGACAGGGGTACAAAGCCTTGCGCCTGGAGGCGCTCTTGTACCTGACGGTCCGCTCTCGGTTTCGTTCTGATGACGTAATGCGGGTGCTTCGGCGCGACGTCCGTCACCAACTCGCGAACAAACAAGTCCGCGATGTCTCCAATCCTCGGAGCATGGGTTCCCATCTACCATGCTCTATCGACCCGGGCTTGGAGCTTCTGCGTATGCCGCCCTCATTTTAGAGGGCTAGCGCTGTTCAAAAGATGGCCTAGCTGATCGGTCGTAAACTGAGCTTTAATTTGTTGAAGTCATCGCGATCCAGTTCCTTGGCGTTCGCAATCCGGTCGCGTGGCACCATCACCACAACCTGGTATTCGTCTCGCGCTTCCGGATACAAATCCACGTCCTGCGCGCCTTTGGCCTGAAGCTTCTCCGCGTTTTGAGGAGTAGTAAACGCCACAATGTGAAGGCTGGCATCTCCGAGCTTGTGCATCTCATAACACTGTCGCGGCTGCTTGAGGAACAGTCCCCCGTCCGAGTGTGCCGGCGAATAACTGAATCCATAAACACTGTTCGAGATCTTCGACCAACTCAGGCCTTCGTCTTCTTTCGAAACAGGAACCACTCGGTTCGTCACGCGTAATTTTTCAATATCGTTCTGGGGCATTTAGATCTACTACTAAAATTTCAACACAAAACTATGCGAACCTGAAAGTTTCATCATGCCGCAAGATGCCAAACCTGCTCCGGTTATGGCCACGGACCCTTGGGAAGACGACCTCTCCAGTCATCTCGATTCCGCCTTTACCAATGCCATCCTGAAACGCGAATCGTTCCACGGACAGCCCTTCGCCGAAGTGCTGTCTCAAGCCTTTTTGCCTGTCGTGGCATTCCTCCGTGATCACGGCTTCGATTACCTAACGGACCTCACTGCCGTTGACCACCCCAAGGAGGAAGACCGTTTCGAGTTAATCGCCATCCTCTATTCTTTTGAGGCCAACCGCCGCGTTCGAGTCAAGACGCGTTTCAGCGAATCGCACGCTCCTCCCTCGCTCACCTCTCTCTATGAGGCCGCCAACTGGCTAGAGCGCGAGGTGTACGACATGTTCGGCATCCACTTTGCGGGACACCCCAACCTCAAGCGCATCCTGATGCCAGAAGACTGGCAAGGCCATCCACTGCTCAAAGAAAAAAGCATCATCGACATGGATCAGGACTGGGTGCGGAAGCACCTCGGAATCGAGAGTGGTCAATGACGAACTATCTTGAAACTTCGGAGATGGTTCTCAATATGGGTCCGCAACACCCATCTACCCATGGTGTTTTGCGTCTGGTTCTCAAGCTCGATGGAGAGCGCGTAAAAGCCATTGAATGTGTGATCGGCTATCTCCATCGCGGTGTTGAAAAAATTGCTGAAAACCGCACCTACACACAGTTTGCTCCCTATGTGGATCGTATGGATTATGCAGCGGCTGTTTCGAACGGCCTTGGCTATTGCCTCGCGGTGGAAAAACTGATTCACGTCGAAGCTCCCCCTCGCGCACAGATCGTGCGCGTGCTGTTTGCAGAACTTAATCGCATTGCTTCGCACTTGCTCTGGCTTGGCACCAGCGCTCTCGACCTCGGCGCGATGACCGCACTCTTCTATTGCATGCGCGAACGCGAAGAGGTGCTCAAGATTTTTGAAAACTACTGTGGGGCGCGGCTCACAACCCACGCCTTTCGCATAGGTGGCCTGCAGTATGAGCTGCACGACAGCTTCGAAGCGGAGACTCGCGCTTTCTGCGAGATGTTCAAGAGACGGATCGACGAATATGAGCAACTGCTCACCCACAACCCCATCTGGGTGCAGCGTCTGCGGGGCGTCGGGATCCTCAGTGCCGCTGATTGCAAAACCTATGCCGTCTCCGGGCCCATGCTGCGTGCTGCCGGTGTCGCCTGGGATCTTCGCAAGGCGCAGCCCTATTCCGGCTACGATCAATTTGATTTCGACATCCCGGTATTCCACGGTGCCGACACCTATGACCGTTATCTGGTGAGGATCGAAGAACTGCGTCAGAGCGTCCGCATCATAGAGCAGGCGATTGAGAAAATTCCCTCTGGGGCTATCATGGCGAAAGTGCCGAAAGTGCTCAAGCCCCCTCCCGGAGAAGTGTACGTTTCGATCGAAGCGCCCAAGGGCGAACTTGGCTATTACATCGTCTCGGACGGATCACTTCATCCGTATCGGCTTCGCGTACGTCCCCCCAGTTTTCTCAATCTCGCAGCGCTTGAAAAAATGGCAGTTGGCGCGCTGGTTGCTGACGTAGTTGCGATCATCGGCACCATCGACTTCGTGCTCGGCGAGGTAGACAGATAATGGAGTTGAGCCCACGATGATTCAAACTCTCAAAAGGATCTTCCTTCTCGACCTGCTGGATGGCCTCTGGGTCACATTCAAGATGCAGCGTACGAGCAATATTGCGACGGAGCAATACCCCAAGGATCGCCCCAAAGTTGGCGAGCGTTACCGTGGAGCACCACGCCTGAACATCAATCCGGATAACGGCGAGACCCTCTGTATCGGTTGTGATCTCTGCGCCAAAGCCTGCCCTGAAAATCTGATCGTTGTTGGCACGCATCGCAACAAGGAAACTCGACGCCTCGACCTCACCTACTTCACCTACGACCTCTCAAGGTGCATGTTCTGCGGACTTTGTGAAGATGCCTGTCCGGTTGACGCTCTTGAACTCACACAGGATTTCGAGATGGCTTCTTATACCCGCGAGGGCCTGATCTGGGATCGCCAAATGCTTGAGGAAGGTCCGCGCCCCACGCACTACACCCGCTAATGGACGCTGCTCTCTTTTATATTTTTGCCGGCATGACGCTCACAGGCGGAATCCTCACCGTGACGCTGCGGAATCCAATCCACTGCGCCGTCAGTCTGATTCTTTCGCTACTGGGCGTGGCTGGACTTTTCCTTCTGCAGACCGCAGAATTTCTGTTTGCCGCGCAGATTCTTCTCTACGTCGGTGGCGTGATGGTGCTGTTTCTTTTTGTGATCATGCTGATCCACCTTGACGAAGCTGCCAAACTTCGTCAGTACAGTCGTCAGTGGCCCGTCGCGCTCGTCGCGCTGCTCTTTGTCATAATTGAGTTTCTCGTTTTTCTGAATGCTGGCATCGTGAACTTGCCGCCAAGCCCCGCTCCCCGACTCAACCCTCCGGGGAACACAGAGCGGATTGCAGACTCGCTTTTCTATGTATTTCCACTTCCCTTTGAAGCTGCATCCATTCTGCTCCTGATCGCCATTGTCGGTGCAGTGTGGATGGCCAAAAAGAAAGAGGTGGCAGAATGAACATTGCGCCCATCACTACCCTGCACTACCTCTTGCTCAGCGCTGCGCTTTTGCTGATTGGCTCGGTGGGTCTGCTCATGCGCCGCAATGTGATCGTGATGCTGATGTCGATTGAGTTGATTCTCAACGCGGTCAACATCAATCTAGTCGCTTTTTCGAAACACTGGCAACACGTTACGGGCCAGGTTTTCGCTATCTTTGTCATCACTGTTGCTGTAGCCGAAGCCGCTGTAGGCCTTGGTATCCTCATCGCACTGTTTCGCAACCGGGGCACTGTCCTTGCTGACGAAATTGATCTTTTGAAATGGTAATGGCCCAGCGATGAACCTCGTCTCCAGCTTCTGGCTCATTCCGCTCTATCCTCTGATTGGTGCTGCGCTCATTGTGTTGATCCGGCGCCGTGCCGCCTTCATTGCACCTTCCGCAATAGCGCTGAGTTTCCTGCACGCGCTTGCCATTACGGCCAGCCCAAGCGGCGGTCCCCTCGACCACACGCTCTATGAATGGATGCCGGGCATTTCGTTTCGCCTTTTTGCTGATGACCTCTCGCTGCTGATGGTTTTGATCGTCTCTGGTATTGGCCTTCTCATCCACATTTATTCCATTGGTTACATGGCTGGCGAACAAGGATTCTGGCGCTACTTCGCCTATCTCAATTTCTTTGTCTTCTTCATGCTGCTGCTCGTGCTCGCGAGCAACCTGGTTGTCCTGTATGTCGGCTGGGAGGGTGTTGGCCTGGCAAGCTATCTACTTATCGGCTTTCACCACGATCGCCCCACTGTCAACCGCAATGCGAATAAAGCTTTTCTCTATAACCGCGCCGGTGATGCGGGCTTTCTGCTCGGTACTCTCATTTTGCTCACCACCGCTGGCACTACGGAATTTGCTGCTCTCAACCAGTTGCCAGCCTCTGGCGCAATGCTCACTGCTGCATTGTTGTTGGTTCTCGGCGCCACCGGAAAGTCAGCCCAACTGCCTCTCTTTGTCTGGCTCCCAGACGCCATGGTTGGCCCTACGCCCGTCTCGGCGCTGATCCACGCCGCAACGATGGTGACCGCTGGCATTTACCTCTTTGCGCGACTCGCGCCTTTCTATGCTGCCAATCCGGGTGCCGGTATGGTCATCGCAATCCTTGGTGCTACTACTGCCCTCATTGCCGCCACGATCGCGCTGGTCGAAAACGACATCAAGCGCATCCTCGCTTACTCAACGGTCAGTCAACTTGGCCTGATGTTTCTCGCCTCTGGTCTCGGGGCTAATAGTGCTGCTCTCTTCCACCTGGCGACGCATGCCTTCTTCAAGGCGCTACTTTTCCTCTGCGCGGGCAACATCATTCACGCTCTTCATGGCGAACAGGACATCCGCTACATGGGCGGGTTGCGCGACAAAATGCCGTGGACTTTCCGTCTTATGACGATTGGCGTACTCAGCCTTGCTGGCTTTCCTGGCCTTGCCGGATTCTTCTCAAAAGACGCAATTCTGGTGGCAGCGCAGAGCTCTCCTGTCCTGCTCACGATTGGTTTTCTGGTCAGCTTTCTAACTGCTGCATACGCGAGCCGAATGCTGATGGCCGTATTCTTTGGGGTCTATCAGCGTGACGCGCATGAGGCTCAGGCAACTACTCTCCACACCCTTTGGCCTCTTGCTCTTGGAAGCATTGCGGCTGGTTACTTTGGCCCGCACAGCGTTGGAGCCTGGCCGATCATGATTGGCTCCGGACTGGTCTCGATCGCAGGGCTATATCTCGGCCGATCGATACGACTTCCAGCGTTCCTAAAGTTTTTCTTTGGTCGCAAGTGGTTTATCAACGAGGCTTATGAGGCCGTGCTAGTGACAGCAGCGGCGAGCCGAGGATCAAGCGCCCTCGGTTGGGTGGATTCGAATATTGTTGATCTTCTGCCACGCCTATCTGCCGGGTTCACGAGTGCGCTTAGTCTCTTCTCCGGTTGGACAGACCGTGCACTTGTCGATGGCACGGTGAAAGCGACTGCCCTGAGTTTTGAGGCTGTTTCTTACCCAATTCGTCTACTCCAAACCGGGCGCATACAGCAATACGCGCTTGTCATTCTGCTGAGCTTGGCTTCTGCCCTCGGGTGGTACTGGCTGCGATGACACTCTTGCTTTTGATCCCGCTGCTGGGTGCAATCGCATTGCTTTTCACGCCCAAGCGTTTTGCCTGGCAGCTCGCCATTGTGATTGCCGCTGCAGGTCTGATCCAGACACTTACACTCACAACGTCCGCTTTGCCTGTGACTGTTCGCCACAACTGGATTCCGGCCATCGGTGCGCAGTTCCTGATTACGCTCGACGGCATCAGTCTTCTTCTGATCTGCCTTACTGCATTGATGTCGCTGCTCGGCATTCTTGCCAGCCCAGGACAGCCCCGACTATTCTATGCAATGCTACTGCTACTCGAAGCAGCCTGCCATGGCGTCTTTCTTGCCCAGGACCTGCTCCTCTTTTTCATTTTCTTTGAAGCAGCACTGATCCCGATGTACTTCCTTATCGGGATTTATGGCGCGGAAAAGCGCCGTCAGGCTGCCTTCAAATTTCTCATTTACACAGTGGTTGGCAGCATTGCGATTCTGCTTGGATTTCTTACCCTCTATCTACAGCACGCCGCACAGACCGGCATCTACACTTTCGACCTGACACCACTGCTCAACACCCGTCTCGACCCCAAAATGGAACGCCTGATCTTCTGGGCTCTGTTTCTCGGTTTTGCCATCAAGATTCCGATGTTCCCCTTTCACACGTGGCTTCCTGACGCACATACCCAGGCGCCGACCGCCGCTTCCGTCATGCTTGCAGCCGTCATGCTGAAAATGGGAACCTACGGCTTCTTACGCTTCTCGTTGCCACTCTTGCCCAAGGCCAGTCTGGACTCACAAATACTTGCGATTCTCTCGCTTATCGCCATAGTCTACGGCGGCTGGATCTGTCTTGGACAGAGCGACTGGAAGCGCCTCATTGCCTATTCGTCTGTCAGCCATCTCGGCTTCTGCACACTTGGCATCTTTAGCCTGAATGCCGCCGGCATCTCCGGCAGCATCCTTCAGCAGATCAATCATGGCATCTCAACCGGACTGCTCTTCCTCCTCGCGGGCTTCGCGTATGACCGCCGCCACACGCGTTTGATCGCTGACTATGGCGGCTTGGGCAAACCTATGCCTGGCTTCGCCATGGTCTTCATGGTCGCCATTCTGAGCTCGATCGGCTTGCCATTGCTGAACGGCTTTGTCGGCGAATTCACTATTCTTCGGGGCGCATTTGCAGCTCAGCCCTGGTGGGCAGCTGTTGCGCTGAGCGGTATTGTTTTCGCTGCTGCCTATATGCTGAGTCTTTATCGGCACACCATGCTTGGCCCGATCACCAAGGACGAAAACGCGGGGCTCCCTGACCTCAGTTTTCGCGAGTGGCTCATCTCTGCTCCGCTGATCGTATGGGCTGTCTGGATCGGCGTCAAGCCTGCTTCGCACTTTCACCTAATTGCTGCCCCTGTTGAGCAGATCATGGAGAGATTGCGCCCATGATGACGGTGAATGATCTGTTCTCGATTCTACCGGCCGCAGTCTTCGCGCTCTTCGGTTGCGCGATGCTGCTCATGCGTCTTGACAGCGCCCGCGCCTATCCGATCTTCCTCGCGATCGGCGAAATGCTCGCGCTGATTGGACTCTGGCGACAATCCGACTTCATTGGCCTGACGGGCTTTAATGGTGCAATTCTTGTGGATCGTTTCGGCATCTTCCTCAATGCCGTTTGTCTGCTCTCTGCTCTGCTCACTGCTTTTGGCGCATACCGCTACCTCGAAGACCAGGACGAAGATCACCCGGAATTCTACTCGCTTGTACTGCTTGCCCAAAGCGGGATGTATCTCATGATTTCCGGTACTGAACTGATTACCATCTTCATTGGTCTTGAGATTACTGCGCTCAGCTTCTATGTGCTAACCGGCTTTCTGCGCTGCAATCCGCGCTCGAATGAAGCTGCCCTCAAGTACCTCATCCTAGGTGCGTTTTCAAGCGGTCTACTGCTCTATGGATTTTCAGTTCTCTATGGCCTTACCGGATCGACACACTATAAATTCATCACCGCAATGCTCGCGAACCGGCTCCCCAGCGATCCGCTGGTGCTTCTCGCGATTATTCCGATTGTCATCGGATTGCTCTTCAAAGTGGCCGCTGCGCCACTCCACATGTGGGTTCCGGATGCTTATGAAGGCGCACCCACGCCAGTTACTGCTTATCTGGCCACTGCTTCCAAAACTGCGGCCTTCGGCTTGTTGTTGCGCCTTGTGCTTGGCCCCTTGCACGAGTTGCGTCCCAGTTGGGAAGCAGTGATTACCTTTGCAGCGCTTGCCAGCCTCACGCTGGGCAACATTGCTGCAATCACGCAGCCAAGCGCCAAGCGCCTGCTTGCTTACAGCAGCATCGGCCACGCCGGATACATCCTGCTGGGACTGGTCGCGGGTAATCAGACCGGTATCGAAGCAATGCTGCTTTATCTGCTTGTCTACACGATCATGACGACGGGCGCTTTCCTCGTTCTTGCCGTTCTCTCTCGCGAGGGGGTTAACGATTTCCGTGGCTTGCTCTATACCCATCCAGGGGTGGCGCTGCTTATGATTGTCCTGCTGCTTTCACTTGCCGGGCTTCCTCCCACCGCCGGTTTTATGGCCAAGTACCTCATCTTTCTTTCGCTCGTTCAAGCGCGACAATACTGGATCGCCGTTGTGGCGGCGCTGTACGTTGCGGTCTCGCTTTACTACTATTTCCGCATTGTCCGCGAGATGACTCAAAGGCCTGAAGGACAATTGCTCAGCGTTCACTTCAGTACCGGCTGGCGGGCAGCTGTCGGCATCGCTGTCATCCTAAGCATCGGCATCGGTGTTAATCCCGAACCCGTCCTCGTCTGGGCAAGGAGCGCCATCCGATGATCGAGCAGTATTTTCCCTATTTGATGGCGATCGCTTTCTTCGCCGCCTTCCCTTTGGTCACTGGATACCTAGTGCTTATCGAGCGCAAACTGCTCGCCGATTTCCAGGCGCGGCTTGGACCGATGCGCACCGGCCCCCACGGCCTGCTGCAGCCTATCGCCGACGCAATCAAGCTTCTGCTCAAAGAAGATCTGGTCCCCAGAGACGCCGACAAGTTCCTCTTCTACCTCGCACCACTCATCAGTGTTTCGACGGCCATGGCTTCGTTTGCTGTCATCCCGATTACGAAAACACTCAATATTGCGGACGTCAATGTTGGCCTGCTGCTTCTCTCGGCGCTCGCCGCTGTCGGCGTCTTCGGCATCATCCTCGGTGGGTGGAGCTCCAACAGCAACTACGCGATTCTGGGGGCGCTACGAGGTGCTGCGCAGCTCATCAGCTACGAAGTAGCACTCGCACTGGCACTGGTTTCCGCCGTCATGCTCTCGGGCACTCTCTCGATGACTGGCATTGTGGAGGCTCAACTTCAGCAGGGCATCTGGTTTGTTTTCGGCAACTACGGCTTCATGCTGCTTAGCTTTTTTATCTTCCTGATTGCTGCCGTTGCTGAAGTCAATCGTTCTCCCTTCGACCTCCCCGAAGCCGAAAGCGAAATCGTTGCCGGCTACCACACCGAATACAGCGGATTCCGCTGGGCCTTCTACATGCTTGCGGAGTATACGAATATTTTTGTGATCTGCTGCGTCGCCGTTACTCTGTTTTTTGGCGGCTGGCTTCGACCCTTCCCAAGCGTTGCCTGGCTGGATTTGCCCATGAATGCAGGCGTGCCCATAGTGCTCATGATGCTTGGCGCGTGGGGCTGCTGGCGCATGAAGCTCTGGCCGTTTACTGTATTACTCGTTGCATCAAGTGGCGTACTGTTGATCCCCGTGCTCAGCACACTTTTCTCAGGACCCTTCTGGTTCTTTTTCAAGGTGAGCGCGGTCTTCTACGTGCTTGTCTGGTTTCGTGCCAGTTGGCCTCGCATGCGCTACGACCAGTTGATGGACCTTGGCTGGAAGCGGCTCATTCCTCTAGCCCTCGGATCCCTGCTCGGCAACGCCGTCCTCGGCATGCTCTAGGAATTCGACTCGCTGATAGATAGTGGCTAGTGTGAGCTTCACACCACAACTGGCCAACACAATTTCATCATCAAGCTTTGAGTAGATCGTCGTGCTCCAGATCTCATCCGCCTGAGTTCTCGCGTGCATTTTGACGCAATACTGGTCAGCGTACACGATGAGATATTCCCGCACACTACGCAAGGTTGTGTAGGCGAGCAGCTTGTCTGTTTCATCTTTCGAAGCGGTTGTTGGTGACAACACTTCTACAAGAACCGTTGGGTTGATCAGGCAGCCAATCCCGCGCTTTGTCACCCACTCCGGCCCACCACACACAATGCTCAGATCAGGAAACACATATGAATTTCGTGGCGCGATGTATACCGCCTGGTTTGAAGTCAACGCTTCGCAGTTGCTTCCTCGCAATTGCTGAAAGACTTCTCCAACGAGGTTCGTTTCGAGCCGACAATGTTCCGGGGAGGCCCCGGCCATCCCAACTACAGTGCCCGCCCAATACTCCAACTTGAGTTCGCTCTTTTCGAGCATCTCAAAGTAGGCTTCTTCACTGACTCGTGCTTTTTTTGCGGCGACTGCCATCCCCTACATCATCCCTCAATCCATCCTCTGCACCAAATCCGGTTCAGCCCAGGCATCCTTGAAAAATAAATTTACCAGGGAACATAACAATTGCCTTCTTCGTTCGTTATATCAACAGAGAGAGACGGAGGGCGCTTCTGGATTCACCCTTTCCCCTTGTATTAAACGGATTCAGAAGCGCCCTCTCGATATTCTCCAAACACGCCTCGCAGCTTGTCCGAAATTTCACCCACTGTCGCATGCGCACGCGCCGCGATCAGGATGTGCGGCATCAGGTTTTGCCCGCACCTCGCTGCGACATCCAAATCCTGCAACGCTTCACTCCAGACACTGCTGCTTCGTGACGACCGCAACTCCCGCAAGCCCGCTACCTGCACTTCCTCGATCTCCGGATTGATCTGAAATACCGGCATCGCTGCATCCCCGTCCTGCTTGAATTGGTTCACACCTACAACAATCTTCCTGCCGCTCTCGATCTCCCGCTGATACTCATAGGCCGCATTTTGGATCTCGCCCTGAATGTAGCCACTCTCGATGGCTGCAATCGTGCCGCCCATCCCGTCAATCCGGGCGAGATAAGCCTCCGCCTCTGCTTCAAGCCGATTCGTCAGAGCTTCAACATGAAACGATCCACCCATCGGATCCGGTTCCGAGGTGATGCCAGTTTCGTAGGCCAAGACCTGCTGCGTTCGTAAAGCGATCCGCGCTGCATCCGCCGTTGGTAGTCCGAGTGCCTCATCCATGCTGTTGGTGTGCAGGCTCTGTGTGCCACCCATTACCGCCGCCATCGCCTGCAAAGCGATTCTTACTACATTCACCTCCGGCTGCTGCGCGGTAAGAGTCGATCCTGCCGTCTGCGTGTGAAAGCGCAGCAGCATGGATCGGGGGTCCTTAGCGCCAAAGCGCTCCTTCATCAACCGCGCATACAACCTTCTTGCCGCGCGAAATTTGGCGATCTCTTCAAAAAAGTCATTGTGCGCATTGAAGAAAAAACTGAGCCGGGGCGCAAAGCTGTCCACCGCGAGCCCTACCTTCACGGCCGCCTCGATGTAGGCGATTGCGTTGGCCAGCGTAAAGGCAATCTCCTGCGCAGCAGTCGAGCCCGCCTCGCGAATGTGATAGCCGCTGATCGAGATCGTGTTCCATTCGGGCAACTCCTGGCTCGCCCAAGCAAAGATGTCGGTGATGATTCGCATCGCGGGCCGCACCGGATAAATGTAGGTTCCCCTCGCAATATATTCCTTGAGGATGTCGTTCTGGATCGTCCCCGAGAGTTTCTTGACGGCTGCGCCCTGCTTTTCTGCGACCAGCACGTAAAGCGCCAGCAGGATGCCCGCTGTTGAATTGATCGTCATCGACGTCGTGATCTTGTCGAGTGCAATTCCGGCGAACAAGGTCTCCATATCGATGAGCGATGCGATCGACACTCCGACTCGGCCGACTTCACCAGCAGCGAGAGCGTGATCCGGGTCCATGCCCATTTGCGTAGGTAAATCGAAGGCTACTGATAAGCCAGTCGTCCCCTGGGACAAGAGATAGCGATAGCGGCGATTCGATTCTTCTGCCGACCCAAACCCCGCATACTGCCGCATCGTCCACAATCGCGTTCGGTACATCTCGGGATAAATGCCTCGAGTGTAGGGATATTCCCCAGGTTGCGGCGGGGGAGTCTTCATCTCAGGACTTTCCGATTTTCCGCGCCTTGAAAAAACTTTGCAATCCGTAATAAGCCATCACCGCAAACGCAAAGCCCATCAGCACTAGCCTCCCCAGGCTGTCGCTGTCTCCTTTGAAGATCATGATCCCCCGGATCAGGCTCCCCAAAATGACAATTGCGAAGACAGCAAAGAAGAAGCCGATCAGTTCGTTCCACAAAACATGGAGCGGCTTGATCACTCCCGGCATGAAGGCCTGTATAAATCGTTTCATTCGCTCGAAGTTTCATGCTAACAGAGCCAAACCTCATCCGATAAGAGTGAATGGTATTCTGTGAACGGATAAGAGCATGGACGAGAACCTGAAAGATTTAATGCAAGAGCTCGGCAATGCCATAAACGAGTCTCTGTCGGACTCTGACCGGATTGCTGCCGCCATTGGCGACATCAAACGATCGGGCTACGACGTCTTCCTAGTGTTGGAAGCGACGATCGGATTCAACAAGCGGGAAGACGACCCTGGAGAACACTCGGCCACACCTGAGAGCTTTGAGGCGACAGGCACGATGAGTTGGAACTCACAGGACACCAAGTTTCTGAAAGCGCTCAAGATTTCACTCGACGAAGACCCCCGATAGCAGCATCCGTTTTGCGTCCAAATACCGTGCGCCTCAGTACTGTGCGCCTCAGTACTGTGCTGGCCTCAGTACTGTGCTGGCCTCCCATTCTTGTAATGGGTCGTCTCCCGATACCCTGTTGGGCTTGAACGGCGGGGAAGATGGCCCGACGCGAAGCAGATTCTTAGGGAGCAAGTGATGGATTTTTCGAGACGCGGCTTTGTTGCCGCAAGCAGCATCAGCCTGGCGAACGCCAGTTCTGCGCAAGTTTTTTCCGCACTGGCCCCAGGCATTGAGAGCGAATTGAAACACCGGCGTATCACCGCCAACGGGATCACGCTTCATATTGCCGAACAGGGCACGGGTCCATTAGTGCTTTTATGCCATGGATTTCCGGAGAGCTGGTACTCCTGGCGTCATCAGTTGCCAGCGCTAGCTGCGGCTGGCTTCCACGCCGTTGCACCAGATATGCGCGGCTATGGCCAGTCTGAATTGCCGCCGGAGATCTCTTCGTACAACATCATGCATCTAGTCGGGGACATGGTGGGTCTGGTTGCGGCCCTTGGCCAAAAGCAGGCCATCCTGGTCGGGCATGACTGGGGAGCAACGGTTGCCTGGCATGCCGCGCTATTAAGGCCGGACGTGTTTCCGGCAGTCGCATGCATGAGCGTTCCCTTTCGTCAACGCGGGCCAGCACCACCGCTGCGGCTGCTCCGCGAGGCGGGGCTCTACACGCACTACTGGCTCTACTACCAGGATGTGGGCGTTGCAGAGGCGGAATTGGATCGCGATCCAAGAGTAACGCTCCGGCGCAGGATGTACGCGAATTCGGGTGAGGCGCCGAAAGGCCGGCCGTCCCCGCATCTACTGCAGCCTGGTAAAGGTCTTCTAGACGGCACGATCAATCCGGAACGCTTTCCGGCCTGGCTCTCCGATGCCGATCTCGATTACATGGTGGCCGACCTTACGCGAACGGGTTTTCGCGGAGGACTAAACTATTACCGCAACATAGACCACAACTGGAGGTTGCTCGCACCTTGGGCTGGTGCCGTCATTCGCCAGCGCGCTTTGTTCATTGCCGGCTCTGTTGACCCCACCATCAATGGCACTACGGGCAAGCCTCAACTGGAAGCGATGTCCACCACGGTTCCGAATCTGCAGCGCAAAGTGATCATCGAGGGAGCCGGACATTACATCCAGATGGAGAGGCCGCAACAGGTCAACGCAGAACTGATTCAGTTTCTGCGCTCGCTTCCCGGAGTTGGATAGTAACTCGAAGTCCGGGGCCTCTGTTTGATGCAACGGCGAGTCATTTCGCAACTGAATGGTGGTCGAAGCTAATGATTCGTGCCAACTTCCAGACCCCATCCTTGTTCTGCCAGAGGTGAATGAATTTCGCTTCTCCATCCGGCTCTGTCTTCGCCTGCCCCGGATGAAGAAAACGGTGGACGCCGATTTCGAGCGCGCCAAAATCTGCAATCGGATAAACCTCAAGCGTGCCTGGAACGAGTTGTCGTGTGACTTTGCCACAGATATTCTTTTTTACTGCGTCTACGGTTGCCTGGCCTCCGCGCATCAAGCCTCCGAGGTCGTGGTAAAACTCCAAGTCGTCTACGAGCATCGCGCCGAATTTCTCCAGCTCGCATTGGTTGTAAGCATCAAAGAGTTTGGTGTCGAGTTCCTGGATCGTTTGAAAGAGAGCACTGGGAGCCTGCGGACTCTGGGCATAGATGCCAGATATCGGCTCTACGATTAGCGCTGTGAGCAGCAAGGCAATGGGCTTGATCATCGCGGATTCCTTTTCGACGAAGTAGTAGTATGGAATGCTACGGAACTTCAGGCTGGATTGTTCCAAGTTCGCGATACACAGCTGCTGTCATCTGGGCGCTTTTCTCCCAGCTAAACTGCCTCGCCCGCTCCAGACCAAGGAGCACCAGAGACTGCCTTCGCCCCAAATCCATCAGTTGCAGCAAGCCATCGGCAATCGCGTCACTCCGCAACGGGTCTACCAGCAGCGCTGCGTCTCCAGCCACTTCCGGCAGTGCCGAACTTGTTGACGTCAACACGGGCAGACCGTGCGCCATTGCCTCCAGAACCGGGATTCCAAATCCTTCATCGAGCGATGGAAACGCAAACACGCTCGCCCGCGCATAGAGCACCTCGAGCTCTGCATCCGGCACATAGCCGAGCACCCGCACATTGTCCGGCAGTCCCTCGAGCATCTCGGCTGCCTCATACCCTGCGCTCCCCGCAATCCACAACTGCCAATCCATCGGCATCGCGCGAAATGCTTCAATCAACCGGCGCGTATTCTTTCGCTTCTGTACTGCACCCACCGTCAACACGAGCTTCTCCCGCTGTTCGACTCCAATCACATGCTCCGGCAACACCACGCCGTGTGGCACCACTCGAACTTGATCCCTCGCATAACCCAGATACTCCACAACTTGATTCGCTGTGAACTGCGACACCGCGATGATCCGGTCTGACCGCTCTGCGGCCTCCCGTGCCTGCTCCGCAAATCGTGCGCGAAACTCTGGCGTTGAATACTCGCCGCTCAATACGAACAAGTCATGAAAGGTACAAACTGTCTTTGATCGTTTCTTCTGAGGCAGTCTTTGATTCAAGCCGTGAAACACGTCCACGCCTCTTGGCGTAGAATCGAGCAGCAATCGCTTCGGAAAGGGTGCCCACACCCAACGATGCGGACGATAGTAACGACGCAGCCTTGGCCCTGTATGCAGTCGTGTCAGCGCATCCATGAGCGCGAGCGAATACTTTCCCACTCCACTCAGCTGTTTGCCTACCGAATAAGTGGCGTCTAGTCCAACTATTGAATCAACGTTTGGGTCTCGATCTCGCACGCGTTCTCAAAGGCCTTATTCTCCCATAGCCCCTCTTCGACGTGGTCGAGCATTTGATCGAGGCTCCACGTGTTGGCCTCGCCGAGCTCCACGGCCGAAATCTGGATTTGCAACTCGACACCCGTCCCTCGAGCGACGGCCTTCGTCCCGATCTCAGCAGCCAGCAGCCGCAATGCAGAATCGAGACTGATGCCGCATCGGTCCGGGCTTAACACAGCGAAGCGGCCACCGCCGAAGTAGGCCATGAGATCTACTTCGCTTGAAAATACGCGAAACATCTCGGCAATCTCTACAAGCAACCACTCCTGCTCATGCCGTCCCGCCAACTCTGCCAGAGCATCGAGATTTGCGATCTGCAGATAGGCGCAGGAAGCGCTGGGTGTCGAAGCCGTTCGCCTTCGCAACAGTCGGCAATAGGGTTCGCCCAGTTGAAGAAAGCCGGTGAAGTTCAAGAGGCCTGTCAGTTCATCGCGGACACTCAAACGGCGCAAGCCGTTCGAGATGCGGTTGCGTTCGATTGCGCAACGCAGGGCTCGCCCCAGGGGTGTGCAATCCACTTCATGCTTGACCAGGACATCCTGCGCGCCTTCCTGCATCAGCCGAACCGTAAGCCCAGGGTCCTCTGTATTCATCAGGACAATGATCGGCGTCTGTGGTGATGCGGCCTTCAGGCGTTGAAAGGTGGCGAGCCCGCCGCTGTCCGGGGTCCACAAGTCGGCAAGGATGACATCAAAGCTAATGTCTTTGAGGAGGAGCAGCGCTTCTTCAAGTGTCTCGGCATCGCAAAGTTCAAACGGACTGAGCCAGGCATTGCCGTTCTGGATTTCTTCAAGCTCGCCCAGTGCTTCGCGAACAAAACCGGCATCGGCCAGATTATCTTCAAGGAGCAGGATTCGTGTGTACTTCTTTCGCATTCTCTGAGTAGAAAGTGCAGCGCAGACGCGAAACTTCTCAGGCTTCTTCGCCGAGTTCGTATTCCTTGAGCTTGCGATAAAGAGTAGTCCGTCCTATGCCCAAAAGCGAAGCCGCTGTAAGACGATCTCCCTTGGTGTATTCCAAAGCCCTCATGATCGCTTGTCTTTCCAGCTCTGCAAGCGGCACCACCGGAACGAGCTCGAGGGCGGGAGCTGTGGCCGTTCCAGCACCATTTCCATAACCGGAGCTCTGAGACATCTTTCCCATCGATGCCTCGCCCTGCATGGGAGGGGGAGGAAGATACGCTGGCTGAGGGATCGGCATCTGCGCACGCCTGTTCAAGGAGTTCATTACGCTCGAAGGCAAGTCGCCCCGGTGAAATGCCGGCCCCGAGTTTACCGCCAGCATGTGCTGAATGCAATTTTCAAGTTCTCGAACATTCCCCGGCCAGTCGTAGGTGAGTAGCGCCTCGAGAACTTCCGGATCGAGACCCTGCATCCGTCCGTATCGTTTCAGGAAGTGCGCCACCAGATGAGGCACGTCCTCGCGCCGATCCTTAAGAGGCGTCAAGCGCAGGGTCACAACATTGAGCCGGTAGTAGAGATCGCGCCTGAAATTGCCCTTCTCCACTTCTTTCGCCAGATCGCGGTTTGTCGCGGCGATCACCCTAAAGTCTGCCCGCTTCTGTGTCAGACTGCCGACCGGGCGAAATTCTTTTTCCTGGAGCACCCGCAAAAGTTTTGCCTGTAGCTCCAGCGGCAATTCTCCAATTTCATCAAGAAAGGCCGTGCCCCCGTTTGCCATTTCGATCAATCCCATTTTCGAATTGTTCGCCCCGGTGAATGCACCCTTCACGTAGCCAAACAGTTCGCTCTCCATCAGCGGACCCACCATCGAGGAACAGTCGATCGTCACAAACGGGCCATCATTCAGCACGTGATGGATCGAACGCGCCACTACTTCTTTGCCTGTACCGGTTTCACCCAGCACAAGCACCGGCCAACGGCAACGGCCGAGCTTGTCAATCAAGCGCTGCAATTGCAGCATCCGCGGCGATTGGCCGATTAGTACTTTGAGATTTTCCTCGAGAGATGGTCGCATGAACACTACACCTTTGGGGTAGTGGCTCGAAGGCCCCAAATATCTACATAATTATTTTGCTGCTGCCACATTTTTTTTGAGAGCCGTTACTAGGGTACACGCTCAATGTCGCTTGTGCGGGTCACAAATCCCCGATAGCCGGAATTCCGCAATCGACTCCTCAGCTCTTCCGCTTCTTCCCTTGTGCCCTCTCCGACAATCACCCGGTATAGGGTTGGCTCTCCCTTGCGCTCTACAATCTTCGCCTCACTTATCTTTGCTCCGATCTCCATGCGCAATGCTTCGGCTCTTGCTCTTTCTTCCCAAGCTGCGACCTGAACACCATAGCGCTCCACTACGCCTCCCTTCGGCGCATCGATCACCGTCAACTTCACCATCGCAATACCTGGTCCGAGCATTGCGATTTGCTTTGCGGCGCCACGCGACAAATCAATGATGCGATCTGCTACGAACGGACCACGATCAGTGATGCGTACATTCACCTGTTTGCCGTTCGTTTCGTTGTCCACTTTTACCCAGGTGCCAAAGGGCATTGTGCGATGCGCGGCCGTCATCTCGTTCATATCGAACACCTCACCGTTGGCTGAGCGACGTCCGTGATAGGGGTCTCCATACCAGCTTGCGATGCCGCGCTCGGTGTCTCCCGTTTTCGTTCGCGTCACATCGTGCGGACTATTTCGTTTTGGCGCCTTCGGAACACTCGACACTCTCTTCTTGTGCGAACACGAAGAAGCGAAGATCAGCGCAAATGCAAGTAGGACAAGGGTTCGAAGCAACATCGTATGGGCCATCGGTCTCTAAAACAATTCTATTGTGAAATGTTTTTTGTTTCCAGTCACGCCCGAATGAATCCCGAGATCCATTTTTTTCTTGACATTAGTTGCGAAAGACTTTATATCTGAAGCACTGAGTCCTCCACGCGGGGACTCAAATTGATGTTAGGGAGAATTATCCGAATGAAGAATGCAACCAAGGCAGTAGCAAAGAAAGCCGCTCCGGCAAAGAAGGCCGCTCCGGCCAAAAAGGCCGCCCCGGCAAAGAAGGCCGCTGCTCCGGCAAAGAAGGCCGCTCCGGCCAAAAAGGCTGCTCCTGCAAAGAAAGCAGCACCTGCCAAGAAGGCCGCACCAGCAAAGAAGAAGTAGTCTGCTGGCATCGTCCGAAAGGACGAGCGATCTTTAGTTATCAACCAATCGGGCCCCGAGCAATCGGGGCCCTCAACTTTTGCGTAGCACCAATATTTCAAAGCTCTCGCCAAGTGAAAAAAACAAAGTCTTGAATTGCATTTCACCTAATGAATACAGCCTTGCGAGCGCTTCTTCTCCAAGTCCCAGTATCGACGCCCGCAAGGATCCAAAGCTCTCCACTTTCCACCCTGCTGCACTCGCATCTTCCATCAGTTGATCCCAGTCCACATGCGCCGTGATGTCTCTTGCTCCTGGCTCCTGCAATACCTCTTCGCTTGCGAGATGCCGCCGATAACTCATCAGTGATCCGAGTGGAAATCGCGACAATTCATTTCTGCGATATCCGTAGTCAATGATCACGTAGCAGCCGAGTTCCAAACTTTGCCAGGCCTCTTCGAGATGAGGGCGCAACGATGGTCGTTCTTCTTTCACTCCTTCGCGCGGCGGATGCGGATACCACGCGAAGCTCGGCCCTGCGCAGGAGACCCGCAACAGTTCCCCGTCCTCATAAATATCCACCGGCAGCGCATCGATCAATTCGTTCGAAAACAAAACAGAGTTTTTTGTTTCAGGAATTTTCTGGCCGTGCTGCACGGCGTGATAGTTTTTGTGCCCGAAGCTCTCTCGCAACTCTTCTCGCCCCGCGCCAATATCGACCAGGCATTCGTATTGGGGCACAAGGGATTCGCTCAGCGTTCGTACATAAGCACCAAAGACGGGTTGCAGTTGCGAGGCCGTAAAGAAGTCACCGTCTTTTCCAAACGGATCACCATTGTAATAGCCGTGTGCCTCGTCATAGAGAGCCATCTCCATGAAGAGCGAAAAAGGGATGGGCCCTTCCTTCTCGATGCGATTTGCGATTTTGCGTGCGAGCTCACTCACAAGCTATAGTGTCGAGCATGAGATGCATCCTTGTGTTGGCCATGGCCCTGCAGTTGAGCGGGGCAAACGAAGAAGCTGCGGTGAAGAAAGTCCTCGACGATCAGGTGACGGCATGGAATCGGGGAGATCTCGATGAGTTCGTGAAGAGCTACCTCAACGCTCCCGACATCACTTTTGTTGGCAAGGCCGTGTCTCGCGGCTACCAGGGCGTACTGGATCGGTATCGCGCAAACTATGGTGACAAGCAGCGTATGGGTACGTTGCGCTTTGACGAATTAGAGATCAAGATGCTGGGCAAAGACTACGCTTTGATCCTCGGAAAATTCGCGCTGGATCGCAGTGCAGCTGGCGGGGGCCCTGCCTCTGGCCGATACACTCTCGTTGCCCGCAAAACCAAAGACGGCTGGAAGCTGATTCACGACCACACCAGCAACTAGCGCTCAATACGGAATGCGTGAAGCGAACTCTTTACCTGTCTGAATTGCCTCTTCTTCACTCAGGCCGACGATGCCGGCGATGTAGCTGCCTTTGGCGTAGACAAGCAATGGGCCTGCGCTTGTTGTTGCCGCGAAATACCCACCATAAGAAGCGACAAATTTCGGCTGCTGCATCTGGTTCTTGATTTCAAAAATGTAGCTTCCCGCCTGTGCCGCCGTGCGGCAGTGAATCAGCAGCAGCTTGTACTTCGTCTTGCCGGTATCGTACTCAGCGAGATTACCGCCGCCAAGATAAGCGAGCCCAAGCAATTCTTTTTCGACAGCGCTTACCGACTTTCGATTCGTCACAGGGAATTTCACTTCTTCCGCAATCACTCGCGGAAGATCCGGCAATACAAACTTTGCCACCTCTTCGCGTCGCGCTTCCGTCCCGCAAGAGACAAGCAAGATCAGTAGCAGTGCAAGTGAGGCCTTCATTTGGAGGGATGATATCAGAAGGAATGAATCCAGGTTTGTGCGGAACTTGCGCGTGGGTCAGGCGCATCGCGAATGATCGTGGCAGCGTGTTCTTTCACTGCGGACGCGCCAAGCTGGACGCGAGCTTTCCTAAATACCCGCATCTCCCAGTATTCCATTGCCGAGGTTTCGAGACCGCTAAAAATATTGGCCCTCTTCGATCAGGCGACGCAACTCCATAGGCTCATTCGTAATCCCCAGCGCCAGCATCAACAGGATCCGCGCTTTCGGCCCGGTCAGGTTCCCCGCGAAGATCACACCGCGATTTCGCAAGTCGCGTCCAGACCCTTCATACGCGTAGGTATCGAGCACGCGCCCCTGCGCGCAGCGCGTAGAGATCAACACCGCCACACCCGCATCAATCGCCATCTGGATCGCTGGCAAGGTCAGCGGTGGCACATTGCCTCTGCCCGTTCCCTCAATCACGATTCCCTTCGCGCCCTGCTCCCGCGCCACATCGATGAAACGCCCGTCCGCCCCGGCATACATCTGAAACAGATCGACCTTTTCTTCAAAACGGGTTGTATGGATGGTTTGCCGGAACTTCAAAACGCGCGCAAAAAACACGCGGTCCATGTCGACAATTCCCAAAGGACCAAACACAGGCGATTGAAAAGTCTCGATCGCCTGTGTGTCCATCTTTGTTGCATAAGCCGCCGCATGGATTGTCTCGTTGAGCATTACAAACACGCCTTGTCCGCGGGACCCGTCGTCGAGCGCCACACGCACCGCTGCTCGAATATTTGCCGGTCCATCATAGGACAGCTCAGAAGCATTCCGCATGGCTCCGATTACGATCACCGGTTTTGCCAAGTGGTGTCTTAGGTCGAGAAAAAAAGCAGTTTCTTCGAGCGTATCGGTGCCATGAGTGACGACAACGCCAATCACCTCGGGCCGCTCCAACTGCTCTCGAATCTGCTCTGACAATTGCCACATATGTTGCGGCGTGACTTGCGGTCCGGCGAGCCGACTGAAGTTGATCACCTCAACATTTGCAAGTTTCGACAATTCCGGGTCATGCGCCAGGATTTCTTCTCCTGACAAAGCCGGCACTGCGCCACCGCGCACCGGGTCGTGCTTCATCGAGATCGTGCCGCCAGTGAAGAAAAATACTACGGTGTTCATATACAGTGGACCTCATGATCGTAACCCGAGCCATCCTCGCCCTGCTCTTCTGCCAGCAGGAACTCTACGAAGAGAATCTTCGTGCCACCATGCCGATCCGCGAAAAACTCTGGCGGCAGATGGATGGTTTTGCGACGCGCCTCCAGCTGAAGTCGCGCATCGGCTACCCGCCTCCACAAATGAAAGTGAGTGGCTCGCTAAAACTTGAAAAGACAGGCGAAGACGCGGTTGCCACCTACTACCGCAGCTACCTTGCGGTCGGCGACGGCCTCGACGCTTACGGCCTCTACATTGTCCCGAAGAAACTCGCTGCGAAGCGCGCGCCTCTGGTCATCTCGAAGCACGGCGGTGGTGGCTTTCCCGAGATGGCCACTTTTCACGGCGGTACGAATTACAAGGATCAGGTGCGCGGCGCCGTTGCCGAAGGCTACATTGTTTATGCTCCCCACAGCGTTATGTATCCCTTCGGCGATCGCGATGCCGGCACTGCCATTCCCGCTGAGGTCCGCAAAGAACTTGACGAAAAGTTGCGTGAGGCCAACACGAGCCTGGCGGCAGTTGAAGTTTACAAAATCTCGTTAGTACTGGACGAACTGGTCAAGCGCCCTGAGATTGACCCCAAGCGCATTGCGATGATCGGCCTTTCTTATGGCGGATTCTACTCGCTGTACACGGCGGCGCTGGAGCCCCGAATCAAAGTCGTGGTGGCTTCGTGCAGTTTTCCTGACAATCCCCCGGTCACGGATGGCAAAAACGCCGGGCGTCTGATCGATCTCGCCCCGGCTGAGGTCGCGGGCCTCATCGCCCCGCGCGCCCTCCAGGTCCAGAGTGGAATCAACGACAAGCTCATCCCGATCGAACAAGGTCGCCAGGCCGCAAAACGCACCGCACTCGCTTACGACAAACTTGGCGCCTCGGACAAATTTGTATTTAATGAATTTGAGGGCGGCCATGAGTTCCGCGGTAGCCTTGTCTGGCCCTTTCTCAAAAAGTGGCTCTAGGTACTTCTCATGCTAATCTGGGGAGGAAATGGCATATGTGATTGCAGAGCCCTGCATTGGGACAAAAGATTCAGCTTGTGTAGACGCCTGCCCGGTGGACTGCATCCATCCGAAAAAGGACTCCGAAAAGTTTGAAGGCGAAAGAATGCTCTACATCGACCCCGTAGAGTGCATCGACTGTGGTGCGTGCGTCCCGGTTTGCCCGGTTTCAGCGATTTTCGCCCTCGATGATCTGCCAGAGAAGTGGTCTGAGTTCGCGCAGGAAAACGCAACCTACTTCGGTCGCTAAGGCACTCTTCCAACAACCGTTTTCATCGCCAACACCTGAGTCTTGAGTTCCGTCTGAGCCCAAGCTACAAAACTGTCTTTTGCCAGTTGTAATTGAGCTTTGTTCAGGAATCCGCAGCCAATGAGTTGTTCTGAAATAGTGTCCACCACCCTCGGCCATAGCTCGATCTGATCGGCGAAGCTCCCGGAATCGCGTGAGGCGATCTCGTCCTGCACCACCGTCTCAATTTCGACGAGCCCTGCGGCTTCAAACAGTTGGGGCAAATGGTCTGCCATGTTGTTGTCCCAACCATTCGACTCTCTCCACGCAAGGAATGCCTGATAGAAAGTCTGGAACGCGACGGGCGGATCCGGATCCCAGTGATTCTGGCTGTGATTGTAATCGAGCACAACCAACAGGCCGGAGCGTTTTGCGGCCTGCCTCATTCTGGTGATTGCAAGCTGAGACGCGCTGAGCCACTGCAGCGTCCGCGCTGCTGTAACGATGTCGAATTGCTCGACGTAGGACATGCTGAGGATGTCACCCTGATGCAGTTGAAGATTGGAAATTCCTGCATGATCTTGCCGCCCAACTTCGAGCAGGCCAAAGTCTTTATCGATCCCGACTACAGAGCCATTTGGGCCAACTGCATTTGCGATTCCCGAAGTGATTGCACCGCTGCCGCATCCCACATCCAGAACTGAAAGCCCTGGCCGCAAAAGTGGTAGAAGGCAACGATGATCTTGGGCGAGTGTACGCCGCCCCAGTAGTTTTGAATCGGATTGGTGGGTCTGCCCTGCCATCACCTTAGGGCTACGGCCGGTAAGCGGCCGAGCACTTCTCGGTTTCGAACACTCTTACGCAGGAGACTCGCGTGGAAGCATTTGAGCCCGATTGCCGGATCGCGCCTTCCACTTCGTCATAGAAAAACTTCGCCAGATTTTCTGCACTTGGGTTGATCTTGTCAAAGGGCGGGAGCTCGTTGAGGAAGCCATGGTCGAAGAGATCGATCCACTTTTTGACGGCCTGTTTGATCACTTCAAATTCGACCAGCAATCCCAGGTGGTCGAGTTTATCGCCCTCCACGGTGATCTGCACTTTGTAGTTGTGGCCGTGAATCTGGGAACACTTGCCCGGATAGCCTTTCAGGTAGTGCGCTGCCGAGAAGGGCTGTTCAACTATTACTTCGTACATCCAAAGAATCTCTCTACATCCAGAATATCCGTCGTAAAGCCGTAATCGGGAAGCGAGTCGAAAAAGATCTGCCCGTACTTTTGCGCAGTGATCCGCGTATCGAGCAAAACCAGTACTCCGCGATCTGACTTCGAGCGGATCAGGCGTCCAAATCCCTGCTTCAGTGCAATCGCCGCCTGCGGAATCTGATAGTCGAAAAACGGCCTCCCACCGGCCAGTTTGATCTGACTCGAACGCGCCTCAACTACCGGGTCCGTCGGCACCGCAAAGGGCAACTTGTCGATGATCACCATCGACAACTGATCACCCTGCACGTCCACGCCCTGCCAGAAGGAACTCGTTGCAAACAACACCGCGTTCGGGGTCGTTCGGAATTCATCGAGCAGCACGTTACGCGGCTTGCTCCCTTGCAGCAGCAGCGGATATTCAATCTCCAGCGAAACGCGTTCATAGATCGTGCGCATCTGGTGATAACTCGTAAACAGGCAGAAGGCTCGACCTTGGCTCAAGCGCAATAGCCGAACAATCTCACGCGCCGCCGTCGTCGAAAAGTCTGAATTACGCGGATCGGGCAGATGTTGCGGAATATAGAGTAGCGACTGCTTCTGAAAGTCAAAGGGGCTATCGACAAGCAACGACCGCGCACTGCTCAACCCCAGTCGCTTCTTTAGAAATTCGAAGTCACCCGCAACCGCCAGCGTCGCCGAAGTCAGAATCGTTGTCGGAATCTCTTCAAAGAGCTTCTCACTCAAAATCGTCGACACATCAATAGGCGTTGCCTGCAAATGCGTTCCTCGGCCACGTCTCTCCACCCAGAACACAAAGCGCTCATCCCTGGACTCGAGAAAAAACGTAATGCCTTCCTGGATGCCCTTGGTACGCCGGTGCAGCGGAATCACCTCGTCCACCGACCCCTCCACCAACTGCAACTGCGTCGCAAGGATTTCGAGCGCAGCGAGTGCCCCGCCGTATTCCTGCGCGTAGTCTGTCAAAAAGGCTTTGTGTTCCCGAAAGCTGGATCGCCCCTCCACCATTCCAAACAGATCGAAGAATCGCTCCGTAGCTGCAATCGCGCTGCGCACCAGGTCTTCGAGCGAGTTGGTATGAAACTCTTTGCGCTTCGCCAAATCGAGAACGTCGCGCCCCAGATCCTGCACTTGCAGGTTCGACACCGTGGCTCCGAAGTATTGCCCCACTACATCTTCAATCTCGTGGGCCTCATCAAAAATCACCGCGTCGTACTTGGGAATGATGCCGCCAAAATCTTCCTGCTTCACGGCGAGGTCGGCGAAGAACAAATGATGGTTCACGATGATGATGTCGGAATCAGAAGCCCGACGCATCATCGCCGTAATAAAGCAGTTGTCAAAGTGCCCGCACTTTTGCCCCGTGCAACGATCCCCGCGCGCATCGAGCTTCATCCACACACCAGAATGTTCCGGAAGTGATCGCAACTCGCTGCGGTCACCCATCTCCGTGTGCGGTAGCCAGTCGCGGATGATGCGAAAGTCGCTCACTTCTTCCATGCCGTCGAGCCAGGCCGATTGCGACCCTGACGCCTCATCCACCTTCTGCCGGCAGATGTAGTTCGCGCGCCCCTTCATGTAGGTGACCTTCAACGGGCGCTTCATCACCGCTTCTACCATCGGGATGTCTTTGAAGAAGAGTTGTTCCTGCAGGTTCTTCGTTCCGGTAGAAACAACGACTCGCTTGTTGCTCAGGATCGCCGGGATCAGATAAGCCATGGTTTTGCCCGTGCCGGTACCCGCCTCCACGATGAGGTGACGGTGCTCCTCAAGCGCGTCAGAAACCGATTGCGCCATCTCAAGCTGGCCCTCGCGAAATTCAAATTTCGGATGGATCTCAGAGAGGATGCCGCGGGGAGAAAAGTATTCACGAACTGAAACTGGCATCCAGACCTTATTGTCTCTCTCTAGTGAACCTTAGGTGGTACTAGAAAACACCTGAGGGTGAGCAACTTATTTTTCCATCAGGGTTATAGTCATTGTAAAGGCTTGGTTCGGTAGCAAATAACGGGGTAGCAACATGCAGAAAACAAAGGTCTTATTGACCAGTGCCGGTATCGGCGTTGTGGTCTTGGCAACAACAATTTTCGCGGGAGCGCAAGAGCAGGATCCCGTCAGTCTGGAGAATCACTCCGACTGTAGCTTCTTTGGTGTCGAGCGCGAAAAGTTCGCCAAGGAAACTCGCGACCGCTACTGGCGCAGTCGGCTCACCGAAGAAGTTGCCAACTACGGCCGCTATGGTTTTGAGGCCATTGTGCCCACGGGGACACGAACTAAGCTTCTGCAGGATCAGATCTCGGACTCTCCGATTGACGTGGCGATTTTTGGAGAACTGCAACGCAAGAATCTTGCCCCTGCGGAGAAGACAAATGATTTCGAATTTGCGCGTCGAGTGACTCTCGATCTCACGGGTAGAGTTCCCAGCTACGAGAGCCTGATCCAGTTCGCCGGTAATCAAAGTACTACCAAACGAGATGAGCTCATCGATCAACTCTTAAAAACTCCTGAGTGGGTGGACAAGTGGACGATGTACTTCGGAGACCTATATCGCAACACACGCAATTCAGATGTAACGCCGCGTTTCGACCAGGGCCGCAATGCCTTCTACCGCTGGATCAAGGCTTCGCTTGAAGCAAACAAGCCTTATAACCAGATGGCAACCGAGCTTATTTCGACGAAGGGAACCAATAGCTTCGAGCAGGGGGAAGTGAATTTCCTGCTGGGCAGCGACACCAATGGGGGGCCGAACAACGACGATTATGATCAGGAAGCAGCCGATGTGGTCGGCACCTTCCTTGGAATTGGCCACATGAATTGCGTGCTCTGTCACAACGGTCGCGGCCATCTGGATGCCTTGAGTCTGTGGGGAAGGAACGCCAAGCGCAGCGAGGCATGGGGGATGGCCGCGTACTTCGCTCGGCTCAACTTTGCCGCTACTCGACCAGACCCTGCAAACAACAATTTGCGCTATTACGCGCTGGTGGACAATGGCCGGACGGATTACCCGCTGAACACGACTACCGGCAACCGGCCGGCGAGATCTCCTATTGACGGCCTAGGCACAACAGTGCGCCCGAAGTACATGTTTGGTGAAGAAAGTGCCCGCACAGGAGAGAACTATCGTGAAGCTTTTGCCCGCGCCGTGACCAACGACTTCCAGTTCTCTCGAGCAACGGTCAACTATATCTGGGCCACGATGATGGGCCGCGGATTGGTTGAGCCGCTCGATCAGTTTGATCCGGCGCGTCTCGATCCGGACAACCCTCCTTCCGGCACCTGGACGCTGCAACCCTCCAATGCCGCATTGCTCAATACCCTGGCTGATGGATTCCGCAAAAGCAACTACGACCTCAAGTGGCTGATGCGCACGATTGCAGTCTCCGATACTTACCAGCTCAGTTCCCGCTATGCGGGGGAATGGAACCCCACCTACGAGCCCACATTCGCCCGTCACCTGGTGCGCCGGCTGATGGCGGAAGAGATTCATGATGTCATCGCTGTGACCAGCAACATCCTGCCCACCTATTCTGTGAATGCGCCTACGGGGGCCACCTACTCGGATCGCGGCTCTTACGCTGTGCGTTTTGCGATGCAGCTGCCAGAGACAGGCACGCTTCCCGACAACAACGTTGTTGCCTCTTTCCTCAACAGCTTTGCTCGCGGCAATAGACTTGACGATGATCGCAAGGGCGACGGCTCTGCACTTCAGGCTCTCAACCTGATGAACGATGCCTTCGTGATGACCCGCATCCGTTCGAGCAATATCGGCGGCCAGCAGAGCTTTCTGAACAAGTACATCAATATGGCTGACAACCAGCTCGTGAATCAGATGTACCTAACTGTGCTCACGCGATACCCCACTCCAGAGGAGACCGACATTGCTGTCGCAACTCTGAAGGGCACGACAGGCACCACGCGCGTACAAAAGGGAGAGAACCTTATGTGGTCTCTCTATAACAAAGTCGACTTCATCTACAACTACTAACGGGGCGCATCATGACACAGAATGAAAAATTCCTGAAATTCATCGAGAAGTATCCGCATCGGCATAAGAACTTCTTCGATCGTCCCTTCGCTTCGCGGCGCAACTTTCTCAAGCTCGCCGGCGGTGCCGTGACGATGTCCTATATGGCCAAACAGGCCCAGGCGCAAGTCCGCATCGACAAGCAGAATGTGCCGCTGCTGAACAAGGCTAAGAACTGCATCTTCATTCTGCTGACGGGCGCACCGAGCCACACGGATACTTTCGATCTGAAGATGGTGAACGGCGTCACCCCAGCTGCTCTCTTCCAGCCCGCGATGGTGAATGGGCTTTATATGCCTACAGGCATCATGCCGCGCTTGTCGACGATGACCCAGGATTTTGCGGTCATTCGCAGCATGCGCAGTTGGGCGCTCGTACATAACCTGGCTCAGATCTGGACCCAGATTGGCCGCAACCCCGCAGCCGCTCTCGGAGACATCGCACCCAACATCGGCTCGATCGTTTCCATTGAGAAAGAATCAGAACGCCGTCCCACTGATGTACTGCCTACCTTCATTGCACTCAATAGCAATCAGGGTGTTGGCAGTGGGTATCTCGCTTCGAACTACGCACCACTCAAGGTGGTTCCGGCTCAGCGCGGACTTCCAAACGTTACAAACCCCGATGGGCAAGCTCGCTTTGACGAGCGCTACGCACTCATGAACAAGCTGGATGCGCCAAATCGTTCCAATAGCCCTTACGGTCGTCCGATGGAAGACATGGATGCCTTTTACAAGAGCGCCAAGGGCATGACCTACAACCCGGTTGTGGACAGTGCATTTCAGTTCACAACCTCCGAGCGTGCTCCCTACGGCACCTCGACCCTTGGTGATACCTGCCTCAATGCGGTGAAGATCCTCAAAGCGAACGCCGGTACCCGCTTCATCCAGATCACCAGCGGCGGTTGGGACGATCATCAAAATATTTATACTGAAACCGTGCTTCCCAACCGTGTCAGATCTCTCGATGCGGCAGTCGGCCAATTGATCTCTGACCTCAAAGCGAACGGGCTTCTCAACGATACCCTGATCGTGATGGCTGGTGAGTTTGGCCGCACTGTTGGACAGCTCTCCGCTGCCGGCGGCCGAGACCACTTTGTGCAGCAGTTCTGCTTTCTTGCGGGTGCTGGAATCAAAGGCGGGCGCGCGATTGGATCCACCAATTCACTGGGCTCCGCCACAAGCGAATTCGGCTGGAGCCGCCAGCGCGATGTGCGTCCGGAAGACATTGAGGCGACGATCTACTCAGCGATGGGCATCAACTACACGAGCATCCGCTATGACGATCCGTTCAATCGCGGCTTCGAGTATGTACCCTTTGCGAGCGACGACCTCTATGGGCCCGTTAAGGAGTTATGGGCTTAAGGTCGCCCATCAAACGGTTCAGGAAATAAAGCCCGATCAGGTGAAAGCCACCCATGATAAAGAACATCGGACCATATCCAAAATAGGTAATGATGTAGCCGGGCAGCAGCGTCGAAAAAATCACACCACCCAGGCCTCCGAGGCTGGCACCAATGCCAGTGGCGGAGGCCACAGCACTTTTAGGGAAGACATCAGAGATGGTTGTATAAAGATTCGCCGACCAGCCCTGGTGCGCCGACGCGGCAAGGCTGATCAGCCCAATCGCAATAAACAGGTTGTCGAACAGGACACTGGTGGCGGCGATCGGCATGCAGCAGGCGAAGATCCCGAGCGTGGCCTTGCGGGCCTTGCTGGTCTCCCAGCCGAGACGCATGAAGTAACCAGATAGCCATCCGCCCATTACGCTCCCCACGTCGGCCATGAGATAAATAACCGGGAATGCCCAGGCGACCTGCTTCATGTCGAAGTGACGGACGTCATAGAAGTAGGGCGGCAACCAGAAGGTGTAGAACCACCAGACGGGATCAGAGAAGAATTTGGCGAGTGCGAAGCCCCAGGTCTGGCGGTAAGCGGCAACTTGAGTCCAGGTAAGTTGGATTGCGTTTGGATCGTCGTCGTCCTGCGGGGGCGGTGGTGTTTTGGTGAAAAACCAAAGGACCAGAACGACAAGTCCGCTGCTGGCGGTGAGCAGAAAGCAGGTGCGCCAACCGTAATGCGCCGTGAGGTAGACAAACATCATCGGACCAATCATGGTGGCGATGTTGGAGCCTGCGTTGAAGATGCCGGTGGCGAAGGCGCGGTCTTTCTTAGGGAACCATTCGGAAACACTCTTGATGGCCGCAGGAAAATTTCCTGCTTCTCCAAAACCCAGGACGAATCGACAGACACCAAAGCTGAGAGGGCTGCGAATGAAGCTGTGTGCAGCCGCAGCGAGGCTCCACCAGAGGATCGTGCCAGAGTAGCCGAGTCGGGTGCCGACCTTGTCGATGACCTTGCCCGCGAGCAGGAAGCCAATCGTATAAGCAAGCTGAAAGGCACTGCTGATTTTGCCGTAGAGAATGTCGTCGATCGGGATCTCTTTGCGGATTTCAGGCAGCAGGATGCCGAGGATAATTCGATCCAGGTAGTTGACCGTAGTCCCGAGAAAGAGCAGCGTTAAGATCCACCAACGGAGGCGCGAGGGCATCCTGCAAGTATAAGTGTCGATTCCCCGGACGGAATAGACTGGACGGGTCTAGCTTCGCTTGGAGTGGCTCGGGATAATGACGATCAAGATGATTGTGCTGATCTTAAGTGCGCTCGAAATCCTGCAGTTGGTGGCAGGTGCAGAAGAAGGGCAGCGGGAGTTGCGTGCCCGTTATACATATCGCGAGGTGCAGGAGAATTGGCGTCTTGATCCTTACGGCAGGCCGATTGCGGAGAGTCACCGGACCAAAGGTTTTGAAGTGCTCATGGTGAATGGCCAGCGCTACCGCAAGCTCCTGGAACGCAACGGCAAACCTCTCAATGCTGCCGAGCAATGGGAAGTGGAGCACGACATGAATCGTGTGCAGGAGCAGAAGCAGGAGGCGAAGTCGTTGCGTAATTTGGCGCGGACTCATGCACTGAGTTTGCGCGGTGGCGGAGATGAGCCCTATGTTCTTTCGGCGAGAAGTGAAGGGGAGAGCCACGAAATTAGACTGGACTCGAAGGACTTTGGGATTTTGCGGCAGGAGACCATATCGAGCAAGGGGACACGGATGGTACTCGAGTTTGTCAGACAGAGCGATGGTGTCTATTTGCCGCTCCGTGTGGAAGTTGAGTTTCAGGTGGGGGATGTGCGAGGTTTGCAGGTCAGCAAGTTCAGTAACTTCACGGCAAACTAGAGGGAGATGACTGTTGCTTTGTTTGCGAGTGCTCTTGAAGTGTTGCGGCTGGTTGTGTCTGCTGATGTCGAACAGGGAAAGCTGCGTGAGCGCTACGCGTACCGCGAAGTGCAGGAGAATCTACCCAGGATCAAAATTTTCGATGTGATCTTTCTGGAAGGTGCACCTTATCGGCGGCTCATCGAAAAAAATGGAAAGCCCCTCACCGCGAAGGAAGAGATGGCTGTCATGGAGGACATGAAGAAGACAGCGGCCGAACGGCGGGCTTCGCGGAAGCGTGGTGGCGTTTTCTCGCGCAGCTTTACGATGCCGGTGGGCAAGCTTGAAGCTCTGGAAACGACGCACGAGCTTAGTATCGAAGGAGATCATTTGACAGCACTACCGAAGGCGGGGAATCCTTATCGTCACGAAATCTGGATTGACCCTGAGACTCATGCGATCCTGCGGCACGAGATTGAAGTAGTAGGGCCGGGAAGTGAATTGAAGTCCGGAACCATGGTGCGAAAGCAGTTCTCGCGTGAAGGGGATTCGCCGTATCTGTTGCGGCGAATGGAGATCGATTACAAAGTGACCTTCGCAAGCGGTAAGCAAGTCAACACCTATTCGAATTATAAAAAGTTTGATGTGGAATCGACCATTGCATTTGAGGAGAACTCATGAAGAAGGCAGTGATTCTGGCTGCGGGCCGTGGGACACGGATGGGCGAGTTGACTCGCGAGTTGCCAAAGCCGCTCATTCCTTTGAACGGGCGGCCAATGTTGCTCCACATCCTGGACCGGATCGCCGCCGCAGGCGTGGCAGAAGTATTGCTCGTGACGGGCTATCTGGCCGAACAGATGGAAGAGGTGGCGATTGGGCATGGATTGCCGGTAAGTTTTCGGCGACAGACCACGGTCAACGGCACAGCAAAGGCTGCGTTGCTTGCAAGGGAGTGGGTGGGAGAGAGTGCTTTTCTCTTGACCTACGGCGATATTCTAGCTGAGCCGGAACATTATGCCGGGATGCGCGATTGCTTTGCGGGGACAGATGGCGTTCTGGCGGCTCGATATGTGGAAGACCCTTATCAGGGGGCTGCCATCTATGTGGATGAGTCGCGTTATGTGCAAAAGATCATAGAGAAGCCAGAACGGGGGACTTCAACGACGCACTGGAACAGTGCCGGCATCTATGTGTTCTCGCCTGTCGTATTTGCAGAGCTCGAGCGAGTGCCGCTGAGCGAACGAGGTGAGTATGAAGTAACCTCTGCCATTTCCCAGATGCTCGATGCCGGGCAGACGCTCAAGATGTTTGCTCTTGAAGGAACCTGGATGGATGTGGGCCGGCCGGAAGATCTTGCAGCCGCCGAAGAGGCTGTCCGTTAGCGGATGTTTGTCTTTGCGACACTCTGATTGTCAAACTCGTCAGTAACGCGGACCGCAATCGTTAGTTCGCCCTGAGTGGGGCGATCGAGAAGCAGCTGGAATTCCAGTTCCTTCGAGTCTGAGAGGCGGACGGTTGGGTCGATGAGATGCCATTCGCTTCCGTTGATCGAGATCTCTGCTTTGCTGATGACACTGATCGCGTCGCTCGCTTTGAATCGAAGATTGACGCGTCCACCGGCGGGAGAAGCTCCGAGATCTTTGATTTCTGGAGCAGTGTTATCGATCTGAAAGGGCGCGCTGATGCGTGAGGAAGTGAGGCCCTGGTTGAGCGGATTCGATGGAGAGTCACTGGCGGTGACGCGCACTTGATACTTGCCGTCAGCAAGTGTCGTTGCATCGTAGCTGTAGTAACGATCCTTCAGTTTGTCCTTGAGGGGTTTCCAGGTTTGTTCGTTTTCGCCCTTGATCTCGACAGTGAACTCCAGAGTGTCGTTGTTGTCATCCACCGCAATCCAGCGGGCACCGATCATTCCGCGAGCGTAGCTGAGAGTGGGCGAATTGGAGCCGTCGTTCTGCGGTGTGTTTACAGGGGTGGCAGCTTTGCCAATGGGAGGCAGCGTGAGCGTCGAGGCGATTGGCACGATACTGATGGAAGACGCAGGGAAGCGGAAGTTGATCGGAGTAGCTTCGACCACATCCACGCGAGGAGCGAGATTCCTGGGCAGGTATGCGACATCGACTTGCGAGAAGGAGGGGCCATTCTGCTGCCCACCAGAAAGCACGGCCCGCCATTGCAGAAAGCGGGCGGCTGGCGAAGTGATTCGGCCTTCATTCAACCCGGCCCAGGCGCTCCACATCTGAGTGGGGCGGTCAAGGTTGCCGCTACGGGTTTCAAAGCGGAGTGTTCCATTGTTCTGAACTTCTTTGGCATGGAGGCGGCCCCACTGGGCGAAAGAGCCGACGTCGAAGACTTCGCTCTCGAAGCTGCCTGTGGCTTCGAGCGTGTTCGAGAGTTCAAAGATCTTGCCGATGTTACCTGTCACTACCAGGAGGCGACTACCATCTTTTGCAAAGCCTGTAACCTGCGTGGAAGAAAGGCTTGCGAGCAAGGTTGAAGAGGCAGGGCCGTCAACGCTATGTATGTTGCCCTTGTTCCCGGTACCGACGATGAGGCGCTCGTTTGCGTCCATTGCTACCGCATAGACGAGGTCGCTTGGGTGAGACCAGACGCGCGTGGGAGCTCCATCAGAATCGATGCGCATGATCTCGCTGCCGCCAGGAACCATATTCACTTGAAGCGGCGGGGCACCGACTGGAGGCCGTTGCTGTGTGTTCTGATTCGGCCCCTGCTGCGGAGGAGGAATAGGCGCGACAACGGGAATGTTGTTCATCACCTGCGAAGTGCCGGAAGTCTTGATGCCAATAATTGCTGCATAAATCGAACCGTCTTTCCCCGTTGTGAGCGTAGTGACTTCGCGCTTGACAGATTGGTAGACCACGAACGGGTTTCCTGCGCTGTCCGCCTTGACGATCAGACCTCCGGGTTCTGTACCAACATAGACGGTGCCTTTGGCGTCGATGGCGAGGGAGCGGATGTGATCTTCGTCGAGTTTCATCCATACTCGGCCACTGCCTGAGGGAGTAATCCGGTGCAGTTCACCTTTGTCGCCAGTAGCGGCAAGGAGGTCGCCATCGGGAAGGAAGGCGAGCGACCAGATATATTTAGCCTTGGGTTCATAGAAGGTCTCGACCGTCCCAGCTGTTGAGATGCGATAGATCTTGCCATCGGGAGAAGTGGCGGCGTAGATGCGCCCAGACTTATCCAGAGCGAGTGCGAAGACATTCATCCCTTCGATTTCGGCGAGCTTTTTAGATTGGCCGCTTCGACTGATCTCGAAGATGACACTCTTGCCGGAGGCTGGTCCGCCTGCAGTGTACAGGTTGCCGTTGGGGGCAGCGACGGCAGTCCACAGATACGGAATCGATGGATCGGCGAGTTCCTTAAGGGCAGGCGAGAGGGAGATGCGGCCATCACTGCGAAGGGCAACTTTCTTGAGCTTGCCTTTCTCGAAATCAGACTGGGCATCTTGCGACCAGTAACGAGTGTCCACAGCCATAGCTGCGAGGGCGAGGCCCAGGAGGGCGAAAACAGATTTGTACATGGGTAAAAAAATCCTTAGCGTACCGAGAAGCGCAGGCTGTAGTTGCCACTGACTACGTAGTCAAACGGGATCGTGGCGGCTTCGGTATAAGACTCCAGCATCGTAAGCATGGGCCGCGTAGGAGCACGACCGGCCTGCATGACGTTCATGACGGAACTGGGCAGGCTGGTGAGTGTCTTGTCGTCGAGGTAGACGGTGGGCTTCATGCTTGTGATGACGGCGAAAAGTTGGTTGTTGTTGCGTTCCTGATTGATGGCGCTGACGGCTTGGCCAAGTTCGAGGAAGCGATTAGAGATGGAGGCGATCATGGGAGCCCGGTTCAATGTATCGCCATCTACGAGAACAATGCGGTGCTCGCCCTTGGAGAGGCCAGTTGGGATCTTGATTTTCAATTCGCGGCTGAGTCGTTCGCCGCGATAGGGCTGAACGAAGACCCGGAGTGAGACTTCGTCGCCGGGGTCGACTTCCGTCTTGTCGATCCATGCACTTTCGATAGTGGCGGCGCGGCGTTCGGGGATGAGGTCGATCGTGGCGCTGACTCCCTTGAGCTTGGGGTGGACCAGCGAATTCATGTAAAGGCGATTGAACTTGTCGCCCCACCAATTGGCGAGCGCAATTGCGGGCGGCAAAGGACTGTCGCTGATCGTGGCCATGCTGGCCAGGTTCAGGGAAGGGAAGCCGTCGAGTTCGACTTTTCCGCTCAGGCGGTAAGTAGTTTCGTCGGAGAATTCGTTGAGGCCGGAAATGGAATTGAACATCGTCATCGTCATTAGGAAGGGAGTCCACTTCTGATTGACGAAGACGTTGAATCGGAAGTCTTTTTCGGTAGTGGCCGAGCCACTGGCACTGAGATTGCGCACTTTGAGCGTGACTGGGATCGTGTCGGCCTGTTCGCCCAGCAGGCCCTGAATGCCGGAGTGGCGGTCCTGCCGCAGAGCACCGACGATTTCGGTAGCGTTACCAACCTTATTGGGCTGAAAGGTGGAACTAAGGACTGTGAGGATGTCTCCTTTGGCCATAGGCATATCGACAGGGCCCATGTTGAAAAAAGGGTGGCCGAAGCCGAGGACTTTTTCACCATCGTTGTAGGTGACAGTACCGAGGCCAGAGACGTTCATGTCGCCGGAGACAAGAACGCCGACGATGGGTTGACCTGGCATAAGAGAAGACTTCCAGTCTTTTGCTGGCTTCGTTTCGTAATTGGCCCCGGCAGCACCGCCCATGACAGGGCGGAGTCCCATTTGTTGCATCGCCGGGCCAAAGTTGCGCAACGTATTTTCATGAAAGCCGGAGAACGTGAGAGGGGTTTCGATGGGCTGCATGAGCGCACCAGAGAGAACGTTTTCAGGAACTTGGATTTGGCGATTGCCCGCGACGCTTTGAGGAGTTTTCGCGTCGGGGGGCTTCGAAGAATCAAATTGATTGATTTCAAGCATCAGGTCGATGGGCGTGATGCCGCAGATGGCGTCAGGGGAGAAGACGCTAATTCGCAGGCTGACTGCTCCGACAAGTTTGCCGTCGATGTAGACGGGTGAGCCGGACATACCACCGGCAACGCCAGTGCGGAGAGCCTTGCCGAACATTTTGGCAAGTATGATGTCCTGCTTGGGCCCCCAGGCGTTTTTCCAGAGACCAATAATTTCGATTGGGACCGGTTCTACTTCGGAACCTTCAAAGACGGTCCAGGCGGTGGCCTTCATGCCAGGCTTGATCTGGTCGAGTGGAAACACTTCCACTTTGCCAATTTTGGGAGCTTGAGCGAGAGCCATTGTCGAAAGCGCCAAAGTGGCCAGAGTCAAAAACAGAGATTTTTTCATTTACTTCCTAGGTCTGTCCCATTAGACGATGCCGGAGTCGGGTTGGGTGCCCTCAATCTTGCCATTATATTGGAATTGCAGAGAAGGATTCTCCGGCAGGAGCAAGCTTCGAGCATTTTGCAAGCCAGGATCATCCAATTGCATCATCGATTGAATACAACGGACACCATGGATCGGCGCAAGCAGGAGAGACTGAGGCGACACTTTCGCCCGGCCAAGTTACGCTTACTCTTTGTCGGGGAGTCTCCGCCCGCATCCGGGCGTTTCTTCTATCAGGGGGATTCGGGCTTGTATCGGGCCATGAGGGATGCGTTTCAGGCTACGGATCCCTCAATCACAGACGCAAATTTCCTTTCCAGATTCCAGGACGCCGGATGCTTTCTGTTTGATCTATGTCCAGAACCGGTGGACAAGCTAGACGCAAAAGCGAGGCGCGCTGCATGCGTTGCCGGCGAAGCATCCCTGTCGCGGACTATTGCCAAGCTTCACCCGCCGGTGATCGCGACTGTAGTGCGTTCGATTGAAATCAATGTGCGACGGGCGGCCATCGGCGCGGATTGGCAGGGCAAATTTCTTCATTTGCCCTACCCAGGTAGATGGGCCAGCCATAGAGATGTTTTCATCCGCAGACTTGTGGCTGAGCTTGACTCGGCGTGAAAGCGGCTGATGCCATTTCCAGCCGTCCAACGTGAAGCTACTGACCGATGACGATCGTCAGATTCTGTGCGTTCGGGATGCCATCGACTGTCAAATCGATCGGCTGGTCGCCGGCTGCGACAATCGGGATCACAACATTGAACTGATAGAGCCCGATGGTTGCGCCAACAATTCCGGCGAAGCTCACCTGCGCAACCGTACCGCCGATCTTAAGTTGGTAGGGCAGAGCCAGCGATGAACCTTGTCCTGCAACAACACCTGCCTGTGTCGGCGGTGTCGTTGGCCCACAGCCCAGCGCATAAATTGAAATGATGTCGCCTGGTCTTGCGGGCTTGAACGGCACTCCGGCAAGCATCGCTTCGCGGCCGATGAAGGTTGTAAAATCGGGAGTCAGCGCTACAACATATTGCTTTCCGCCAATCAGAAATTGGGGCACTGTCTGTAGCGTTGGCGAGAGGCGCGCTCGATTCACTGTCACTGCATTCGAAGTGCCAAGAGGCGTTTTTACCTGTAAAGTTACGGGGCCCATCGCCGTATCTTCCGGAGTATTGATGTTGATCTGCGTCGGACTCACATAGTAGATAAAGGCAGGCTTGCCGTTAACCGTAACGCTGATGCCGTCAAGCGAAGTGGGAGCATTCACACCACTGAAATCGGATCCAGCCCATAGGCGAGAAGTCGTTGCAAAGTTCTGTCCATAAATCTCCACATAGGTATTGGAAGAAAACCCTGCTTTGCCACCAAATGAAGTGAGCACTGGATTGTCTGTTCGTACTTGTGGCACCGGGGGAGGGCTGATCTTGCGGATCTTGTCGTTCCTCAAGTCGGAGACGTAAAGGTTACCGGACGCGTCCGTCGTCATCCCAGTCGGAAAGTTGAATCGTGCCAGCAAAGCCGGACCACCATCGCCGGTATTGCCAGCCATTCCAGATCCTGCGTAAGTCGTAATTGTTCCACTTGGTGTCACCTTTCGGATCTTTGCGTCCTCAGCGTCGGCAATGAAGACATTGCCATTGGCGTCCACAGCCACTCCGCTCGCGGAGCGCAGTTGAGCTGCGGGTCCCGGTCCTCCGTCTCCGGAATAACCTGAGACACCCGAACCTGCGACTGTTGTGACAATCCCGTTGACAACTTTTCGCACGCGTTTGTATCCGTTCAATCTGCCATCACTGTCGTCTGTAAAGTAAAAGGTGCCATCCGGAGCTACAGCGATCCAGCCTGGCAGTGCATCAGTCGCTGCTGCTGCCGCGCCATCTCCAGAAAGGCTCAACTTTCCGGTGCCAGCCACCGTCGTGATGATCCCGGCCGATGAAAGTTTCCGCACGCGAAAATTCAAATAATCGACGATAAACACATTTCCCGCACGGTCGACTCCAAGCGAGAGCGGGGCATTGATTCGCGCCGCCGTGGCAAGGCCGCCGTCCCCGGCAAAACCGCCAACTGTTCCGGCGATCGTTGTGATGATTCCGCTCTTGTCAACTTTGCGAATGCGATCATTGCCATTGTCGGCAATATACACGCTGCCGTCTGGCCCGACCGCCACACCCGTGGGAGTTCGCAGTTGCGCAGCAGTCGCTGCTCCTCCGTCGCCTGCGAATCCTGCTCTGCCGTTACCGGCGAAGTTGATGATCGAGCCCAATGGGTCAATCTTGTACACCAATTGGGCGGTAGAATCCGCCGCATACAGACTACTTTCGGCGTCAATAGCGATGTTGTACACCGCTCCCCAACTCGAGTTGCCCGCAGCACTGCTGATGGTTTGTGCCCCCGCCGCTACCGAAAGCAAGATGCCTGCCAGAATTGCCTGAATGATGATGCGCATGATTTCTCCTCACACTTTCCTTGCGCATCGATTTCCGAAAACAGTCATGAGCAGTCCAACTATTTATAAGTTTGTTAAAATTCGGCACTAGTACCTGCCATGCGGCTGCGCGGATCGATCACCGAAATCCCTGCCGAACAAAAGGCGCTGAACGAAGTCTTCAGCCTGGCCTATGAGGAACTGCATCGCCTTGCGGCTCAGGTTCGCCGTTCGGACCCACAAGCCACACTAAACCCCACTGCGTTGGTGAACGAGGCGTGGATGAAACTGGCAAGCTCGCCGCGCCTTGCTTGGGCCTCGCCGCTGCACTTCAAACGAATTGCGGCTCGCGCGATGCGACAGCTCCTGGTGGAATCCGCAAGGCGACGCCGGGCACTGAAGCGAAGCGGTGCGCTCGTAACTTTCGACGAGGCCATCGCTGCATGGATCACCACAGGAGAATCTTCGAGTGAAGATGAATTCCTTCGCCTGGACTCCGCTCTCGATGAGCTTTACAAACTCAACGAACGGCAGGCCGCAATCGTCGAGAGCCGTTTTTCGGCGGGCTCGCAGTGGAAGAAACCGCTGAGGCGCTTGGCATTTCCGAGGCTACGGTCCAACGGGATTGGCGAGCTGCTCGCGCGTGGCTTGGCAGTGAACTGCGTCGCGCAAGTTAGAAGCCAACAATGAATCCTGATCGTTACGCCCGCCTCCAGGATCTCTTCCACGCCGTTGCTGACCTGCCTCTAAACGAACGAGTTGCCTACCTCGATCAACATTGCCCAAGCGGGGAAACCCGTCAGGAACTCGAGGCTCTGCTCAAAGAAGACGCCCGCGCTCAACCCGTTCTCGATCAGGGCCTCACCGCGCATCTGCACGCAGATGCAGGCTTTGTCCCGCGCCAGCTTGGGCCCTACCGTCTTGAGCGCTTGCTCGGCGAAGGCGGAATGGGTGTCGTCTATCTCGGCGTGCGGGACGATCTATCAAGCCAGGCCGCCATCAAGATTCTTCGCGATGGTTGGCTCTCCCCTGCACGTCGCGAGCGCTTTCTCTTTGAACAACGAACCCTCGCCCAACTCAACCACCCATTGATCGCCAAGTTGTTCGATGCCGACACGCTGCCGGACGGCACGCCCTGGTTTGCCATGGAATACGTTGAAGGCCTTCCGCTCACCAAATATTGCGGCCTTCGAAAATTGACAGTCGACCAACGCCTGCAACTGATGCTCCAGGTGCTTGAGGCAGTGCAGCACGCCCACCAGCACGCCGTCATTCATCGCGATCTCAAGCCATCAAATATTCTCGTTACCGAGGACGGAGTTGTGAAGTTGCTCGACTTCGGTATCGCGAAACAGATGGATGATAGCGTCGACCAAACCATGACTGGCCTTCGTTTGATGACACCCGCTTACGCTGCCCCCGAACAGCTTCGCGGAGAACGGGTCGGTGTCTACACGGACGTCTATTCGCTTGGTGTGATCTTGCGCGAGTTGATACCTGGAAAATTATCCGCCGATCTCGAAATCCTCTGTCAGACCGCGCTCCATGCTGAGCCCCAACGCCGCTACAATTCCGTGGATGCTTTCCTGCGTGATATCCGTCATTACCTCGCCGGCGAGCCGCTCGAAGCAAGGCCAGACAATTTCACTTACCGTGCTTCGAAATTTATCCGCCGCAATCGTCGAGCCGTTGTCGCTGCATTGCTGATTGCGCTGCTCCTGGCGGGCCTCAGTGCATTTTATGCGGTCCGGCTGAGTCAGGCACGCAATGAAGCTCTGGCAGAAGCGGCCCGTTCTGGACGCATCCGCAGCTTTCTCGTCAATCTCTTCGAAGGTGGCGACATGGTGGCTGGCCCTTCAACAGATCTTCGGGTTGTGACCTTGCTGGATCGGGGTGTAGCGGAGGCGCGGGCCTTACAGCAAGACCCTGAGATGCAAGCTGAGTTGTACCGCACTTTGGGAGATGTCTATCAGAAACTGGGTCGACTGGATCAAGCCGACAGGCTTTTGAGCAGTGCTCTGGGTCGGCGCCGCGACACAGACAATCTCTCTGGCCTTGCACTATTGCGCACCGAACAGGCCAAACACGAGGAAGCCGAAAAGCTGGCTCGTGAAAGCCTTACTCTAGCCAAACAGAGTTTTCCGCCCGGGCATTTGAATATTGCCAGGTCCGCGTCCGTGCTTGGGCATGTGCTCGAAGAACGCGGTTCTTACCCGCAAGCCATTCCTGTTCTTGAGCAGGCTATCGCTATCCTGTCTGCTCCCGGTCAGCCGAGTTCCGATCTCGCTGCTGCGGTGCTCTATCTCGCCAACGTCAGGTTCTACTCCGGCCAATATGACGAGTCAGAAAAACTGAACCAGCAGGCACTTGCGATCTATCAACAAATCCACGGCCCTTCCCATCCAGTTGTTGCTGAAATTCTGATCAACCTGGGTGCAATTCAGCAGGACACAGGTCACTACAAAGAAGCCGAGACCTTTCATCGCCAAGCGCTCACAATCCTTGAAAAGTTTTATGGTGCCGATCATCCCAAGACGGCTTCCACGCTCACTTTGATCGGTCGTGCCCTGGTCCTCCAAAAGCAGCCTCTCGAAGCTGCTGGTCTCCTCACACGCGCCCTTTCCATCCGCGAACGGGTCTATGGGCCCAATCATCCTCAAGTTGCTTCGACCGTGAATGAACTCGGCACGAACGCGCTCTCTCGTGGTGATTTGCAGCAGGCAGAGGGTCACTTCCTGCGCATGATTGCCATTTACGAATCAGTTTACGAGGGCAAGCACTATCTCATCGGCATCGCCAAGTCGAATCTCGCCAGTGTCTACATGCGACGCGATGAGTGGGCTCGTGCCGAAAAACTCTTTCGCGATTCGCTGGCCCTGTATGCGCAAACCCTCCCGGCGGGTCATATCAACGAAGGGATCGGCCGCATCAAGCTTGGACGCACACTATTGCGGCAGAAGAAATATGTAGAGGCAGAAGTCGAGATCAAACGTGGACAGGAAATCGTTTCAAAGCAAGCCAAGCCCTCCGTGAGTTGGCTCGAAAACGCCCGCAACGACCTCACCGAAATTACCGGGCTGGCAGCAAAATAAAAGCTCATTCCTGCTGTTTGCGAATTGCCTGTCCAAATGCGATCAGGTTTCCATCGGGCGCAACAACAAGCAGTTCGCGCTGTCCGTAGCTCTTATCTGCCGGGCCATGGACGTCACCTGCCGGCAAGGTGTCGAGCTTCGGCTTGAGTTCGGCAAATAGTACATCGACATCCTGAACGTCGACATAGTAGGCGAAACGCCGAAAGGCAGGTGGGCCTGCGTCCGTGTTTTCCAATTCCAATAGCCGAAAACCCACTGTTTCGCGGTGCAGATACGCATAGCCGGGTTCCCGGTGCAGAGCCGCAAAGCCCAGGATATCAGTAAAAAGTAGATGGCAGCTTCAAGGTCTTCGACATGCAGGAATGGGGTGACTTGGATGAAGTTCGACACGGCTTGGTCTCTTTGCCGCAGGCTAACATATCAAGATATGCGAAGATAAGGCGAAACCATGCGCGCTACTCTCGCTCTCTTATTTGCTGCAAGCCTGCTGATTCCGGCGAGCGCGCAGATTCCGAGGTCACAAACAAAGAGGAAAGCTAAAGGCGATTTTGAAGTGAAGCTGATTCCGCAGACGGACGGCCCAACCATTGGGCGCATGCTGCTGGACAAGAAATTTCATGGCGATCTGGAGGCAACGAGCCAGGGCCAGATGCTGGCCGCACAAACAACGTTCAAAGGGTCTGCTGGTTATGTTGCGATTGAGCAGGTCAAGGGAACATTGGCCGGTAAAACTGGGACTTTCCTCCTTCAGCATTCAGGAATCATGGATCGAGGAAAGCCAAGTTTGACAGTCTTGATCCTCCCTGATTCCGGTACGGAAGAACTGGCAGGAATCTCGGGCAGCATGAAGCTCATAATCGAAGGCGGGAAGCATTCTTATGTCCTTGAATATGAATTGCCTTAACCGAGACTTGCATAATTGGTGTCGTGTCATTCATCCTAATAGCTGCAAACATGACACCGCAACAGATCGCTGAACAACTTGGAATCAGTTTTGAAAAACAGACTCCTGGATACTTGAACCTTTGTATCCGCTCGGGTAATCAACTGATTTCGTCCGGGCATGTGAGCACGCTGAAGGGCAAGCTGGGCGAGGGCGTGACAGTGGAAGCAGGCTATGCGGCAGCGCGCGATTGCATGGCGAAGATCCTCAATTCTGTTTGGAATGCGAATGGGACACTCGATGGCTTGCGCGTTTTGAAGGTATTGGGATGCGTCAATTCCACCCCCGATTTTATCGAGCAGCATCTTGTGATCAATGGTGCGTCCGACCTGTTGCATGAGGTTTTCGGAAAAACAGGCGACGGGTTCCATGCGCGTTCTGCTTTGGGCTTTGCTTCGCTGCCGACAGGTGTAGCAGTGGAAGTAGAAGCGATCTTCGAGATTCTTGCCTAGGGGCATCTCCCCGCAATGAGCTATTGGCTACAATAAACAGATCCGTCGCAGCGTTGCGTTCGGATTAAGGACCCTGTGCAGTCCTTCCATTGGGGAGATCGATGCAAACCGGGTCTATTCGCTATCGCGTCGCTGATTTCTTGAAGAGCCACCCTCCGTTTCAATCCATGGAGCAGGAAGATCTCCTGATGCTCGCTGCTCAGGGGAGAGTGAAATTCCATGAGGCAGACGAGTTCATTTGTTGGCAAGGCGACACCTACGGCCCCTTCGTCTTTGTAATCGAACAGGGTACCGTTTCGCTCTGGGAAGCCAGCGAGGCTGGAGAGCGGTTGCGGGATATTCTTGGCGCCGGCGACATGGTGGGGCTGGATCGCTATCTGGGCCACGAGAAGTCGATCTATTCAGCAAAGACAACGAGTGATGTCGTTATCTATGCGTTGCGCGCGAGTGACTTTGCGCCGCTGCTCGAGAAGTATGCTGAGGCCAGCCGCTGGGTATCCTCAAATGCGTCGATCTCGCCGGATTACGAGATGCCAGAACAGCGACGCGCAGTTCATGAGATGACAAGCGGGGATATTTTGCGACACGGTCCGCAGTGTTCCTCCACGATCAGCTTGAGAGATGCAGTGCGTCAAATGAGAAGCGCGGGAGCGAGCGCGATTGCAGTAGTGGATGTCGGCGGTCAACTGGATGGTGTGCTTAATGTAAGCGATGTTTTGGGGTGGATTGCGGAAGGTGGCGTCGATCTCGACACTCCACTCAACGGAGTGCTGGGAAGTCCGCCGGTGCAGGTCGAAAGCGAGACCAGGCTGAGCGATGGCGCCTTGTCCATGATGACTACCGATGCGGTTGGCGTGACCCGTGGAGGCCGCTTTGCGGGCTTGTTGACTGCGGCGGAGCTGGGCATGGTCTTTGGCGATGACCCCCTCAGCATCTTGCGGCAGATTTCTTATGCCAAGGACACAAATGCGCTGCTTCGGCTGCACCGTCGCGGACGAGCTTTGATCCTTGAGCATCTGGTTTCGGCAGCGGCCGTGGACTGGCTGACCCGCTTCAGCCATGCGCTGAATGTGGCCATGCTGCGGCGAGTGATAGTAATTTGTGAGGTGCCGGTCGAGGGGTGCTGCTGGTGTTTTATTGACAGTGGTGGGCGAAGGGAGCTGTTGAGTCCAATGCTGCCGCAGTTCACAGCGATTGCTGGAGTTGGAAAGGATACTGAAGGGCATCTGAAGCTGGTTGCCTCTATGCTGCTGGAATGCGGATATTTGACAAACGGAGACGGGCTGCACTGCGCCAGCTCTGAAGAATGGCATGAGCGTTATCGGGGCTGGATTGAAGACCCTATCGGCAATCGTGTTTTCGAAGCTCGGCCCTGGCTCGACTTGTGGCCAGTAGCCGGAAATCGGGCGCTATGGGAGGCGCTGGAGGCGGCATTGTTGCAAGACCTCAGTGCCGGTCCTGCCTTTGTGCCGATACTCGCGAACGACTGCTTGTCGAATCTTCCGCCTCTGACTTTTTTCCGCGACCGTGTCGTGGAGGACTCGGGGAATCGATCTGACGTGTTTTACCTGGAGCGCAGTGCCTTGCGTCCGCTTGTGGACGTGGGGCGGGTCCTCGGGCTGGTGAGCGGGCAGATTCTTGGGGCATCAACCTTGGAGCGCTTTGAGCTGGCAGGGAAGCGTTTTCCGCAGCACGAAAGCTTACTGCGCGAGGCGGTAGAGACCCTTCGCGTTGTGTTGTTTCATCAAGGCAGAGCAGGGATCAGGAGGCAGAATGACGGGTCAGAATTACCGCCAGCCCTTCTCAGCCGCTACGACCGTCAGGTGTTGAAGAATGGCTTTCGTTCTATTTTGCGCCTGCTCGAATTTACTGCCGGGAACGGCTGGCTGGAGAAGGCTTGATGCAGTCGGCGGCAATTGCGGAATACCAGAAACAATTTACTGGCCGCTGGACAGACGAGGCTCCGATTGAGCAGCTTCGTTTTGTGCTGCTCGATTCAGAAACAACAGGCCTCGATCCGCGGCGTGACCGGCTGATTACGATTGGTGCCGTGGGGGTGATCGATGGAGAAATCGTTCTTGAGGATTGCTTCGAGGTCCTGCTGAAGGTGTCGCACAACACAAGTGCGGTGACGGTTCATGGAGTGACACGCGACGAGAGCATGGCGGGCATTGAAGAAGAGGACGCCCTCGAGCAACTCGCCGCATATCTCGGCGATGCTGTCATTGTGGGCCATCACATCGGGCACGACATTGCGACGCTGAATGTCGCCTATGATCGCCACTTCGGAATGGAGCTGCAGAATCGCAGTCTCGACACGATGGACCTTACGCTGCATCTGGAGCGCGACGGCGCGTTTCGCGGGCGGGAGCAGATCGCAAATTTTTCGCTCGACTCTCTATGTGACTTGTTTGACGTGATTCCACACGACCGCCATACAGCTCCAGGTGATGCTTTCTTGACGGCGCGCGTATTCCTCAGGCTCTTGAGACTCGCGCACCGTCATGGCAGAAATACGCTCGGCAAACTGGCAGAAGCGTTTGTTCCAGATTCTAACGAAGCGTGAGGGTGCCGCCGTCTACAGGTAGTGCAGTGCCGGTGATAAACGAGGCTTCGTCTGCACAGAGAAACAATGCGGCGTAGGCGATCTCCGCTGGCTGAGCCATGCGGCCAATTGGTTGGGCCTTGGAAAGCTTTTCAAACATCTCGGCTTCACGGCCAGCATAGTTTTTGGCGATGAATCCGTCGACGAAAGGCGTATGCACACGCCCGGGCAGAATCGCATTGCAGCGGATATTTTTGTCGAGAAAGTCCTTGGCAACGGAATAGGTCATTGAGAGGACAGCGCCTTTGCTTGTACCGTATGCGAAGCGGTCCGCAATGGCCATAACAGAGAGGCAACTGGCGAGATTGACGATCGCGCCGCCGCCATCGGCGACCATAAAGCGGAGCGTAGAGCGAAGACAGTTGGCTGGGCCAAATACGTTTACCCGCTGGACGCGCTCGAAGTCTTCAGGGCTGGTCGTGAGCGCGTTGCCGATGTGAGCGATGCCGGCATTGTTGATCAGTATGTCGATGCGCCCGCGCCGCGCATGGATGCGGGAGATCACCTCATCAACTTGCCCAGCATCGGCTACATCACAATATTCGGCTGAGGCTTGACCGCCTTCTTCGACGATTAAGTCGACTGCAACTTTCATTTCTTCCTGGTTGCGGTCGAGAATTTCAATGATCGCCCCTTCGCGGGCGAAACGCTGAGCAATGGCTAAGCCAATGCCAGAGGCACCACCAGTAATGATGGCTGTTTTTTGAAGGAGTTGTGGCATGAACTCCACGATTGTATCGACCTCTGCGCAGCAGCGGCTTTCTAGTCGGTCAGATATTGCTTTGTCTTGAGCAGAGTTGCCATGGAAAGCGCCAGACGTTGCGGACTCCAAGCCGCCAGATAATCGTTCGGGAAATTCCAGTCGAGATCGGTACGCCTTTCGCCTGGAGCGTTTTGGCCAATGATCTGATGCTCAGACGAATACCAGAGCAGAAATATTTGTGCCTTGAACTTGTCTGACTCGCTATCGCGAAGTGTGGTGGCTAGCCCTGTCTTAAAAAAGAACAGATCCAGTTCGTCTTTCGGCGGGCTATCGAGAAGAACGCCCGTCAGACCCTGGACATAACCGGCGATATACCAGGAATAAGATCGGCCTCTCACTTTGGCAACTGCACCGGCATAATTCATGCTGGCAAAGTGAAAGAACATAGCCGCAAATCCCTTGACGAAGGGCCCGGCCCCAGGGAGATTCGCTGCCTGATCGATAACCTCATCGGCGATGATGTCCCCTTTGCCCGTCTTATAGATTTTGCTTTGACTCCTCGTGAAAATATCATCCTGCTCGGGATTCCTCATTGACTCGCCATACCCCGCCATTTTTTCGGCTTGCGAAATCGCGCCATCGATCTTGTCATACGCTTTGGCGAGCTTACCGGCTCTTTCTTCCATGTCACCTAATTTCCCCACTGCTTTCCCGGCGGCCCCCATGGCGACATCTTTGACCGAGATCGGGTTCCCGGGGATCGAAGCAGCCTTAGCCGCAAATTCGTAGACCTTGTCAAAATCGCCTTGCACAATCCTAGCGCCGGCCTTGATGTCGTCGATCCATGTATTTACATGCAGGGCAGCCTTGAAAGCCTTTGCCTTTGGGCTGGACCGGTTCTTCTCTTCCGCTTCGGCGAGAAGCCGGGCTTTCAATTCGGCTTGATCCTGGCTTCTTTGCTGTTCAAAGGATTTCTTGTCCGCCGCCGCCGTATGCAGCGAGAAACTAACATGCTGCACTGACCACGAGCCGTTCGACTGGCCGCCGAGATCAAATCGCGCATGAACCGTTTTTTGCGCCTCACCCTTGCCGAGAGCCATCGTTGTGCCATTCAGCAGTGGCTCGAGATTGGCCATGTTCACCAGGAACTTTGCTGCGGGTAAACCGCGTATCGTGCGAGGCTGCCCGGTGCTCTTGACTACTTCAGTCATCCAGGGGATAAGATGCGCTCGTAACCGCTCCTTATCCTTCGGAACTACAACGAGGCGGGTTTCAAAACGAGCTAGATCCGGTTTTGGACGCTTGATGGGTAATGACATGACGGTACTCCTTAAAGGCGATCCTCAGCTCCTGACATTATCCAATTCACTAGAAGCTCTACTTGTGATATCGAAATCTGGTGACAAAAAGCGACAGGCCGAGCGAAAATTCTTAT
>JANXLY010000115.1 GCA_025354885.1 Acidobacteriota bacterium | reverse complement strand
TTGTACGCATAGTATATAAGATCAACAGATAAAGCAAGACCTAAAACACATTGCGAATATGCTCAAGAACTCGCTTCGGCTCCAAACAACAATGAAATCAAATGTTTGGACCGCATAAAAGTTCTGGTTGCGGAATCACTGCGGATGTGGACAACGGCTCGTAAGTTTACGGCATTGTTTTGCATCGCGGCGATTCTTTTCGCGGCGGTGTCGATGCCGGATGCCCTCGATTTGCCAGAGCTACTGAGTCCGTTGTGGTTGTTTCTTTGTCTTGTTGTCTGCCTGATGTACTTTGTGCAGGTAGACGCTTTGGGCTGGTCGAATCAGCCTTTGCTGCCTGTTCGGGCATCGCGCCCGCCGCCTGTCTCCCCGCTTCGCTAGACGATTATCCATCGTTGATTCACGAACTGGGGAGAAGTGTATGAGCTGGAAGCAAAAGTTGCGAAAGCTTTTTGTCGGGGGCGCATTGTTGGCAGGGCTGCTTTATGGTTCGCCTATGAAGCCTGAAGAAATCGAAGAACTCATGTATGCAAACCACAAGCAGAAGCAGGTGCAGGTGGTGAAAGACGAAGAGGGTGAGCCTTAGTCGGGCCCACCCTCTTCGTACATGCCAAAGATCATGAACGCTTAGAATATGAATTTGAGCGACATCTGGATGGTGCGGGCATCACGCGCCGAAGTGATGACGCCGAAGGAGCCGGACTGATTGAAGCCGTTTGGCCCGGGCGAGAAACCTGTGCCAGGTATGCCGAGGTTTACGTGGTTCATGAAGTTGAACATCTCAGTGCGGAACTGGAGGTTGAAGCGTTCAGTGAATCGCGTGTTCTTGATGAAGGACAAGTCCCAGTTGATCGTACCTGGGGTACGGGCGTTGGGAAGTACGCGGCCGAGGTTGCCGAAGGTGAAGGGCGCGGGGTTGACAAATGCGGTGGTGTCGAACCAGCGCTGTGCAGTTGGGTTGTCGAGCTTTGCGGACACGCCAGTGGAGTCTGGACGGGAGGCGCGTTGGTTGTTTGCGCCGGTAATGACCAAGGGGATGCCTGTTTGCATGATGCCGATGGTGTTGACCTGCCACCCGCCGATGAGGCGATTCCAGGCACCCTGGCCTCTGCCGAAGGGCAGTTCGTATACTGCGCTCACGGTGGCTCGCTTTGACACGTCGGAAGGATCGACGCTGCGCTCTGCGGCGCGGTTGTACTTGCCATTCTGATAGCCGATGATCGATCCCTGTTCGAGCGTAGCGCCGAAGTTAACGGGGGTAGCAATGCTGTCGGAGATTACCTTGCCGCCGGTGAAGGATACGAGTAGAGCAAGACCCTGCGAGAGGCGTTTTTCTGCGCTGAGCAAGAGAAGGTGCGAGTTGTAACTTCCGAGACGGGGATTGCGAACGGTGACGCCGCTGTAGTAAGGGAAGGGTTTGAGCGATTGCTCGCGCGAGATGGTTGCGCCCCCGAGAGCGCCGGGGAGGAGCCCGGCAAAAGGATTGGCGACCTGCTGATTGAGGGCATTCCCGAGCGAGAGGTATTGCGGATCGAGCTGATTGAAGTCGTAGCTACCGGCGGTCAGGCCACGGCCAAGGTTACCTGCATAGGAAGCTTCAAACAACCAGGTTTTCCAGAGCTGCTGTTGTAAGCTGAGCGTGAACTGCTGGATGCGTGGAATGTCGCCATTGGATTCGTCGTAGGCGACTCCTTGACCGAGGAAGGCAGCGGGGCTGAGTGCGCGGCCCAGCGGCTGAACTGGTGCGGATGGAAAGCCTTGCCGTAACAGGAATGCAGGCCGATTTGCGTCTGACTGAGGATAGCTGGTGTTGGTTTGGGCGAAGCCATTGGCGTTGCCGTAATTTTCACGCCACATCTGAGAGGGATACATCATGCCGTAGCCTGCGCGCAACACTGTTTTGGAATTGCCAAAGACGTCGTAAGCAAAGCCAAGGCGCGGGCCGAAGTTCTTGTAGTCTTCTCCTCGCCAATTGCGGGGTTGGCCGTTGACACCAGCAAAGACGATACAACCAGCCAAGCCATTTGGCAGTTTGCAGGTTGGATCGAAGTTGGTTGCGCCGTTGTTGCGTTCGACAGCTTGAGATTGATAGTCGTAGCGGAGGCCAAGATTGACGGTGAGTCGTCGCGATAGCTTCCAGTCGTCCTGGAAGTATCCGCTGATCGAGTGCGTGACCTGCGATTCGCCCACGTGGGTGGACACGCTGGCGCTGCTCACAGCTCCGACGAGGTAGGAAGCGTAAGCGCTACCAGTGCCAGCGGGAGACAGTGGGTTGCCGGTAAGCCCGGCACCGAAGCTGTAGGAGCCAGAAGGCACACCACGTTGCAAGTTGTGGCCTTGCAGCAGGCGGAGGTCGAAACCGATTTTCATAGAGTGGGCTCCCCGGATGATGTTTACCTGGTCGAGGAACTGCCAGTTCAAGCTGCCGCGCAAGCCGGCAGTGCCTGTGTTGAAGCCGAGGAGGCCGTTGCCGATTGCGGGGAAGGTGTCGGCAGGAACGATGGAGGGGAGGCCGAGTTTCTGCGGCCAGCCGCCGCCGAAACTGCGAACGACGAATGGAAAGTAGCCGCGGGTTGCGCCGACGCGGAGTTCATTGACGATGGTGGGGGAGACGACGTGGGTGTCGCTGAGGACGACGTTCCAGTTCTTGAGATTGTCGTCACGCTTACCCACAACTTCGTTGGGATAGACGGCTGCGCCGCCGCCACCGTTGTCAGTCTTGTGATTGAAGAAGGAGTAGCGGCCAAACATGGAGTTGGCGTTGGTGAATTTGTGGTCGGCTTTGATGGTGTACTGGCGCATGGCCTGGATTTCGCTGGCGGTGCCGATGAAGTTGTTGGCGTTGGTGAAGCGATCTGTAGGAGCGCGATTGGGGAGCGGGTAGAACTCGTTGATGGCCTTGGCTACAGGGTCGATCTGGGTGGCAGGGATGATGTTGCCGGGATAGATCTGGCGGGTGACGCCGGTGCCGGAGCCCTGAGTTGTAAAGGGATCATAGATGGGGATGGGCGTGCCGTTGGCGTTGAATAGATCGCTGAAGTTGCCGGTACGCTGCCCGAGTGTGGGGAAGCTGGCAATGACAGGACGCGAGCGGCGATATCGATATTCTTCCCAGTTGCCGAAGAAGAAGGTGCGGTCTTTGATAACGGGGCCGCCGACGGAGGCGCCGAACTGGTTGTAGCGGAAAGGCGGCTTGGTGCTGGCGAAGGTATTGCGGGCATCAAGGGCGTCGTTGCGGAGGAATTCATAGACGCTGCCATGAAGCTTATTGGTTCCAGAGCGGGTGACCATGTTGATGACGCCACCGGCCGTGAAGCCGTATTCGGCAGACATTGCGCCCGACTGCACTTTGAATTCTTCGACGGAGTCGACGCCGGGGTTGATTGCGACTTCACCGATGTAGCTCTGGATGTTGTTGCCGCCATCGAGAAGCTGGCCGTTCATGGCGTTGGGGCCGCCGTTGATCGAAATTGAAGAGAGTTGAATGCCTCTGTCGGCGAAGCCTGAGGAAGTAGAGCCAGCGTTGGATTTGACGCTGGGGGTGAGGAGAGTGAGCGCGAGGGCGTTGCGGCCGTTGAGTGGAAGTTCGCTGACGCGTTTCTGGTCGACAACCTTGCCGATGGAAGTGCTGGAAGTATCGACGAGCGGAGCTTCGCCTTTGACTTCAATTGATTCTGTTACCTGGCCAACGTCGAGGCGAACGTCGACTTGTGCGCGCTGGTCTACCTGGAGTTGCAAACCGGTGCGGACTACCTTGCGGAAGCCTGTCTTTTCGACGGAGACCGTATAGTCGCCGACGGCGAGATTGGGCGCCTGATAGAGGCCCTCAGTGGTGGTCCTGGTTTCGAGTCCCGAGTTGGTGGCTGTGTTCGTAACCTTGATTACGGCACCGGCGACCGGCGCGCCACTGGCGTCGGTTACCGTGCCCAGAATGGTGCCGCGACCCTGTTGTGCAAAGCCTGGCAGCGAGGCTAGCAGAAGGAAGGGAAGTAATAGTTTGGTTGGCAAGTTGGTCTTCATGGAAACTCCTGAAATCTGAAATAATCTATCATATAATGACTGAAAAAGCTACGGCTAGGTATACATGAATTCGGCGCTGGCTGTGCAATTTGTTCCGGAGGTGACACGTACCCAATGGGCGGTGAAGCCCTCAGGGAAGATGTGTTTAGCATATCCGTTCACTGAAAGGCGCTCGTATCGTTCCCAGGATCCGTTGCCCAAGAAGTCTATTTCAATGTCGATCGTTGTCGCCTTGTCGGTTTTGAAATGGACCATCTTGTGCTGGAAGCCGGTCATGAGAAAGGGCTCGCTTGACTGGCCCGCTTTTACTGCAGTGCGGCGCCAAGGGCCACCCCAACCGGCAGGTTTGCCCCACTGCCAAAGGTCGTCGGTCTTACCAAACCAGATGCCGGATTGGGGTTGGCCGCCATAGCGATTGTTGTCGGCGTTGGGCGAAGTGGTGTTGCCACCAAGGGCCAGGAGGCCACGGAAGGCGGTGAAATCAGGGATGATGCGCAAGTGACTGCAGATGGGCTTGACGCCCCAGATGGCATCCTCAAAGGCGATTGGGTTCAGCTCATAGAGGAGGCCGTGGATGTCCATTAGGAAGTGTTCGGTTTCGACTTCGCGGATCCGCATCCATTCGGTCTGCCAAGCCTGATTGTGGACGTGGCCGCCCTTAGGGAGTCGATAGCGCTGCCATTTGCCTTTGACCAGGGCAGAGAAAAGGACGGAGCTTTCGTCCCAGCCCGTGGTGAAGATAATGTTGCCCATGTTCTCGCGGCCCATGCATTCCATGTGGGGCTTGGTGCTTAGGACTCTCCATTTTGTGCCGTCGAATTCGGCCAGGCCGGGATCCTCTTCGCCAAAGTCGTAGTAGCCGTTGTTGGCGACGACGACGCGGCCCTGGCCGGTGTAGCCACCCTTGAAGTGGGGACGGCGGGGGAGGGCGAGAGTCTTTGTCAGGTCCTCGATGAGAGTGGCTTTGAGAGTGTTGACATCGAGTTCGAAGAATTCGCCTTCCATGCCGAGCATGTAGACGCGGTTGGCGGGGTCCTTGAGGTGGGCGAAGGTTGCAGTGAGTCGAGTGTCTTTGAGGTCTTCGATGAATCGCCACTTGCCGGACGTGTCGATTGCATAGGGGCCAATGAAAGCCTGATTGCTCTTTGTGTGGATGAAGCGGTTTGCATGGGTGCCGTTATGGACGTGCACCAGCTCTGTCTTCAAGTTTTCGTCGATACGGAATAGGCCGAGGCCTGATCCAGTGGGGGACTTGTGGGAGTTATATGTGACAGCCCAGAGTGCGTCTGCCCAGGGCATTAGAGCGCCGATGCCGCACTCTGATCTCGTTGGACCGCTATCGGCCTTGAGTCCGATGTTCGGCAGGTTGCCGGTTTGGCCTTGTCCATAAGCAAAGGGCGCGGCTAGCAAGCCTGCCAATATTTCTCTGCGATTCGATTTCATAGCTGCATCGCAATATGACGAAGTCTCACTTCGAAAGCTAGCAATTCGATGTTTCACAGACGTTCATTCGCAAGTGCCTTTGTCTCCAGTCACTTGCCAAGCGTTACGAAAACGTTATATCGTGCCAGTTGTGCAGTCAGGGCTCACACCTACGCCGGTAGAACGCCGCCACGCCATCGATGCGTTGCTTGCGAGTGAGACGTTTCGCCGGTCTGAACAACTGAAGCGTTTGCTCAGTTACCTTTTTGAGCAAGATGAGCTTGGGCGGATCCAAGATGTTACTGAATACGAACTTGGCACGGTGGTGCTAGGTCGGACGGAAGGCTTTTCGCCGGATACGGATTCTTCCGTTCGTACACGAATGCATGGACTGCGCCAGAAGCTGGAAGAGTACTATCGCGATGGGGCCAACGCAGGGGTGTTGCGGCTTGAAATTCCGAAAGGTTCGTATCGACCGCTATTTCGGAGTGTTGCGGTGGAGGAAGTTATTGTGCCGCCCTCATGGAGCAATTGGTTTGTTTATGCGGCTATTCTTGCTCTTGTTGGGGTGAGTGGCTTTTCTATTTTGCGCGTCCGGGCTGCGACACCACTTGAGGCGCTCTGGCGGCCTGTGCTTCGATCGACTCAGACTCCGGTTTTGCTAGTGGCCCAGCCGATCCACATTTGGGTACGGGATGTTCAGGGGCAAGCGGAACCGCTTAGTTACCAGCATTTTCCCGATCGCGTGCCGAGTTCGCCTCTCTTCCAGACTTATGTGAAGCCTCGATTGGCTGAGAATGCGAGGACGGTGCTGCATCCGAGTCCGAACGCTACACTTTGGGGCGACGCAGCGGGAGCTGCAGGTGCTGCACGCTTTCTGGCATTCCGGCATGTATCTTCGGAATTCATGCCTGAGTCTTCTCTGAAGGGTGAGGTGTCGCTTCGCGGTCGTTC
>JANXLY010000106.1 GCA_025354885.1 Acidobacteriota bacterium | reverse complement strand
AGATGCCAGTGTTCATCGAGATTCGCCCGCACCGGAATCTTGAATTCCGTCCCAGCCTTCGCTTCCGGAAAAGCTCCAAGAGCCCAATGGATCGGATCCAGTTTCTGAGCCGCACAGCTCAGCACACTCACGGCAAGTAGGAATACAAAACGACGCATATACGCCCATTGTCTCGCACCCCGGGCAAAGTTATGCTGTCTACGTCGATTCGCCCAGGTCCGCCAGCCCCTCTTCAATCTTCTCGTTCACCCGTTTCGAAGAATATTCTGCCGCCACCCGAATCGCATTCAGGATCGCGTTCGCGTTGGATCGCCCGTGGCAAATGATGCACACACCCTTCACGCCCAACAGCGGAGCACCGCCATATTCACTGTAATCCGTACGCTTCTTCAAATCCGCAAACGCGTTTTTCGCAAGGGCAGCTCCCACTTGCCGCGTAATCGTAGAGCTCAAGCTCTCCTTCAGCATGTGCCGGAACACTTCCACCAGCCCCTCGCTTACCTTCAGCGCCACATTCCCGATAAACCCGTCACAAACAATCACATCCGCCAGGCCCGTATACAGATCGCGGCCCTCTACATTTCCAATAAAGTTCAACGCCAGTTGCTTCAGTAGCGGTGTCGTTGCATGTGTAAGGGCATTCCCCTTGTGCTCTTCTTCGCCGATCGAAAGCAGTCCAACTCTGGGCCGATGAATGCTGAAAATCGCCCTGCTATAAATATTCCCCATGAACGCAAACTGCGCCAGCATCTTCGCGCTTGCATCCACATTCGCACCTACATCCACAAGCACTGTCGGCGTGCCCTTCAAGGTCGGAAACGCAGTCGCCAGAGCCGGGCGCTCCACCCCGCGAATCATCCCCTGCACCATCTTCGCAGTCGCCATGACAGCGCCAGTGTTGCCACCGGAAACCACCCCTGCCGCAAGTCCTTCGCGCACCAGTCGCGTCGCTACCCGGATCGAGGAATCCTTCTTCGACCTCATCGCTTTGGCCGCAGAATCCTCCATCGTAATCACTTCGCTGGCATGCACAATTTCAATCGGAAGGTGCTCCCACTTGCCGTGCAGATCCAGTTCCTCACGGATAATCTGCTCGCGGCCAACAAGAATTACGCGCACATCCAGATTGCGGACGGCGCGTAAACTTCCTTCAACTTCGCTTTTGGGAGCGTGATCGCCTCCCATGGCGTCAACGGCAATGGTGATCATTGGCCGTGCTTCAAGTGCTTAGAACTTCTCCACTTCAAGTACGGCGCGACCCTTGTAAAACCCACAGGCAGGGCAGGCGCGATGCGGCAGCTTTGATGCGCCACAATTGGAGCAGTCGCTACCGATGGCGCGGGTCAAGCCATCATGGGCCCGGCGGGTAGACGTACGGCGCTTCGAGTGACGGCGTTTCGGATTAGGCATTTCAGTTTCCTTCTACTAATTCTTCAATTTCAAATCTTGGAGGGCGGTCCAGCGCAGGTCAATTTTCTCCTGCGGACATTCACAGTCTCGCTGGTTCCAGTTCTCACCGCAGGCCGGGCACAATCCCGGACAATCCTTGCGGCAAACCCGTTGCATCGGCAGGGCTAAAAGCACCCGCTCCCGCAAAACATCTTCCAGCTCCAGTCCGGCGCCCTGATAATAACCAATCTCGACTTCATCGTCCTTAAGCCCTGCTTCTTCCGGTTGCGCTTCCGCGTTTGCCGGTTCATAAAGCAGATCAAAATCGGACGAGATGGGCCAAGTATAAGCTTCAAGGCATCGATCACAATGCAGCTCCAGGTCCACCGAATAGTGGCCATGCAACCGAATCTCATCGAGCACTTGTCTCAGTTCTGCTACTGCTTCTACCTTCAAGGGAGAAGTCTGCCGCAATACCGCTTCGAAAAAGTCGATTTCACCAATCGCAAATTCTCGCGATATCCGCAGGGGACGCAACTCCATGTCCCGCACGTTCAAAAACATGCTTACCTCCTCGCCAAAGGGGTGGCGAGCCACAAAACTCTTATTATACCCGATAGCCTCTTTCGCTGCAAATTCGCCCAGTTATCTCTTCATCCGGGCGTAAAGTCCCGCGATCACGCCAACGGCTGCTTCGGCCGCCGCGCGGTCTGGCGCTTCACTCGCATCGTTATAGCCTTCCATCTCGCCAATACCCATCGCCTGCACCACGATTCCGTCCCGCCGTGGAAGCATCAGCACTCCGCCATACATTAACCCGTAATTCACTTCCGGCTGGGGAATCAGCCACGCAATTTGCCCCCGCACCGGCACAATCGATTCATCCCTCCAAAGCGCCCGCGCCCCATAACCGGTTGCATTGATGATTACCTTTTGCCCAATCTGCACCAATTCAGAAGGACTCTGAAACTCCACTCGCTCGATCTTCCCGCCCTCCACCAGAAAGTCATTTACTAACTGCCGCGAATAACTGGCAATGTTAAAAGTGAGGGTCGAAGTAAGCGATGCCGATTTCACCGGGAACGGATGGCTCCCCGGTGGCAACTCCCGCCGTCGAGGAGTCAGATCGCGAACGCGATCACGATAACGGGCAAAAGCTAAACCAGCGTCCTGTTGCTTTGGCCCCTCCTGCTCACCGTCAGTGAGATCGTACATATCCTTCCACTCCACTGGATTCCCCGCCAGCCCAAGGTAAGTTTCGTAGGTGTGAAACGAATACCGGCACATCCGTTCCCATAGGGCAGGGAAATCGGGAGACACGGCATTCGTGAGGGCCACGCGTGAGTCGGGCGTCCAGGATCCGGTTGCCCGCGAAGACCGCACTTCCGGCGGTCGATCCTTTGCATAAATCGTTACTTTCGCGCCAGCCCTCTGTAAAAGAATCGCTGAAGTTAGACCCAGCGCGCCACACCCCAGCACTGCAACTTCTCGCTCCCCCACTGCCATCGCCCTCTCCACCGCAATACTGCTCGACCCCCACGACAACGACCAGCCACTCCCCCCATGGCCATAGTTATGGACTACTGTCTTGTCGCCAACACGTTCCACCTCTAGTCGTGGCCCCGCTGCACGGAAGGGCCGCAGGCAAACGGTTGTGCGGAATATCCTGTCTGTCTCTGCCCGCACTGGCATCAAGCCGGGTAGAGGATTAGGTGTTGCAACCGCCACTTTCGCTCGATGCGCACACCCACTCAAACCGGCGAAAGCCGCAGCGCTTAAGAAATGACGTCGGTCCATGCAGCACCTCTCAGAATTGGAAGAATCAGTCCGGGTCCGGCTCTTCATGGTGCCGTCGAAACACTAAAAAACAATGTAGCAGAGCAGTCTGATTCAAAGCGCCCGCTCGCTTTCACTCAGGCCTGTCGAGCTACGCGGCAACTTCTACGTAATGCACGGAGGTGTGTGGTTCCGGAATCGGCTCGCCCACTTCACGCATGGCTTCAAAATGGGCAGACAGCGCATCCTGAAAGTTCAAGCGCGTTTCGACTTCGCTATCGCCAACTGCGACACAGCCCAGGACATCTGGCGAATAAGCTGAAAAGCCCGTTGCTGTTGGTTCGATGATTACGGGGTATCGTCTTGAAGTCATTTCAGTCCTGCCTTCTTGAGTATATCGTTCAGCGTGCCGGGAGCAAGTTCCTTGCCGTCGTTCCACGGTACCGTGATGACAAATGAGTGAACAGAATGTTTGAAATGCCTGTGGCTTCCTCTGGATCGCATTTCGACCCATCCATTCTTCTCCAGCAATCGAACCATTTCCCGCACCTTCATCGGCATCTGCTTCAGCCCTCTTAGTGCCCAGATCGGATCCCGTGCTTCTTCATTCGATAGCGCAAGGTATCCCGGCTGATCCGCAACAGCCTCGCCGCTTCACTCTGATTCTCACCTGCCCGAGTGAGCGCAGACACAAGCAAGGCCCTCTCCTGATCCTCCAGCCCGGGCAACGTACTCAGTGCCAATGCACTTCCCGCTCCACCTGCCTGCAACAGATAACCTGGCAAATCCTGTATGTCAATCATTGTCGCCGACCCCATCATCGCCGCATGTCCGATCACATTCTCCAGCTCTCTCACGTTCCCCGGCCAGCGATGCCGCGACAGCACCAGTTGTGCCCGGTTCGTCAGCCCCAAAATCTTCTTGTCACAAAGCTCCGCATACTTCTCGACAAAGTGCCGTACCAGCAACCGCAAATCTCCTTCACGCTCCCGCAACGCCGGCACCTCAAGCTCCACCATCCCCAGCCGGTAAAACAGATCCTCCCGAAATTCCCCCTTTGCAATTTTCTCCCGCAGCTTCTGGTGTGTCGCGGCGATCACACGCACATTCACCTTGCGCGCCTGCAACGATCCAAGCCGTTGCACTTCCTGATTCTGCAACGCCCGCAGTAGCTTCGCTTGCGTCGCAAGGGGCATATCTCCGATCTCATCGAGAAACAAAACTCCCTCGTGCGCATGCTCAAACAGCCCCATCTTGTCCGATACCGCCCCAGTGAATGCACCCCTCATATGTCCAAATAGTTCGCTCTCAAAAAGCGTTTCTACCACTGCCGAACAATTGAGTGCCACAAAATGGCCCTTCTTCGCAGGGCTTAACTGATGCAATGCCTTTGCCACCAGTTCCTTGCCGCTTCCCGTTTCTCCCGTCACCAGCATGCTTCGAAAGTGCGGTGCCACCCGCCTGATTTTCGAAAACAATTCATACATCGCCGGGCTCAATCCAACCATCCCCTCAAACGCCGCACTCGCCACCAGACTCGCTTCAAGCTCCTGTGAGCGCTGCGCCGCCCGGTGCTTCTCAATCAGCACCCCAATCTTTTGCCGCAACACCGCAGGGCTCACTGGTTTGTTGATGTAATCGGCCGCACCCTTGCGGATCGCCTCCACAGCCGATTCGGTCGTGTAATGCGCTGTCACCAAAACAACATCGATCGCCGGGTCAAATTCCATCACCCGCTCCAGCAACTCCATTCCACTCATTCCGGGCATCATCAAATCGGTAATGACAATTTGCGGATGCTCACTCAGGATCTGATCGAGTGCCAGCTCCGGATTCTCAAACGTTGTCACCACAACCGGTTCTCCGCCTATTGCCGCAGCCATCAGTTCCAGACTCGCCGCATTGTCATCGATCAGCGTCACCGCGATTGGCATCATGCCCTCCAGCTTACTCACGCTGCAACTGCCGGCCTACTGCCGCAAGTAATTGTTTCATCGATACCGGCTTCGTAATGTATTCGCGAAAGCCCGCCTTCGCCCCGCGATCTCTGTCTCCCTGCATCGCATACGCGGTCACCGCGATCACCGGAATCTCCCGCAATTCCCCATCCGCCATCATCTGCTCCAGCACCTGGTAGCCGTCGAGCCCAGGCATTTGTATGTCCAGCAACACAAGCTTTGGCTTCTCAATTCGCATCAGCTCCAGCCCGGCAATCCCGTCAGCTGCCTCTGCTACTTCGTGCCCCGCGTGCTCGAGCATGCTGCGTAGCAACTCGCGATTGCTCGTCTTATCGTCAACAATCAGAAGCCTCGCCATCAGATTGTACTCGCCCTCCGCGATGCCGGAGCCAGCTTCCTCACCATCGCTACCAGCCTCTCCCTCGCCACGGGCTTGGTCAGATAAGCTGCTGCACCCATCTTGAGCGTAAGATCGTCGGCGACCACAGACACCACAACCACCGGAATATCCCGTGTCTCCCGCAATCCCTTCAAAGATCGTAACGCCTCAAGTCCACTCTCTCCAGGCAGCAGAAGGTCGAGCACCACCAGATCGGGCCGGATCTCCAACGCCTTCACCAGCGTCTCCCGAATCGAATTTACAAACACCAGCTCATATTCCTCAAACTCAAGATATTCCCGTAACAAGTCCCTTGCGGCAGCATCATCCTCAAGAACCAGCACTACAGGCCGGTCCCTAAGCGGTTTCTCCGCTTCTCCGCCCACGGGTGCCAGGCTGAATGTGAATTTACTTCCTTCCCCTTCTTTGCTCTCCACCCAAATGCGCCCACCCATTTGCTCGATGAGACGTCTGCAGATCGCAAGTCCTAATCCCGTCCCCTCTCGTACTCCCTTCGTCGTTGAAGAGACCTGATAGAACACGTCGAATATCGATTCCTGATGCTCTGCTGATACTCCGATTCCGGTATCTCTTACTGACACTTCAATGCGGCGGCCCAACTCACGCGCCTCAATACTGATCCTTCCACCTGCCGGCGTGAATTTGATGGCATTGCTCAGCAGGTTCAGCATCAATTGATGCACGCGAACCTTGTCTGCCCATGCTTCGAGTTCAGGTCCTACATTCACCTCAAGCTCCAGCCCTCTTGCCTCTGCCTGCGGAGCCACACTCGCTACCGTTTCGGCAATCAGGGGCTCCAGTGCAACCACTTCGAGGTGAAACTCCAGTTTCCCCGCTTCGATTTTGCTCAGATCCAATATGTCGTTGATCAGCGTCAGCAAGTGCTGAGAATCCTTCTGTATGTGCTGCACAAAACGCTGCTGCTTCTCGTTCAGCGGCCCTTCCAGCCCTTCTCCCAGCAGTTCGGAAAACCCGATAATCGTATGCAGTGGCGACCGCAGTTCATGGCTCATGCTCGCCAGGAATTCACTCTTCGCCCTCGAAGCGCTTTCTGCCTTGACTCGCGCTTCTTCCAGCGTCTCTTCAAATCGGCGCCTCTCGGTAATGTCACGCAGCACCACAAGTTGTGCCGCCCGTCCCTGGTATTGCATTTCGTGACGGTATGCCTCAATATCCACGCGCTCGCCATTCTTGCGCAAGTGGCAGCGCAGCCCGTCATCCGGCTCCACTTCCGTTCCTTCCTCTGGACAACGCAGATCTCTCACTGTCATGCCAAGAAATTCTTCGCGGCTGTATCCGTAAGTCGCAATTGCCTGCGCATTCACATCGAGAAACTGCAATGTTGCCGCATCGTAGACACAACATGCCACCGGACTCAAATCAAAGAGTTGTCGCGTCTGCCCGGCGCTAAGCCGTAGTGCTTCTGCCATTACCTCTGCTTCACTCACATCACGAATTACCGCTACCGTGTGTTGTTCACTACCCACCTGCAACTGGCTGATACTGATCTGCACCGGCACTTCCGTGCCGTCCTTGCGCAAGGCCCGCAACTTCATCGCTTGCCCCATCGGCCTTGTATTTGGCGTTTGGGCATACTGTACGCGGTGTCCTTCATGTCGCCCTCGCACTGCCACTGGCACCAGCTCATCCACTTTCATCCCCATCAATTCCATCCGGCTATAGCCGAACAGAACTTCACATCCCGCATTCACCAGGACAATTCTCCCCTCACCCGTTACTTCCATCACCGCATCGGGTGCCGCTTCGAGTAATTGTTCAAATCGCCGGTCCATATTGTTCCCGCTTTCCCGCACTCATCCGATCGCCGCCGCATCCTGTCGAGGCACTACGATCTCCATCAGGACCTGCACAGCCATCATGCCAAGTCCCATCCCAATCAGCATCAATGCCTGCCCAAACCAGGCCACTCGTAAATCTCCCATGGGCAAGAGCATCAGCGGCAAATGGGCCAGGCCCATACCAAACTGCATTCCAATCCCGTCCAGCACGAGCGTCCACCCTGCACGTCCTTGCCGCTTCGCCGCAGCCAGGCATCGCGCCTCCCGCCAGATCGGCACCAGTGCAAATATCCACATCCCGGTGCTCATCGCCGCATAGTGTTGCCACTGAAATTGGTGATTGCAAAGTACCCCGCTCTGTATCGATGGCAGCAGCATTCCCAACCCGCCCCACCCCGTCATCGCCAGGTACATGTCCAGGTGCGCGCCCCATCTCCTGCGTGTAAATGCAAACATCGCAAACACACCTGTTAGCCCAAGTCCTGCTGCCAATCCTTCACCCCAAGGTGCCAGCCAGGCGAGCACTGCGAGTTGCGCAAGGCAGCTCAATGTCAATAGATACGGGTTCAAGACACCACCTCTATTACTTTACTTTTCTCAGGCGGCTCCCAATCCATCAGCCTCATCGAATCGAGAATTACAGTCAAGCTCGAAGCCAGCATCAGTAATGCCGCCGCCACTGGATGCAACCACCCTACAGCTGCAAGACTGATCCCAACCGCGTTGTAGGCCAGAGAAAAACCGATATTGCGTCGGATCGTTCTCCTTGCTGCCCGCGCAATCGCTATCGCTTCCGGCAATGCCCGCCAGTTTTGATGTAGCATCACAAATCCACTGACATCCCGCACCAGTTCCACACTCGTCGATAGCGTCAAACTGGTTTCGCTCCACGCCATCGCCGCCACATCATTCAAGCCATCGCCGACAAAAAGCACTTTCCCCCCGGCTCGCTGCAACTCCCCAACCGAGACGTGCTTGTCCACCGGAGACTGCCTCACCATCCTGTCCCCAATCGGGATCGCCGATGCTCGCTCTGCCACGTCCCCGGTCGACAGCATCACCCGCAGTCCTGCCGCTTCCAGATCTGCCACTGCTTCCGGAACACTTCCCTCACATACTTCACGCAACACGATTTCTGCCGCCAGCTTTCCATCCACGCGCACTTCCAGTTCGCGGCTTCCTGTCTTTGCTCCTGCAAACAACTCGCGCCCGTCGGCGTATCTTGCCTCAATTCCAACACCAGCCAGCAGTCGAATACTCTCAAGCTGTGTTGTCTCTTCGAGCACCTCACCTTCCCACAATCTCCGCAATGCGATCGCGATCGGATGCCGGCTTGCCGCCTCTGCTTCGCGTAGCAGAAAGCGCAACTCCCCCTCGTGTCCCTTCCACTCTTCTGACACTCGCCATTCCACTTCATATTCCTCGGGCAGAGTGAGTGTTCCTGTCTTGTCGAACACCACTGTGTCCACTTCGGCCAGCTTCTCGATTGCTTCTCCCGACCGGGCCAGAATCCCTAACTCACGCAGTCTCGAGATTGCCGACCATACTGCCAGCGGAGTCGCAAACCCTAGCGCGCACGGGCATGCAATCACCAAAACTGACAGTGCGCAAAACAAAGCATTCGCCCAGTCTCCCTGCCGCCAATGCACGAAAAATGTGATCGCACTCACCGCAATTACGGTGGGTGCAAACCAGCGCAAGACTGCCAGCGCCAGTTTCTGCTCTCTGCCTGGCACTGCCAGCCCTGATGTTACTAACTCCCGGATCTGATCGAGCTCTGCCTCGCCACCTTCCTGTGTCGCCTCGCAGTCTACCGATGCATCCACCAGATATGCACCCGCCCCCACCTTCTCGCCCACGCCCCGGCTGCGAGCAAAACTCTCGCCAGTCATTGTTGCTTCCTGAAAATAAGCTGTACCCGCAATAATCCGAGAATCGACGGGAACCGCTTCCCCCGGCATCACTCGAAACCGGTCTCCTGCTTTCACTTCGGCCGCCGACACTCGCTCGCCGCTAAGTCGGCGCACCATCCGCCGCTCAGGAGCCCAGTCGCCCAGCGACTTCAGTACACGGGATTTTCCATAGGCTCCAACCTGTCGACCGAGCGAATAGATCACCAGCAACAGCCCTGCTACGTCTGCATAAGTGCCACCAACTTGTGTTGTGAGCGACACCACCGATGCGCCCAGACTTGCGACGATTCCCATCAGGAATAGCGACTCGATGCCGATCCGCCGCTGCCGCAGACTCTGCCAGATCGCCTGCAAAAATTCCTTCGCCAGCAATCCAAACACAGCGACGGCCACGCAGAGGATCGATAGCTCCAGCGCGACTTTCTCATCGCGCGTTACTTCCGATCCATTCACAGCCAGGCCCATCACCATCGCGTTCATCGACAGAAAGGCCCCCGCACCGATGCGCCACCACACCGATGCCGCGGCTTCCTCTCCACAATCGCAATCGATCAGGTTATTTCTTGGCTGCATACTCCGTCAGACTCTGCAATGTCCAGGATCCTTGCGTCCCGACTTCTTTCCGAACGGCTTCCACTTGCTTACCGGTCACCGGCTCAGCCTTGTTCCCAAATGAATTTCGGACATAAGTCAGAACCGCTGCAATTTCTTCATCGTTGTAGGCGTCTTTCCAGGCCGGCATCTGGGCATTGTAAGTCGCCCCGTTCACAACCAGCTCTCCGTTGATGCCATTGATGAGAATGGCCGCCAGCCGGCGCACATCTCCAGTCACATACTCCGATCCAGCCAGTGGCGGAAACTGTCCTGCCAGCCCCATGCCGCTGCCTTGGTGACATTGTGTGCAGGCGTTATAAATCTCCTGGCCGAGCAGCATCGGATTCTGCGGCGCAACTGGGCCCGTTACCCCGGCTGTCCTCAGTTCCGACAGACCGTTTCCCGTCCAGTCACCTGCATAGGTGCCCATGTAGTAACCACCCCACATTGTGAAGAGAAAGCAAACAATCAAAAATGCCACCGGCGTTGGACTTAAACCGTCCCTTGGTTCTTCCATCTCCCGCATCGCCGCCGTATGCATCTGAATGATGCTGTCTTGCAATTCCGGCGGGCGCTCGGTGCCCATCCTGATTCCCTCCGGGTTTTCTGGGTTCGCTGGGTTCATTGTGCTGCCTCCGGAAGGGGAAAGGTCTTGTTCAAACCCTTCAAATACTCGATCAGTGCCCTGCCGCGATCGGTCGGCATCAGTTGCGTAACCCCATCTCGCTGGTAAACAGGCGGGATCTTTACGAGGTCTGCAGCAAAGGTTCCAACCGGCAGCGGCTCTCCTTCTTTCAATTCCGTAAACAAATATTTGAAGCGCGGCATGATCGATTCCGGAGAAGTGATCTGCGGGTTGTAAAGATGCAATGCGTGCCACACCGCTGAAGGTTGCCGTGATCCGATGCTTGCCAGATCAGGGCCCATTCGCTGCGTGCCTAACTGGTGCGGCTTCTCAAAGATGTAGTCGCGCGGCACACTTCGCCTCGTTCCCCACCCGCGCCGTATGTCTGCCCCATAGCCCTTCATGCGGATCTGTTGTGTATGGCAATAAATACAACCTTGGTCGATGTAAACTTTACGTCCCTTGAGCTGCTCGCCAAAATACGGCACCGGATACTGCGTTCCATCTGCCTTCTTCACCGGCTGCAATTCGCGGAATTGCCAGTTTGGAATAATCACCAGTCCAGTTACCGAAGCGCAGATCGTTAGTAATATTCCTAACGCCAAAGCCAGATTCTTACTCATGTGCTTCGATCTCCTTCTCCTTTTTCACCAGATCTTTGTAATCCCGTTCTGTTGTCAACAGCGTCGGGGTCAGGAAGCGCAGCTTGTGCGGTTGCACGATGCGCCAGAAGTTGATCGCAAACGCCACCGTGCCACTCAACAGAATCAGCCCAGCCAGCGTGCGTAACATCAGGAACGGCTTTGTGAAGACTACGATATTCAAAAATGGAATCGTCGGGTCGTTCATCATCATGCCCTGACGAATTCCCGCGTAACACATCGCAATTGTGTAAAGCAGCGTCCCCACCAGCGTGCACCAGAAGTGGATCCGGATCAGCCGCGCCGAACTCCACTCATTTCCTGTGAGTCGCGGCATCGCGTAGTACATCATCGCGAACATCAGCGGCGCAAAGAATCCATACATCCCGAAATGCACGTGCCCGATCGTGTAGTGCGTAAAGTGCGTGATCTCCTGATGGCTCCGTAGGGATTCAAGAGATCCCTGAAAGCTCGCCAGCGTATAAATCATTGAGCCCATCACAGCAAATCGCAAGGTCGGACTCGTCTTAAGTAGGTGAAACGACCCCAGCATCGTCATGTGATGGTTGATGCCAATCGTAATTACGGGAATAAACATCATCATGCTTCCCACCACGCCCACCGTAATCGTCCACGCTGGGAGCGGTCCGCCCGTCAGATGGTGTGTGCCCGCCCAGTTGTAGAAAATTGCATTCGACCAGAAGCCCAGTAGCGAAAGATGGTAGCTGTGAATTGGCTTGCCAATCACTTTGGGGATGAGATAGTAAGCTGCGGCAATTGCCGTCGGTGTAGCGAACAACCCCACCACATTATGGCCATACCACCAGTTCGCAACTGCCTGTGCCACGCCGTCCACGGCTCCGAGATTTGTGCATGCTTCCGCTGCCAGCACCAGTATAGGGAACCAGATCGTCACCGCCATCAAATACCATTGCGAAACATAGGTGTGGCTGCTCTTTCGCGTGAAGTACATGCGAAAATTTGCAATTACGATGAACACGTAAGGAATCACCAGCAGCGGCATCGCCCAGAGTGGAAATTCGAGCGTCTCAACTCCCGTCGATTGCCCCATCAAAACGCCGATCGATCCCAGCAAAACGCCGACATTGAAAATCACGCCACCAGAGATTAAAAGAGCGGGGAATGGGATCCGAGTCTGGCACAAACGCGCCTGCAGCCATAAGAGTGTTCCCGAGGCCGCCGTTCCGCCAAATCCATATATCGCAGTATCCCAGTGCACCGGGCGAATGCGCCCAAACGTCAACCATTCATAACTTCCCAGAAAATCCGGCGAATGCAGCTTGATCGAGCTGATCAGCCCGGCTGTGGTTGCAACAAAAAGCCAGAACAACGAACTGGCCCAGTAAATCGTCACCACCCACTCTGCCGATCGATCTACTTCAATTCTCGAAACGGCTTCAAGATCATGCGGAGTCCCTGCCACTGCCTCACTCATCGTCGTCCCTCCAATTGCCGCATCAGCGGCGCTTCTCCAGGAAAGTAATCTGTCACCATTCCCACTGGCTCTTCCTCATCGAAGATCGAGCGTGCCCCACTCCGCAAATTCTTGAACTCCCCCTTGCGGATCGCCCAAGCCAGCAGCCACACCGTGGTGATCCCGGCAACCATGGCGAAGCCCCAGATAAAAATAAACACGTAGAACATTCATTTACCTCGTCCCGCTGATAACTGCAGTTTCAAGGCCAACCCGGATCTTCTTGATTTCAATAGAAAAAAGCGGCGCTACGCCGCTTCGTTGGGTGATTTCACGCAGTCTGTTTGGGTCAAATAACCCTGCTAGCGCCCGCCCCGGTTTTCATACCGGTTCTCAAATAAGGGCTCTACTTCGAGGGAAGTCAGCACCCAGAGTCCATATGCACCCAGCACACTGCCAACTGGAATGCTGATTACCAAAAGTGCGCATACCACCATTCCCATGGTTCTTGCCCAGCCCTGTGTCCGCAATAACCCCATTCCTGTAAGTGTTAACGGCACCGCAAGTAGTATGTTCAAAAATACGATTCCCACCACGATCGGCCCCAAAACTGAAGATGCCGAATCGAAGGCGTTCACCAATCCGCTCGGGCCACCATTTGCAATCATCCAGAGCAGGGAAAATAGCCCGCCGCCAATTCCCATGGCAATCAAGAGCATTGCCAGACTTCTTAGATGTATCGCCATTGCTGTTTCATTCTACCTTTTCCTGAGGCACGCCACTTGAATCAAAGAAAATACGGAAACGCTGCCCCATATCAGGTAACGGATCACTTCGTCCTCACGCCACTCCCCATTCAGTCTCCAGCCGATCATCGGGTCGTATGCCAAAGGTAGTAATGCCATGCTCAGAAGCCAAGGCAAAGGATTCACCTTGCTTGCTCCTAAAAAGGGCAGAAGCCAGCCAAGGTACCACGGGTGTATATTGGCCGATACTGCGAGAAAGCAGGTCAGGAATAAAACGATGCTCTCAACTTGGCCCATCTTTAAAAACGGCAGAACTATGCTCAGCGACCCGATCAGGCCAATTGCCTGCATCTTGTCCGATAGCAGCCGATAAAGAAACGCATTGTTCTCCCACCCACCCAAAAAACCCGTCGTAAACCGAACCTTGCCAACCCACTCCACAGCCGGGATACACAACAGACAAGACCCCATCAAGAGCGCATACCCAATCAACCCAGGCCATGAGAATCCAAGTCGTAACCACAATGGAATCAATAAGATAGGCCACCATTTGGTCAGCGTTGCCAATGCCAGAAGGATCCACGACCAGGCCCCTTTTGTAACGAAAGCCGCAAACAGCAGCAGAATCAGCCAAGCATCATTGTGGCCATTCATCCAGTATTCGTACACATTGAGCGGGCTCCACCCCAACAACACCCACTTCCAGAGTGGCCACCCATTCTTCTGCATCCACCACCAGAACAAACCCAACAGCAGCGCCTCGGCAAATGCCGCCGATGCCTTCATCGGCAAGCCCAGAACAAACGAAGCCAAATGTGCCCCTTCAAGCACCGGCCCGTAGACTGCCGAAAAGTCATAACCAGGAATCTTCCTGTTCGCGGCACCCGTCGAGGCCGGGCTCACTCTGTAGGGGTTCTCTCCCACTGCAAGTCTCGAGGCTTCCCATTCATAGCGCAGGACATCATCGCTCAAGGCTGCTGGCAAGCTAAAAGCCAACAATCGAAAAAGGATCGCGCCGCCCACCACAACCATTCGCAAACGGCGAGTATCAGGCACAATCCTCGCAATCCAGAGGGTCAAGAGGTAGGGAATATAAGCTATACTGTACGAGACACTAATAGACGTAATCCGCGCCGCTTCGTCGTTGATTGAGGCTGTACCCGAGAGCAGCAATGCCAAGTAGGCAATCGCTAATCCGGAAACAATCGAAATGGAGTAGTGGACCAAGTCACCCATTATGCTAACCGGCTCTCCATCTATGGCGGAAAAAATCATCGATGCACTGCTCGATGACACGTTTGCGGGTGTTTACTCCCTCGCGGCGTTTGATTACCTGATCCTTGTTCCTTATTTCCTGATGCTCGCCGTGCTCAGCTTCTATGGCTGTCACCGTTTTGCCATGATTCGTGGCTACTTCAAGGGCTTGAAGAACATGCCCAAAGAGCCAGCCCGCTACTTTAGCGAGCTGCCTCCGGTCACGATCCAGCTACCCCTCTTCAATGAGCTCTACGTGGTGGAACGACTGCTCGAAAGTGCCAGCAAAGTCCGCTACCCGGTTGGCCTGCTTCAGATTCAGATTCTCGATGACTCTACCGATGAGACCTCGGGCTTTACCGAGGCCCTGGTTGCCAGCTATGTAGAGCGCGGCTTCAACATGGAGTATCGCCATCGGAAGAACCGTCAGGGCTACAAAGCTGGCGCGTTACAGGCTGGTATCCCCACCGCCACTGGCGAATTGATTGCCATTTTCGATGCCGACTTCGTGATCCCCGAGGACTTCCTCGAAAAGACAGTACATCACTTTACCGACGAAAAAGTCGGCGTGGTGCAAACCCGCTGGACCTATCTCAATCGGCACTTCAACCTCCTCACCGAGGTACAGACCATGTTGCTTGATGGGCACTTCATCCTCGAGCACGGAGCCCGCGCAGGCATGGGCCTCTTCTTCAATTTCAACGGCACCGCCGGCATCATGCGCAAAACGATGATCGAAGACGCCGGTGGCTGGCAGCACGACACCTTGACCGAAGACAGCGATCTCAGCTATCGCGCCCAGCTTAAGGGATGGCGATTTGTCTACCTTCCGCATGTCGAGTGTCCTTCTGAGTTGCCTGTTGAAACCTACAGCTTTCAGGTACAACAATCCCGTTGGGCCAAAGGCCTCACCCAGTGCGCGAAGAAATTGATGCGCATGGTGCTCAGTGCCGATTTGCCCTGGCGCGTCAAGATGGAAGCCATCTGCCACCTCACGCCAAACGTCTCTTACCCGCTCATGATCCTCGTCTCCCTGCTGATGTTGCCGGTGATGATCATCCGCTTTTACATGGGCCCGCTTGAAATGCTGCTCTTCGACTTTCCGCTCATCGTAGCGAATTTCGTCAGTCTTACCGCCTTCTACCTGATTGCCCAACGTGAACTTGATCCTAAGGGATGGAAGCGTACGATCTGGTTTGTCCCTGCTCTGATGGCCGCTGGTGTCGCACTTACGATCAGCAACACAAAGGCATTTCTTGAAGCGATCTTCGGTGTGCAAACCGCTTTTGCCCGCACTGCGAAGTACAACCTGAGTGACAAGAATGTAAAGCTCGAACAGGTGGATTATCGTCGCAAGAGCGGCTGGCTTCCCTTCGCCGAACTCTTCATGGGTAGCTGCTTTGCCGGGATGGTTTACTACTGTATCGAGTCGCTGAACTTTCTCAGCATTCCGTTTTTGATGATCTTCGTCAGTGGCTATTACTGGGCTGGTTTCAGCACCCTCTGGCAGGAATATCAGGGCCTACTGCAGTTCAAGGCTGCTAAAGCAGCTCTAGAAGCCGTTCCGCAGCAGACAAACCACTAAGCGCTGCACCTTCGACTCGCGCTTCTCCAAAAGCATCTCCAGCTATCACCAGCGGGTGGGCTGCGCTTGCGACAAAGCTTCGCTCTTCGTGCAGCACACTGGGCTTGGAGTACTTCCAGCGGTGCAATTTCCAGGCCGAAGCCTTGCGGCCGCCTAACATTTTGAGTGCAACTTCTTCAGCGTTCTTTTCCCAATTCTCAAGGCTGAATTTTGGTCCGGCGTGAATCGTTAGGCTGTTCGAAATCGCTGAGATGCCCTTGCGCTGGTTGTCGGCAATCCACGAGATCGGCTCGCCATCGACCAACTGTTTTGCTCCTGACTCTGGTAGCTCCAGGGGGCTTTCGAGGATGGCCATCAGGGCAAGACAACGATCAAATTCGATCTGCTTCAGAGCAGGAATCTCGAAGCCAAACAGGGCGAGTGCCTGTGGCACCGGGCAAGTTACGATGAGCGCGTCCGCCTGCATCACTTCATCCAGGTCGATTTCGAGATTCCATTGACCGCCGGACTCAAAGATCTGGCTCACCTTCACGCCGCAACGGAGCTTGATACCCTGAGCGAGGTGAGTAGGGATCGAATTCATCCCATGGGGGCCGATGTAGCGGGGATGGGTACTCGTGTTCCAGACGCTTACCAGTCCCTTGGCCTCCCAATCTCGCTGGAAGCTCGCGAATCGTTCGCTGCGGACTGTGAAGAACTGGGCACCATAATCGAAGACCGCACCTTCAAAGGGCCTCGTGGCCATTCGGCCACCGGGACGATTGCCTTTATCAACGACCGTAACATCGATCCCTGCACGGTTCAAATGCTGTGCAGCCATCAGTCCGCTGATGCCTGCGCCGACTATTACGACTTGTTTTTGCACAAAACACCATCTTCGCCTGAGAATGTTACAGAGAGATCAAAACGATGTACATGGTTCGCATAGCCGGGGTTTTGGACGATTGGGGCAGTTGGCCGATCGATGGGGCGGAAGAACGAACTGGGGAAAGCTGGGTCTATTTTTCGAGCCAACTGGTAGCAAGGGAATTTGCCAAGGCCCACGGTTCGAAAGTTGAGCGGGCGCGCTGGGAAGTGAACCTGGACTATCAACGGGAGTGGACGGCAAAGGCCGTTGGCAGGCACTGGTGGATCGCCCCCGAATGGGATCAGAGTGCTGCTCCCGATGGGCGCATTCGTTTGGGGATGAAGATGGGGCTCGTCTTTGGTGCAGGGGATCACGATACAACTTGTGGATGCCTGGAGATGATGGAGCGACTTGATTTCAGCAAGAAAAATATCTTCGATCTTGGCACGGGCACGGGCATTCTTTCGGAAGCGGCGATTCGGCTTGGTGCCGCGACTGCGGTTGCCTGCGACCTGGAATGGGATGCGGCGCTGATGGCTCATAAGCGCGGAGTGGCTGCCTATCAGGGGCCAAGTTTTGCGCTGCCAGATGCTGCGTTTGATGTGATGCTTGTCAACGTTCCTGGCTATGTGCACCTTGATCTTTCGCCAGAATATGGACGGCTGCTGAAGCCTGGGGGGGATTTGCTTTTGAGCGGCTATTACGAGTGGCAGGGGGAGCGGATCGAGGCGGCGCTGCCACAGTTTCGCAAGATCGATCAGATCTTGCGCGGCGATGGCTGGGTGGCTTCAATCTTTTCGCATGCAACGGCAACGGCGTCTTCGGACTGAATTAACAGTCCCAGGCTGCGGGCGAGTTCGCTGCACTTTGGGGTTGCGAGGAGTGCCTCTTCGAGCAGACTTGCTTTGAAGCGCTTGCGAGTGATGGTGAGGCCAACGCCGAGTTGGACGCAGCGTCGGGCGTTATCGGGCTGGTCGTGGGAGTAAGGAACCACGATCATCGGTTTGCCAGCACGTAGAGCCTGCGCTGTGGTTCCGATGCCGCCCTGATGGATGTTGGTGGCGGCGCGAGGCATGAGCAGCGAGTGGGGCGCGTAGCGACAGATGAAAACCGAATCGCTGGCGAGTGGCAGGTACTCTTCGTAATTGGCGCGGCCGACGAGGAAGACGGCACGTTTTTTCAGATGCGTCACGGCTTTGTGAGCCTCTGTGTAGAAGCGACCGGGATCCATCACGGCCGAGGTGCCGAGGGTGAACACGTGGGGCGGCTCACCTGCCTGAAGGAAGGCTTCAAGATCGGGGTCGAGGGAAGGGAGCGATGCATCGAGTTTGTCGTAAAAGGGGAAGCCGCACATGGTTGCGGGCTGAGGGAAGTCGGCCTGCTCTTTCATGAAGTGTTTTGAAAAGAGGATGAGGTTGCCGTGAGGCGAACTGTGTCCGAAGAGTCTGGGGACGGCAGAAGGGGGCAAGCCTTCTTTGGCGGCGAGTTCAAATGCCTTCTTCAGCAGAAAGCCATTGAGGTGCTGCATGCCGTTGAAGATTACTTTGAGGAGAGCAGGTGGCAGCAGGGGGAGGAGGGGCATTTGCGGGACGAGCGGCGGATCGTAGATCGAGAGGATTGCTGCTGGCTGGAGGGCGGAGTTCAAATAAGGCAGGCCGAGCTTGGCCGCGGCGAGGGGAAGTCCGAGGGCGAAGAGGGAACCAAGCAGGATGTCAGCGGACCGGGCTTCTGCGAGAAGGATTCGATAGGCCTCTTCGATGGGAGGGAGGAAGAGCTCCTGAACCACGTAACGGGTACCGTCAAAGGTGCTCATTGCGCGGCGGCGGATTTCCGGGTTGTGTTCGATGTCGGCCATGAGGGGAGGAATGGCGACGAAGCGTATGCCTTCGCCTTCGACCTTTTCGCGGTACATGGCGCTACTGGCTAGCGTCACAGAATGGCCGCGCTGTTTGAGTCCGATGGCGATGGCCAAGTAAGGGTGCAGGTCGCCAAAGGAGCCGACGGTAGCGATCAGAACCTGCTTTGGCATTCGTGAACTACTCCCTGGCCGGTCATGACGCGGCGGATCTCGGCGGTTGCTTCTGCGGCAAGGTAGGCGATGTCGAAATACTGGTCGCGCCAGGGTATTGCATCGGGGCTGCCGAGTACGAAGAGGCAGTTGGTTCGTCCGAGCTCTTCGGCGAGTGCGCGGGCATGGTCGATCTCATCGAGGTCTTCGGATACGCCAACGAGTTCCACGGCCTCAAGCATTGGCCAACCGGAAAGGATCGGGACGAGAAGGACGCGGTGGTTTTGCTGCACACCTCTATTTTGTGATGATAGTGGGGATGCTGAAAAGTGTATTGCCAATATTCCTTGGGATTTGTGCATTCGCGCAAACGGATTACTCGACCCGCCGTGAACGTGTGCAGAAGGCGCTGCCGGATGGTGTTGTTGTTTTGTTCGCGCTGGGCGTTGGATTTGAACCGCAAGACCGGAGCGGATTTTTTCAGGAGCCGAACTTTTATTACCTGAGCGGCTGGAATGAGCCCAATGCAGCCATGGTGCTGTGTGGAGCATGTCCGGAAGGGGAGCGGGAAGTGTTGTTTCTCCCGAAGCGGAATGCGCGCAAAGAGATCTTCGAGGGCCCGATGGTTGCGGGAGGTGATCCGGATGCGAAGGCGAAAACGGGATTTGCGGCGGTGATGCGTTACGAGAGACTGGAGGCCCAAATTGCGCGGTCGCTCGAATATGCGACGGATCTGTATACCGTGTTTGATGGACACGAGGCGCAACTTGGCAAGATAGCGCCCTTAAGGAGCGTGAAAGACGCAAGGCTTACGGTCACGCAGTTGCGGCTGAAGAAGAGCGCTGGTGAACTGGGTTTGCTGCAGAAGGCGATCGACGCCTCGGTAGCCGCGCATCTGGCGAGCTGGCGTCAAGCCAAGCCCGGGTTGTATGAATATGAAGTGGCGGCGGATATGCAGCAGACCTACTTTGCGCTTGGCTGTCAGAGAAACGCCTATCCGCCGATTGTTGGCAGTGGGCCAAACAGTGTGATCCTGCACTACAACACGAACCGGCGGCGGATGGATTCGGGTGAAGTGCTGCTGCTGGATGTGGCCGGGGAGTGCTCGATGTATTCGGCGGATATCACGCGAACGATTCCGGTTGACGGGAAGTGGAGTGCACGTCAGAGGGAAGTGTATGAGTTGGTGCTTGGGGCGCAAAATGCGGCGATTGCGGCAGCAAAGCCGGGCGTGATGCGCAGTGAGCTTACCAATGTGGCTCGTGCATATTTCAACAAGAACGGGAAGGGGCCAGAAGACAAGCCCTGGGGCGATTATCTATTGCACAATATCAGCCATCACATCGGGCTTGATGTCCATGATCCTTTTGATCCGGAACTGCCGCTGGAAGAGGGCAACGTGATCACGATTGAGCCGGGGTTATATATTGCAAGTGAGAAGCTGGGCGTCCGGATCGAGGATATGATTCTGATCACTAAAGACGGGTCGAAGTTGCTGACTGGGGCGTTGCCCCGCGAGGCGGGCGAAATCGAGCGGAGGATGAAGCACTGAGTCTGAGGCACCGACAATTCGGAATGCTGTCGGGGCTGTTGGCTTTCTGCTTCGTGGTGGCTGTTCTGTTTGGATGGTCGCGGGCGGCGACGCAACTCGACGGGCAGGCTTATGACTGGATGTTTGCAACGAGCCAGACGGCGGGGTGGCAGGCGAAGTCGGCGTTGCTGGCGATTGATGAAGCGAGCCTGATTGAGATGGGCGGGGCGAGGAATTTGAGAGCGCGCCTGGCGGAAGTGTTGCCTCGTGTATGTGCGGCGAAGCCGCTGGCGGTAGCTGTCGACCTGATGCTTTCGACCGATGAAGATCCGAAGGTGGATGCGGCACTGGCGGCGGCATTCCGGAAGTGTCCGAGTGTTGTTTTAGGGACAGATATTGTGCGCAAGGACAGCATATGGGAAGAGCCTGTAGCGGATTTTCGCAAGGTAGCGGCCGCACTTGGGCACGTACATGCGGACCCGGACCCGGTGAGCCGCAGGATTCCGCTGGAGAAGGCGGTGGCAGGAAAGCGGTATTGGGCGTTGGCGCTTGAGGCCTTTCGGTTGTCGAAGCAGGCGGGGCCGATTCTTGAGACGCCGGATGATCTGGAAGTGGGATTGACGAAGATCCCGGCAGGGCGGGCGACGGCGCGGAGTGTCTATATCAACTATGTGCCGGCGGCGATTCCACAGGTGAGCCTGAAGGAAGTGAGCAAGAAGCCGGAAGCGGCCATGCTTTTTAGTGGCAAGGTTGTGTTTGTCGGTTATACAGATCAGAGCGCGGCACGTGACCGGCTGATGACGCCGATGGGGCAGTTGATGACAGGGGTTGAGATCCACGCGAATCTGTTTGAGACCCTGCAGCAGGGCGAGTTTGTGCAGGATGCCGCAGTGAGTCTGCCGGTGTTGCTGACGCTGGGCGCGGTTGTGGGGATGGGGTTGATTTTTGCCTTCCTGAGCGGCTGGATTGCCTGGGTTGCGACGTTTGGATTGCTGTCGGTGATTCATCTGACGCCGCGGTGGTTATTTGCGAGCGAGACTTTTCTTGGGCCGACGATGCTGTTTTCCGGGACCTGGCTAGCGACGATTGTGGCGGCGAGCTATCACCACTTTGTGATTCGCGGGCAGTGGAAAAAGAGTGAGGCCGATAAGAGCCGTTATCAGCAGGCGATCCATTTTGTGACGCACGAGATGAAGACGCCGCTGACGGCGATTCAGGGATCGAGCGAGATCATGAGCCGCTACAAGCTGGACGATGAGAAGCAGAAGCAATTTGCGCAGATGATCCATTCGGAATCGAAGCGGTTGGGGAGCATGATTCAGACCTTTCTCGATGTGGAGCGGCTGGCTGAGGGCGAGATGGAATTGAAGCAGGAGCCGTTTGCGCTGAGTGGGGTGTTATTGGCTTCGCTGGAACGGGCGAGGGTACTGGCGGAGCGCAAAGAGATGACGATGAATGTGGGGGCGATTCCGGCAGGGCAATTGAAGGGGGACAAAGAGCTGCTGGAATATGCGTTCTATAACTTGTTGAATAACGCAGTGAAGTATTCACCGGAGCGCACTGGTATTGAGTGTCTGTGTACGGTGGAGGGCGGCAAAGTAAGAGTGGCGATCCGGGATCAGGGGATGGGGATGGACGCAGTGGACCTAAAGAAGATCTTTGATCGTTTTTACCGCTCGAAGCGTGCGGAGGAGAGCGGGATCAGCGGGACGGGGATCGGTTTAAGTATTGTGAACGAAATCGTGAAGCAGCACCAAGGCAGGATTGATGTGGAGAGCGAAGTGGGCGCGGGCAGTGTATTTACGGTAGTTTTGCCCTTTACGCCGAGTGCAACGGTAGACTCAGAAGTAGGCAATGCCAATCAGCGCACCATTATTACTCGTTGAAGACGATACGAGTGTCCGGAATACATTAGCTACCTTTCTCGACCTTGAGGGTTACAAGGTGGACGCGGTGTCGAGCACGCGTGCGGCGATGGAGAAGTTATTGGCTTCGTCTTATCCGATTGTGATCAGCGATATTTACCTTGATGAGCGGACGGGTCTTGATGTGTTGCGGGCGGCGAAGGAAGCGAGTAGCGAATGCCGCGTGATCCTGATGAGTGCGCGGGGGAGCATGGAGACGGTGATGGCGGCGACGCGTGGGGGGGCTTTTGAATATCTGGCGAAGCCGTTTGAACTGGATGAACTGCTGAACGCGATTCAAAAGGCGGAGGCGGAAATTGAAGGTGCGGCGAAGCTGGACCGCGAGACGGATATCGACGATCTGCCGGAATCGGAAATGATCGGCAGTTCGACGAGGATGATCGATATTTACAAGACGCTGAGCCAGGTGGCGCCGACGGATGCGACGGTGCTGATTGCGGGTGAGACCGGGACGGGTAAGGAGTTGGTGGCGAGGCTGATACACACGAATTCGAAGCGGCTGATTGGACCTTTTGTGGCGGTGGATTGCGGGAGCATTGCGCCGTCGTTGCTGGAAGCAGAACTGTTTGGAGCGATGAAGGGGAGTTATACGGGCGCGGATCGTGATCGAACGGGTGTGTTTGAGGCAGCGAACAAGGGTACGGTGTTTCTCGATGAAATTGGCGAGATTGATCCGGCGTTTCAGTTGAAGTTGTTGCGTTTTTTACAGGAGCGTGAGATCCGTCCGGTGGGTGCGAACCGGGCGAAGCCAGTGGATGTGCGCGTGGTGGCGGCGACGAACCGGGACTTACAGAAGCTGGTAGAGGAAGGGAAGTTTCGCGAGGACCTTTGGTTCCGTTTGAATGTGGTGCGGATTCATTTGCCACCGCTGCGGGATCGGCGATCGGATATTCCTTTGTTGGCTCACTTTTTTTTGCGCAAGTATAACGAGAGTTATGAGCTGAGTGCTGTGTTGACGGAGAGCGGGCAGAAGCTGCTGGAGGAGCAGCCATGGCCGGGGAATGTACGGCAATTGCAGCATCTGGTGGAGCGGCTGGTGATTCTTTCTCCGGGTGGGCGCATTGATGCCGAGGCTGTGATGGAGGCTTTGCGTGAGTCTGAGGCAGAGGATCCGACGGTGACGGAGAGTCTGAAGGATACGGAGCGCGAGCAGATTTTGAAGGTGCTTGAGGCGACGGGGAATAACAAGAGCCGGGCGGCGAAGATTTTGGGAATTGAGCGCAAAACTTTGTACCGGAAACTGGAGCGGATGGGTTTGATTTAGCGCTGTTGCTGGCTGAGGAATCCGCAGTGCCCCGCCTGGAGACAGTGCGGGTGTCTGGATCAGGCGAGGCGATGGTCGGGCCTTTATGTCGGGCAGATTTTCAAAGAGCGATTGGCGATTGAGCCGGTGCGATTGGGTTCGTTTGGATTGTGGTTCTACTGGGGGGCGTCTGATGGCTTTGTTTGGGCGATCTGCTTTGCCTCTTCGGTGGTGGCTAGCAGGGAGAGCGCGATGAGGCCGGCGCTGGTTTTGTAGAGGTCCTGCGTGCGGAGGTCGGCGATGGGGAGGACTTTCGAGAATGTTAGTTCTTTGCCGTAGGCATAGATTTCGCCTTGCACTTCGAGGGCGGCGAAGCGGTCTCGCTGGAGTTTGCGGAGTTCGTTGAGGGCTTTGTCGGCCCGGCGTTCCTGGAGGGCACCGAGTTTGATGAAGCGTTCCATTTGAGAGAACCATTTGTCGTTATTGGGTTCGTTTGTCCAGCGGTCTTGAGCCTGGAGTTCGAGGGCTTGTGCGCGGTTGATCTGGAAGGTAGCGAAGGCGTAGCGGCGGAAGGTTTCTTCTTCGAGGGTGCCTACTGGCAGGCAATCCTTGCGTAGCTTTTGTATGTGTTGCGCGAAGTTGTTTTGCGCTTCTGTGTCGGAAGCGAAGAGGATGTTGGGTTGTGCAGAGAGGCCATGACCTACGGCGTTGCGGGAAGAGGTTGCCTTGCCTGCTGGTGAAGTGGGGCCGGTGGAGTGTTGGGCATTCGCCCGATTTGCATCCTGTTTTGCCTGTGATGACATTTGGAAATTTCCTTTGTGGATTGAAATAGAAAACGCGCCAGCAGGCCGGGTGGCTTGCGGGCGCGTTCTCGATTACAGAATGTAGCAGACGGGCGAACGGTGCTTGCGGGGGACCCAGATGCGTTCGTTTTGTTTTCAGTGAGTTAGGTTGCGAAAATAAGTTTGAAATGTCTGCGAACGCTATTTGGGGTGGCACCAATTCTATAGGCAGGCGAGGCTGCAGTCGAGTGAATTGGTAAACACTACTGTCTTGCGGCCATGAGCGACGATCTCCGGCATCGCCGGATGATCTTCCGGACGCCAGTCTGGCGCGCTGAACAGATTGGTGAGTTCCGACCGGGTAAAGGAAAGCTTGCTCGTCCCGATATGGAATGGCCCTTGAGGAGCAGCGGGGGCGGTCTGGCCCGGCGGTTGCGCGGGATTGATCGGGTAAGCCCAGTCCGGGACTGGTTCGAGGACCATTTGCTTACAACCACAAAGGGGCAGACTGAGAAGGAGTAGCGGGGGAAGGGTGCGAATCACGGTGGAATCCATGGTATCAGCCAAACTCGTTTTGACAGGAGCCCGGTGCGCGGACCATCCACTTACGAATTACCGGCCATGCGCAGTTCCAGCCTTCGCTATCGATCTGCGAGCATTCCATTTAGAGTGAAGCTGCTATTTTGTATGTCATGCCGCTGAATCGTCTGCTGTTAGCCGTGCTCACACTGTTGCCTCTGGTTGTGTTGGGGCAGACGCGAGGCCGCAATCCTTATAGCTCTGAAAAAGATGTTGCCGAGGGACGCCGACTCTATCTGTTGAGCTGCCGCTCCTGTCATGGTGCGGATGGCGAACTCGGCGGCAATGCGACTCGACTCGCCTCGAAGTTCCGCCGTCACGGTTCTTCTGACGGTGAAATGTTTCATGTCATCAACAATGGCGTGGCAGGTACTGCGATGCCGGGTTCGCACCTTGATGAGGATTCGATCTGGAAAGTGCTCGCTTATGTGCGGACGCTCGAAAACCGGCCCGTCGATGAAGGCCATTCCGCGCCTATTGAAGTAGTGCGCCAAGCGCCGGCTTCAGAACCAGTAAGTGCCGAGCAGCTACTTCATCCGGAGCGAAACCCCGGTCAGTGGTTGAGTTATTCTGGAAATTACCAGAGTCATCGCTTCAGTCCGCTGGCACAGATTAGCGCTGCGAATGTGAGCGGCCTTCAGCTGAAATGGATCTTCCAGCGCGGGGTGAAGGAGAAGATCGAAGCTACTCCGCTGGTGGTTGACAACATCATGTACGTGACCATTCCTCCCAATGATGCCTATGCACTGAATGCAGAGAGCGGCGACATTTACTGGGAATACAAGCGAAATCTGCCGACGAAGACCGCTCCGTGTTGCGGCCAGGTGAACCGCGGCTTCGCGATTTCCGGCAATCTGCTGTTCATGACGACGCTCGATGCGTACATCATCGCCCTTGATCGGCGGACAGGACGCCTGGTCTGGGAGACGAAGATGGCCGACTACAAAGAGGGCTATACCGGCACTCATGCTCCGTTGGTGGTGAAGGACAAGGTGCTGGTGGGTGCGGCAGGTGGAGAATACGGGATTCGTGGTTTTGTCGATGCGTACCGGATCAGCGACGGGAGCCGAGTGTGGCGGAGTTATACGGTTCCTGGTCCTGGCGAGTTTGGGAATGATACGTGGGAGGGCGATTCCTGGAAGAGCGGAGGGGCGGCGATCTGGCTTACCGGGTCTTATGATCCGGATCTGAATCTCACTTACTGGGGCACCAGTAACCCGGGCCCGGACTGGAACGGCGAGGTGCGTAAGGGAGACAACCTGTTCTCTTGTTCGGTGCTGGCGCTGGATGCGGACACCGGCAAGCGTCGATGGCACTACCAGTTCACGCCGCACGACACGCACGATTGGGACGCTGTTCAGATCATGGTGCTGGTGGATCGTGAATACGAAGGGCGGCCGCGCAAGTTGCTGGTGACCGCGAACCGCAATGGCTTCTACTATGTGCTGGACCGCGGCACGGGCGAGTTTCTGCATGCAAAGGCGTTTGTGAAACAGACTTGGGCCAAGGAGATCGGGCGCGACGGCAGGCCTGTTGTTGTGCCGGGGACGGATCCGAGTCCTACGGGGAGTCGCGTGTGGCCGTCGAGCACTGGCGGGGCTAACTGGTGGTCGCCTTCTTATAGCGACGCGAGCGGGCTGCTGTTTGTGCCGACGCTTGAGCGGAGTAGCACATTCTTTTCTGATGTGGCAGCTTATCGTCCGGGCATGTTATTTGAAGGCGGTTTTCGGCGATTTGATGACGCAGGTACTTACGGGGCCATTCGTGCCTTTGAAGTGCTTAGTGGGAACACGCGATGGGAGTACAAGATGGACAGTATTACGAGGGCAGGGGTGATGGCGACTGGAGGCGGGATCGTGGTGGGAGCTAGCGGCGATGGCCGGTTGCTGGCGCTCGATGCGGCCAACGGCAAGGAGTTGTGGAAGGTGAATCTGGGCGGCGCAATCATGGCCGGTCCGATGTCGTATCTGAGCAAGGGGCGGCAGCGGATTGCGATTGCTGCGGGCAGCGGGATTTTTGTATTCGGGCTGCCGGAGTAGTGTGAGCGCCGCGCAGTTGTTGGATTGATTTGTGAAGGCAGCCCCGTCGGATGCAGAAGACTCAGGGTGGGCAGCAGATTCGAGGAGAGAACATGAAAAAGTCGGATGTGAGCGAAGGGCAGTCGGCATCGGAACTCATCTCGCAAAAGATCGCCGAACTTGGGGATTGGCGCGGGGAAACTCTTGGCAGAATGCGCAGGCTCATTCAGGAATCAGTCCCGGATGTCGTTGAAGAGTGGAAGTGGATGGGTACTCCGGTGTGGTCGCACAATGGCATTGTCTGCACTGGAGAATCCTACAAGAAGGTGGTGAAGCTCACCTTCGCCAAGGGCGCGTCGCTGAAGGATCCGGCAGGTCTGTTTAACTCGAGCCTCGACGGGAATGTACGCCGCGCGATCGACATCCACGAAGGAGAAGACGTGGACGAGGAGGCATTTGAGTCGCTCGTTCGTGAAGCGGTGACACTGAACAGTTCGAGTAAGTCGAAAGCTTTGAAGCGCGCGAAGCCCTGAGGGATTCAGGAGTTGAACAGGCCCGATATTCTGTTGCGGCCTCATTTGGAAAATGTTCAGCGACGATTCTGCGAGGCTGGAATCGGAACCAGTAGAAGCTGATAATGCGGAGTCGCGGGGATCGTCAGCATCTTCCTGCAATGGGAGTTGTGGACAGCGGCACAGACCAGGATCAGTTCCGGTTAGGCCATGATCCGGTGTGGGAAGAGAAGTGTTCCGATCATCGCAGCTAAGTTAGCAATTTGCTGGAGTGTCCTGAGTGTTTGAAAAGTGGGCCGCGAGTGCCTTCTTGATTTGCGAATAGCGCAAGAGGAAAGCGCTTTCATTGAGGCGCTTGCGCCGCAGCCAAGCGGTAACTTCCTCACTGCACTTGCTGGTGTTGCAGGAGCCGCATGCGGGCACGACGTTGTCGAGGGTGTAACGTCCGCCTCGGGAGATCGCCATTACGCAGTCGCGCTGCAAGGGCTTGGCAACTTCTCTACAGTAAGCGCATCCGTCCCAGGCCTTTTTGAGAGCGGACCATTGCTCGTCGCTGAGGTCGTGGTCGACGCTATCCATCCTGCGCTTGCGCCTTCTGGCTGCGCGGGCGGTGCGACTTCGGCTTAATCTCATCCCTCCATCGTAAATTAGTCAGCTAGTGCTTCGACCGCCAAGGCCGGCTCACGGTCGCGGTTCGGTATCACGAAGGCGGGCTCCCTTAGAGTTGTGGTTCGGAAGTGGTTGGTGAGGTACGGGCTAGTGTTTTTTAGTGAGGGAGGATTTGCCAGGAGGGGTCGAGGCGGGGCAGGGAATGTCGGGGTTGGAACAGGGGTTGTCTTCGGGTTCCGGTTCGGGGTCGCGGGGATCGAAGGTGATTTCCCAGTCCGAGAGGCCCATAAGGTAGAGCCTGGCAGTGTGGCCGGCGAGGTGGTCGGATTGGCCTTCTTCGAGTCCAAGGACCTGCGGATAGTAGCCAGGCTGACGGATGATATCGGAAGTGTTGAGCACGCGCTGGAGAGGTTTCCAATTGAATGGATCGCTCAAATCGGAATTGAAGGTGATGTCGATGCCGGCCTGGGGCCAGCCGGAAGTGCAGCAGGAGCGGTTGAGCAGAATGACGTACTTGTCGAGGTGCGTGTTGTAGTGGACGGAAGGACCCCAATGGGAATCGGTGTCTTCCGCTTGCCAGGGGCGAGTTGCGGGGAAGATGGGGCTGAGCTTGCCGCCAAGGCCGGGTTCGTTCCATTGACCCATGTAGAACTTTTGCACTTTGCCTGGGGGGGCTGTGCGGTCTTCAAAGGCCATGCGGGCGGTGGCGACTCCTTGAGAAGCAGTGGTGCCGGCGTAGTTGGTGAAGAAGAAGTAGAAGAATTTGTGTTCACGGTCGAGGATGACGCTGGCGTCGCCGTGGCCACCGGAGAAGAAGCCGTTTTTGGCATTGCAATCGATGGGGTCGCCAGATTCGAGAATGATGCCGAGATCGTGGACGGTGGCTCCGTTATCACGAGAAATTGCGGCACCGATTTTGGGAGCGGTGAGGTTGCTCCCTGGGCAGCGCAGTTCCGGCTCGTGGTGGTAGAAGAGGAAGAGTGTGCCGTCTTCATCACGCCAGACGGCTTCAAACCAGACGGGACTGTGTTCGGTGGAATCGAAAATGACCTTGCGGGTATCGCCCAGATTGAACTGGTTGGGGCCGCTGCTGATGTGTGGAACGCCGGTGGAATGGAAGAGGTGCATGACGCCATCGGACCAGAAGGCGGCGCTGTTGCCGTCGATGACGGGTGGGAGTTGGACGCGGGGAGCGAGAGTGAGGGTGGCTGACTGAGGGAAGGCTGTGAGAGCGGAGATGAGAGCGAGGAAAAGGCGTGCAGGAAGCGGATACATGTGCGGGTTATAAAGAGACGCTCATCGGCTGTGCGTCGTTACGTGATAGTGTGCCGCCCATCCGACTGATTTAGAGGTGGGTTTGTGTTTTCAGATGCGGATGGGCTAGAAGCAGGCACAGGTGTTGCGTCGACACTTGAGGGGCTATTCGGTTGTCGAAGATCTTGCCCGGCGTGGTTAATCCACTGACCCGAGCGCGGTGTGGACTAGAGTTTGGTGGCTTCGTTTTTCAGTTTTTCCGCTTCTTTGGCGAGACGCTGGGCGGCGAGTTCTGCCGAACCGTCCCCGTATTTGCTCAACATGCGCTCGGCGAAATTACGGAAGTAGGAATCGGCATCTGCGGCAGTGCGAGGTTTGGTGGCAGGTGGGTTCGTTTTTGCATTTTGTGGAAGTCTGTCGAGGGCGACGACGCCATTTGAGGTTTGGACGCCTGGTACGTATTCCTGTTCCGGCCTTGGTGGGAGCGGAGGTTGATCGGGAATGGCTTCGATTTCCAAATTTTCGTTTTCGTGCAGGAGATCGAAGCGGATCTTTTGTTCGGCGCGGATCGCTTTCATCGTGCGCTGGATGCGGGCGGGGAGACGGTCTAGCTCTCGCATGATGTGCGGGAGGAAGGCGACCGGGGTTTTGAGGATGTCATCCACGCGGACACTCATGGCCAGGTTGAAGAGGAATTCCATTTGCAGGAATCGCAACTGCTGGTGGATGAGCTGG
>JANXLY010000286.1 GCA_025354885.1 Acidobacteriota bacterium | reverse complement strand
ACAATGCGCCCGCCCAGCGCCAAACCGGGCAGAAAGGAGGTCTAACGAAGCTCGAATCGCTTATAGAAATACCGATTGCCGTCCGCCCAAGCGCTTCTTCTGGTGCGCGTGGAGCTCAAGCTGTGCGCGCTGTGCATAATTTGGGTAACATCGCTCCCGCTTCAAAACGGCACGGCGAAGTGTATTCGCAAATGTACTCTTTGAATGAAATATCATCTGCTCCATGGCCCAACTTACCGGATAACAGCAAGCTCGATCACTTTTCCGCATGGCTTCTAAACGTCGGCAAGTCGAACTGCATCGCGTTCCTCTGCACAAATCGAATCTCTACCTGATTGCCAGCTTGCTCGGCCGCAAACGCTACCAGATTCGAATCGTAAATAAGGGCAATGCACTCAGCGGGCTCAGGAACCTCTGCCAGCATCCGCGTCGTATTGCCTTGCCCGCCTGCAAAAGGATCGGCGTGTCGTCAAAGAATTCAGAATCTTGGCCATCAATCGTGTAGCTCATCGCGTTTGATGAATCTTGGCAGAGTCAAGCTCCAGCCACTGATCGCAAGCGAGACAAACAAGGGCACAGGGTTGACTCGGCTTCTCATACTTCTTCGAAGGATTCTGCGTATTCACATGAACAAAACGAGTCTCGGGATGCTCTTTCAGCAGCAGGGCCTGAATCGGATACTCCAGTTGAAAATAGGTGATGTCCATCGCGATCTCTCTGCAACTCGACTCCCGCAATTGCCGCATCACTTCGTCATACTGTTTGCGAACATTCCATGTCCTCATATCGTTGTAGTAAAGATCCTCGCGCGTCAACCCGAACATGTTTTCCGGCCCTCGCAATGGCCTTACCCAGTTCTTGAGCAAAGGCAATCTGCTCCCGTCGAGAAGAAAAACACAAAGCCCAGCTTGCAAAAGCAAATGCTGCCTGCTAAGCATCACCCCAACCATCACCATCCCGAGGCTGAACAAGGGCAGCCACATCCGCAGCATGAATGGTTGCCACTTCAGGTAGAAGCAGAAACTCGCCACACCAATCACCATCGCTCCAAGAATCAGCAGCGGCAGCTTTTCTCTCCGCCATGCAAAGTACCCGGCCGCAACGAGCAATAGGCCAAAGTGCCAGCGGTTGTTTGCATCAGTCTCATGGTTCGCACTCCTCGGTGCCACATACTCCGTATGAGGCCAGGTGGTTGCCGCATCATTGGCCCTCAATCCAATCAGCTCATGTGCCCAAATCGTTGTCCGGTACACCCGTTGATTCCAGTCCTCATTGCGCCCCCCAAGCTGCTCACTTAGATGCCGCATCAGATTCGAAGCGAGAGGCTGCCAGCTCAGATATTCATTCCGCCAGCGGTACTTGCCGTCTGCCTGAGCAGAATCAAAACCGAGTGGGGACCCGCTCAAATCCACGTTCCTCATGAAGAACGCCCCATTCACCACAAGCACCAGCAAAGCTGCCTGTGGGATCGCTCTTGGCAACAGCAGTAGCACCAGCGGACCCGCAAACAGGTAAGCTGTCCCTTTTGTAAAGCAAGCCAATCCGCAAGCCACCGCCACCGCCCACTTTCGCTCGATCAGCGCAAAGTAAACCAGGCTCACCAACAAAAAGCTCAACAGCGCTTCGTTCTTCACGCCACTCGCCTGCAACACCCCGTTCGGCAGCGTCGCCATACAGAATGCCGCGAGTGCCTGGCCCCGTCCCGTCGCGCCCAGTGCCTTCGCCACCAGACTTGCTGCCATCATTGTGCCGCCCATTGCCAGCCAGGCCACACAGTTCGCAAACCGGTCTCCTCCGCTCAATAACTGAAAATGCAGCAGCAGATACTCATGCAATGGTTGCAGCATGATCTGATTCAGGTAAGGAGTTGCAAAAAACTCAACACTCCGTTGCTGTATCCAGTAAACAACTCTCGGCATGTGATAAGCCATTGCATCGGAAGAATTCGGCGGACTTACAATCGCCGTAAGTCCTTCCACCAGCCACAACCCGGCAACCGCCCCCGTTATCCCGACTACCACCCAGTCCCGCTCCAGCTGGAGTCGAAGTCGCCGCAGGCCCCAAACCCAGAAAGCAGCGATCCCCGTCCATACCAGCGCTACGGCAGGGCGCGCCAGCCAATGCAAAGCGCCTAGCAATTCGGTGCTGAGCGCTACTGCCAGAACCGTTGCCAGCCCCAGCTCAACGAGTCGTTCGCGCACCATTGTCTCGCCGCCACCTGATGGTGGTCACAAAGGTATCTCCCCTGAAGGGCTTATCTACGAGAATGTCGCCCAATGTAACTAGCGTCTCGCGAGCACTTGTATTCGTGACATGAAAATTACCATGCATTGCCGCTTCATCCATCGGAACTAACACTCTTTCAGTATCTTTAACTAATACAGATCGCCTGGTATCAAACAATGCAATGTAAGTGGGCGTACGCCAACGGAATATCTTCTCATTCACGGCATCCCTGCGCGTGTAACTTAGATACAGTCCGCTGCTGTGTGTGATCCAGTGCTGCTGTGTCGTTGAAGTCACAAGCGGACTCCCGTCATCGAATCGATGCGTCTCAAGCTGCCCCCAGCTCAGCCCGTCACGCGACACCGCAAAATGTCCCCGCTCATCTTCAGAACGGATCGTCAACCAGAAGCGTCCGTCAAAGCGAGTCAGCGACGGCTCCATCAGCCCGCGCTTCACGGGCAGCTTCAGAATAGTGCCAAGCTTTTTCGCCTTCAGGTCTAAACCGTCAAACGAACAAAGCAAAGTACTCACACTATGATCAGGTCGATTGGTGAGCATCGTTACCGGAACCAGCACGTCGCCATTTGGCAACGTGTATCGCTGACTGCATCCGGCGCTCATCATCTGCGATGCCTCCGGATGCACAAATTCCAGTTTCTTCGGCTCGGTCCACGATCCATCTGCCTTGCGCACAAAGTAGCGGATCCAGCGGTCTTCCCCTGGCCGAATCAACTTCTCATCTTTGTAGTGAACATCCTGACCCAGGCAGAGGACCACACCTGTTTTGGCGTGAAACTCGGGCACGACATCGCTCACAACGTCTTCATATCCACCGCCCAAAACCGTGCGCTCCAGTGCCGGAATCGGCTTCTTCTCACTCCAGGTTTTGCCGCCATCGCGGCTCTCGGAATAGTGTGGCTGATGCATCACATCCGAATCGGTGAGCAACTGCAACGTCATCAAAAGATAGCCGTCTGCTGCTGCCACCTTTGGATGAAACCAGCACACACGACTTTTCTTCCCCTCCCAGATCAGGCGGGTTTCGATGCTCTCGATGAGTTCCTCTCGCCTTGCGGCAAGAAGACTAACCGCGCTTCTTCTCGTAATCAGCAAAGCGTTCCTTGAACTCGTCCCATCCCGCTCTTCCCATCAGTGCGAAGGTGAACTTCTTGCCCAACTCCACGCCCTCCTGGTCAAAAGCATCAATGTTCAGCAGTTCGCCCATGAAGGCTGTCTCGAATTCCATCATTTGGAAAAACGCTCCGAGATGCTCTTCATCAACCCGTGCGAGGCTGAAGGAACAGTTCGGTCGTCCAGCAGCAGTAAGGGCGGCTTCCGTGGCCCGCCGCTCGCAATCCAGCAGCTTGCCCATGCTCTGTCCGCTTAGATAATCAAAGCCATCAAGGCCCAATTTCACCTTCGGAATCTTGATCGGCTTCTTCGGTTTCTCCACTGCCCAGAAGCTGTAGACTTTATCGTTCGGCCCTTCCATATATAGCTGTACCTGCGAATGCTGATCTGTTGTGCCAAGCGCCGCGATCGGAGTCTGTCCAACATTTACCACCGCCCCTGTGCGGTCCTTGGCTTTACCTAACGACTCTGCCCAGAGTTGACGGAACCAGAATGCCGTCCCCCAGAGGGAGTTGGAATAAGGAAAAGCTACCTGAATCGCCTTCTTTTTCAAGGTCAGAATCAACCAATGATGCAAGGCAGAGCTGAGCGCAATGTTCTCGCCCAGATCTTCATTCCATGCTGTTTCCGTCATCTCAGCCGCTCCTCGGCAAAGCTTCTTGATGTTCACGCCAATCAGCGCCGCCGGCACTAAACCGACTGCCGAAAGTACGCTGAACCTTCCGCCTACATTCTCTGGAATGTGGAAGGTCGTGTAGCCTTCATTTGTCGCCAATACTTTCAGATCGCCTCGGCCTTCACTCGTCACAGCAATGATCTTGCCCGCTGCCTTCTTGCCGATGCCGGCCATCAGCCATTCGCGAACAATTAGAAATCCTCCCATGGTCTCTGCCGTCGAACCTGACTTCGCGATCACCACCACCAGCGTTTTCTTCGGTGACATGCTGTCGAGCGCATGATTGAGAAAGTCCGGGTCCACGTTGTCGAGGATCACAAGCCGTGGTCTCTTTGAGCTATGTTCGCCCTGCACAGGATGCGGTCCTCGCATCGCGCAATCCACAGCCCAGCAGCCCAGCGCACTTCCACCTATGCCGATAACGCAAACCGTGTCGTAGCTGCCCGCCAGCTTCTTCGCAGTCGCTTCAATATCCTGAATCAGCTTCTTGTTGCCGGGCAGATCAGGGAAGCCATACTTGCCCTCTTCCCAACTCTTCCGGAAGCCGCGAAGAGCAGCAGTCGCTGCCTCCTTGCCCCCATCGATCTCGGCCGCCGTGAGGCCGTTTTCTTCACCTACCATCGACGCAAGCAGGTTGCGTGGGTCAAAGCTGATCGACATCTGAATCTCCTAGGGCTTCTGGAATGAAGCGAGTTTGCGGGCGATAAAAGTCGTATCCATCAATCCCGCCGCGAAGTCTTCATCATGCATGATTTTCTTCTGCAACGGAATCGACGTGTAGATCCCCTCCACAACAAACATGTCGAGGGCGCGCTTCATTCTGGCGATAGCCTCAGCGCGGTCGCGGCCATGCACAATCAATTTAGCTACAAGGGAATCATAATACGGCGGTATCACGCCGTCGGTATAGACGGCAGTATCTACGCGCACGCCAATTCCACCCGGCAGGTTTAGGCCGGTAATCTTGCCGGGGCAGGGAGCAAAAGTCTCCGGATGCTCGGCGTTGATGCGACACTCCATCGCATGCCCCGTGAGGGTGATCGGCCCATCGAGAATGTCTTCAAGACGCTCTCCGGCAGCAATACGAATTTGGGCTTTGACCAGGTCAATCCCGGTAATCATTTCCGTTACCGGATGCTCCACCTGGATGCGAGCGTTCACTTCAATGAAGTACAGCTTGCCCTTCTCATCCATCAAGAACTCAACCGTACCGGCGTTCTGGTAACCAATCGCCTTCAACGCTTTCTTGATTGCGAAAATTGTCTCTTCGCGCAACGCAGGCGTCATTACTGGTGATGGAGCTTCTTCGACCAACTTCTGGTGTCGGCGTTGAATCGAACATTCACGCTCCCCAAGCACTTCTACATTGCCATGCTCATCAGCCAGTACCTGAAACTCGATATGTCGCGGAGCTCCAATGTACTTCTCGAGATAGATGTCCGGAACACTGAATGCCGCCCCTGCTTCGTTCTGCGCTTGAGCAAGCAGCCCCGGCAATTCTTCTGCATTGTTCACGACACGCATGCCTCGGCCACCACCACCGGCTGCCGCTTTGAGGATGACTGGATAGCCGATCTTGTTGGCAAACTCAAGAGCTTCTTCCGGGCTGGTCAATGCTTCCGGTGACCCGGGCAGCACCGGCACTCCGGCTTCCTGCATCACCTGGCGTGCCTTCTGTTTCAAGCCCATCATCCTCGTCACTTCAGGCGTGGGGCCAATGAACTTGATACCGCTCATCTTGCAGACTTCGGCGAAGCGATCATTCTCGCTCAGGAAGCCGTAGCCAGGATGAATCGCCTGAGCATTGGTGATCTCGGCAGCGCTGATCACGCTGGGGATGTCGAGGTAGCTGCGCGCGCTCTTGGCCGGCCCGATGCAAACTGCTTCATCGGCGAAACGCACATGCAGGCTATGCCGGTCTGCTTCCGAATAAACGGCGACCGTTTTGATGCCGAGGTCCTTGGCCGCGCAAATGACGCGCAAGGCAATCTCGCCACGATTGGCAATCAGAATCTTTTGGAACATGACGGGTTAGTTAGGACGGATCGTATACAGCGCTTCGCCGTATTCTACAGGCTTACCGCTCTCGACGAGTCGTGCAACGACAGTACCTGCAACTTCAGCTTCAATCTCATTCATCAGCTTCATCGATTCGATGATGCAAACCGTTGTCTTGGGTGTGACCGTGTCGCCAGGTTTGACAAACGGAGCTGCATCCGGCGAAGCCGAGTCGTAGAAGGTGCCAACGATCGGCGACTTGATGGTAATCAAGTTATCCTTCTCGATTGGCGCTGCCGGGGCTGGTGCCAAAGGTGCGGGTGCGTATTGCACAGGAGCCGTAGCGGGGAGTACAAGTTCCCGTTCCAGTCCTGCTCGCTTAATGCGAACCCGATGCTCGCCTCGTTGTACTTCAAGTTCCGCTACGCCTGTGTCGTTGGCGAGCTGGATCAGTTCTTTTATCTCTTCGATATTCATCACGGGGTCTAACCTACTATTGTCCAACCTTTTGGGGTCGGAGTGAGGACCTCACTTCCGTTTTCTGTAACGAGCACTGTGTCTTCGATCCGGACTCCGCCGAATCCAGGTTTGTAAACCCCAGGCTCTATCGTAATCGTCATACCGCTGTTGAGCTCGGTTTTGTCTCCTTTGCCGAGCCTTGGAGCTTCATGAATCTCCAAGCCAAGACCGTGGCCTGTCGAGTGTATGAATAACTCAGCTAGGCCATGTCCTTTCAATACCCGCATTGCTGCGGCGTGAATCTGCTCGGCACGTTTTCCCGGGCGAATCGCTTCAATTGCAGCCTGCTGTGCCTCCAGGACCGCTTTATAGATGCGAACAGCTTCGCGCGATACCCGCCCCACTCCAAAGGTGCGGGTCATGTCGCTCATATAGCCATTCAGGCAGGCACCCATGTCGATCAGCAGGTAACCACCTTCGGCAATTCGCTCCCCACGCGGTCGTGCATGGGGCAACGCCGAGTGCGCTCCGCTGGCAATGATCGTCTCAAATGCAGAGCCTTCTGCGCCCATTTTGCGCATCTGGTAGTCGATCTCGGCGGCGAGATCCTTTTCCTTCATCCCAACCTTAAAGCGCTTCATTGCCTTTTCGAGTGCCAGGGAGTTCAGGTTGACGCTGGCGCGGATCGCAGCGATTTCTCCTGCCGACTTGGTCCAGCGCGGCTTCTCAACTGCGTTGCCAAGGGGGATCAATTCGCCGAGCGGCGAGAGCCCCTGATAGAGAGCAAAGGAAACTTTGGAGTCCTCAAAGCCGATCCGGGGTTTTCTCAAAGACTTCAACTTGGCCGCGAGCTTTTTGAGTAGAGGCCCTACGACAACGACGACAGAGCAATTCACCTCTTGCGGTGCCTGGGTGGCATAGCGCGGATCGGTGAAGAGTGTTGCCCCGGAGCGGGTAAGCAGCAGGAGCCCGTTAGAGCCAGTAAAACCTGTGTAATATCTTACATTTACGAGCGTAGAGACGATGATTGCGTCCAGTTTTTCGGCGCTCAATAAATGTTCGAGTGGTACGGAGGTCGTGGTATTCAACACCGAAGTGTACCATTACGAGTTTCCAAAATAGGTGGTCCGTTTCCGATGCCGTGCCGCTATTATTCTGTCAGGTAAAGACCTTAGCCGTACTGAATGAAATTTTTCTGTCTCATCGGCGCCGTTCTTCTAGTGTCTGCTTGTTCGCGCGACAATCAGAAGCAGAACTTCGTTTCGGCAACCTTTCATGCCGAAGAGTTGGCCCCGAACCACAAAGTGGAGCTGAGCCAGCGGAAGGTATTCCCCTTCTCGGTTGTACCTGGCGGTACGATCTCCAAAGCGGAAGTTTTGGCCATGGTGGCCAAAGATCCGATCGTTCGCGAGCATTATAAGGGCATCGATCTGGACAAGCTAAAGCCCTATTGCCTTACTCAGCCGGCGCAAGGATATGTCTCTTATCGAGTAGGCAAGCGCATTTATTGGACTACCAGACGCCTCTATCTTAAAGCCGGCGAGATCCTGCTAAGCGATGGAGTGAATGTGCTTCGAGGGCGATGCGGGAACCGCGTTTCCGTTGAAGCTCGCTTGCCAGCACTCGTCGCTTCCGAACCGAAAGAAGAAGTTTTCGATTCACCAAGTTGGGACACGCCTGTTTTTCAGGCGATGGTACGAGAGACAAATCCTGGAGACAGTTCCCTTCCGCTTTTGCTCCCCGGCAATAGGCCGCAAGCACTGATCAGTATCTATACTGACCTTCTACCAGAAATCTTTGCTGTTGCTCCTCCGGTTTTTCCAGGAATGATTGGTGGCAAAGTGTCTGGTCCATTGCCTCCGAGCACTGGCGATTCTGTTGTGCCGATCTACAACCCTCCACTCTCTGTATCCATTGCAGCGCAGCCTTTGACTGTTCCGCCTGGCATCGTCCTTCCGTCGGCCATTTCTCCGCCTGAATTTGTTCGCAATGTTGGGCCTCCTGGATTCACGAATGCAGGGCCAATTGGACTTGGCAACCCGCCGCTTGGATTTGTGGGAAATCTGATTGTTACCGGATTGCTGCTGCCTCCTCGATTTGTTTTTCCGCCTGCCGTTACTGGCGGAAATCCGCCTATTGAAGTAGCTGTTGCAATTCCTATTGCTTTGCCGCCGGGGGAAAGCAATCTTCCACCTGACCGCCCTCCAACGGTGAATCCGAATCTGCTTCCGCCTCCAGAAACACAAGCGCCGCAAGCGTTCGAACCAGTTCCAGAGCCATCGACTCTTTGGTTGGTGTCTGCGGCGGCGGCATTGTTGTTTTTGAAGTGGAAGCGCTAGAGAGACTTCTTCGCTGCTGCAAGAGCAGTTTCGTAGTTGGGGTGCTCGGCGACTTCGCTCACGTATTCGACGTGCTGAATCACATTGTTCTTGTCAACGACAAAGATGGCGCGGCTCTCGATGCGCAGCGGCTCGATGAGGGTTCCGTAGTTGGTTCCGAAGCTGGCAGACTTGTGATCGCTCAACATCTCGATCTTGTCAATTCCGTAGGCACCACACCAGCGCTTCATGGCAAAGGGGAGGTCCATCGAAACGGTGATCACCTGGACTCCGTCCATTTTGTCGATCTCGTCGTTGAAACGTTTGGTCTGTGCGTCGCAGACCGGAGTGTCGAGGCTGGGAACGACGCTGAATATACGAACGGTGCCACCATCACCAAGGGTGACGGGTTTGAGATTCGATCCGATCAATTCGAAATCAGGGGCTTTGTCGCCGACCTTCAATTCAGGTCCGACGAGCGCAAGGGGATTCCCCTTCATGTTTGTTGTACGTGATGACATGGGCTTAGTTTACCAATCTCTCCAGTTCTGCGGCAGTGTAGACGGGAAGCTGGCAGACGTAGTTCTCACAGAGATAAGCACCGGGATTGGGACCGTCCGGTCGGAAGATGCGGACATGGTAGGGCAGGAAGTGTCGATTCAGGACCTTCCTATACTCTTCAATCGATGGGCCTTCGAGAATCACTTGACGAGGGGTGGCAAGCGCTGCGCAAACCATTTGAGGCATCGTCATGGGTTGCTGAGCCAATTTGGAGGCAAAGGCTTGGAGTGCTCGCTCGGCGCTTTTCGTGAAACGCTCCTCCTGGGTGATCTGGCCGAGCTTCCATAAGACCTGCACGGCGTAAGAATTGCCCGAAGGTTCGGCACCATCGTGGTCGTCCTTGATGCGCAAAAGGAGGTTCTGGTCGGTTGCTCTGGTGGAGTAAAAAGCGCCATTCTCCTTGTCTTCGAAGATGTCCATCATGTGGATTGCGAGCCTTGTTGCGAGCTCGAGGTAGTGGGGGATGGCTGTTGTCTCGTACAGGTCGATCAGGCCTTGTATAAAGAAGGCGTAGTCGTCGAGGAAGCCGGGTATGGCTGATTGGCCATCACGGAAGCGGCGAAGCAGCTCGCCGCTTTCAGTAATGAGTTTTGCTTCGATGAATGCGACGACGGCAGATGCCGCATCGACATAGCGGGGTTCGTCGAGCACTCTACCAGCGATGGCGAAAGCCGAGATCATCAAGCCATTCCAGGCAGTTAGGACTTTGTCATCGAGGTGGGGACGGACTCGCTGATTGCGGGCCGCGAGCAGGCTTGCCCGAAGCGATTCGTCCAGAGCTTCGGTAGCGGGGTTCGAGAGGTAGAGGATGTTCTTGCCTGTGAATTCGGCATGTGGGTCTTCGTGGACATTGCCATTGCGCTCGATGCCAAAACGCTTTTCGAACCAGGGCATGCGATCTTTGCCGACGATCGTTTCGAGCTCCTCATAGGACCAGATATAGAAGGCCCCTTCGCCCTTCTCGTGCGGATCTGCGGGGTCGATGACGCTGTCGGCGTCTTCGGCAGAGAACACGCCACCTGCGGGATGGCGGAGATCGCGGAGGACGTAGTCCAGCGTTTCGCGAGCAGTTTGCGCCAGTGTGGCATCGCCGGTTAGCTGGAAGGCCTCGATGTAAGCGATGACGAGCTGGGACTGATCGTAGAGCATCTTCTCGAAGTGCGGGACAAACCACTGCGAGTCGACCGAGTAGCGGTGGAAGCCGCCGCCGAGTTGATCCTTCATGCCACCGAG
>JANXLY010000073.1 GCA_025354885.1 Acidobacteriota bacterium | reverse complement strand
CGGAACGCGCGGCGAGAGTCTGAGCCCAGAGGTCGTTGGTGGCGTGGAGGCTATCCATGCCCTGCTTGGCTTCAATTTCCTGCATTCGGTATTCGCGCATGACCCACTGGGGATTGGCACGGGCTGACTGAAGCAGGTGCTGACTGACTTGAGCAGCGGTTGACGTTGATGCGGGAGCAGCGAGGTACCCGACGAGGTTTACTACATTCCAGAAATACAATCCCATCGTGCCGCCAAAAACTTCGGTTGTCGCGCATACATAGCCGGTTTTCCCCTGATATTCAAACTCCATTTGGCCCGAGTCCATCTTGCTATTGTTTGGGTTTCCGTAGCGATAGCGAGCGGCGGACAACTGAGCATTGAGCTGCGGCAAATCCTGCTGGCCGGTGATGCGTGCACCAGGAAAGCGGCGGTTCAGGAAATAGCGGGCAAATTGCTGGCCGGGGAGATAACGAAGGACGGAATAGATTACGGAACCAGAAGGATTGTATGTGCCTCCTTCACGCACTCCATACTGGGCCATGGCCGGATTTGGAACTATAAAGCGACCAATATTGCGGTCGCCGAGAAAGGCGAGCATGGATCCATCGGGCGACCTGGTCGAAGTTTCTGCACGGTAATCGCCCACTGTGGGCCGGTACATGCCGAGTTCCGACTGCCAGTCAGATGGGGCTTCCAGGCTGTAAGCCTGCTCGCGTGGGTCTGTCAGGGATTTGTACTTCAAGGTCTGGGTTTGGTTCGTTTGTGCACGACTCTGCTGAGCAGGAGGCGTGAAGCGAAAAGATTGAAGGATCTGGACGAGCTCGGGCAAGCGTTGTGAAAAGGTTGCTGCGGGAGCGGCGGCAATCATCAGCGTTGCCACGGGGCCACGAGTGCTCAGGAGGAGGTGCGCCTTTTGATTGCCGAGGATTAGGATTGCTGCTACGGAAGCCGCATCTGCACTGCGGGGGCGTGAGACCGCCGGCTTGTTGAGCGGGCCGAGATGGCCTGTCTGCTCCAATGTTTGAAGGAGTTGTTGCGCGGACAGCCCTTTGGGATTGGGGACTGGCTCGATAGAAACGAATTCCGTTGCATTTGCAAAGACAACGATGCGCCCGCCGGTGGTGTCGATCTGCCAACCCTGTGGATGTTGGACTGTGAACCCATCAGGATGGTTTGTCTGCGTCCGGGAAGATTGTGCGTATGACGACAAGTTGCTGAGGATTGCGGCAAGGACCAGGAATTTCATAGGCTTCAATGAGAAAGGCGCAAGCAACAGAAAGTTCCCTTCACGGGACGACTAGAATTCGAAGCTGAGCGAGAAGCGGAAAGTACGCCCGTCGTTTAGTGTGTTTGTGATTTTTCCGAATGCAGCATTCGAAAGGTCTGCAATCGGCTCCGCAAACTGGGGCGTATTCATTGCATTGATCGATTCAGCACGCAACGATATGACGCGATCCTGGCGTACGGTGAAGCGCCGTTCGATCGATGTATTCCAGTTTCTGTAGCCGGCACGAAAGAAAGTGTCTGAGCCGAGATTACCGCGAGACTGCGTCGGACTGATAAACCGGAATGCGCGAGCCGGGAGAAGTTGTTGGGAAATGTCTGGATGTGAGATCGTGCGGCCAAGTACACGCGGGTCCACGAGATCGGGACGGTCTCCGATGACGCCATCTACGTTTCCGGTACCTGGGGAATCTGAGCCAGAAATGACCGTGAAGGGGATTCCTGATTTTGCGACAAAAACTGACGAAAATCGCCAGTCCCGAACCCAACGGTTGCGCGCGAGAAGTTGGTAACTAAGCCGATTCAAGAAGGCATGCTTCTGATGGAAATGACTCAAGCCGCGCAGGTCGGATGCGACATCGGACGAAGATTGAGCCTGCAACTGACTCGTATCATCTCCTGCGGCAATGTTCACAAAGGTAGCCCCGGTATCGATCGCTTTGGAGAACCAATAGGATGATTCGAAAGTCAGGCTGCGCCACGATCTCAGAGAGTAGGAAATTTTAGCAGCGTCATAGTAGGCACGGGCAGAATTAGTCACTTCGCGAAAGTCGTAATAGCGAGGATCCGGGCGCCGATCATTGATGGTGGCTGTGGTTTGTGCGATGCCTGGAACAGGGACCGCTCTGTTGTTGTACTGCATGAACAGGAGTTTCCAGGTGCGACTCCCGATGTATGCTGCTTCCAGGCTTCCAGCCTTCCTGGGGAGTGGCAATTGCCAGGCAAAATTGTACTCGTGAGCGTAGGGAGTCTTAAGCGTTGCCGGATAGTCGACAACGATTGCTCGGGCAGTCGGACTGAAAACGATTCCTGCGAATAGATCGAGAAGGTCTGGAGCAAAACTTTCGACTTTCTGGAACGCAGGCGGATTCCATCTCACCTGTTGCAGGGTGGCTGGGAAAACTTCTCCATATTGAATGGAATAAGAAGCCCGAAAGACTCCAAAATTTTGGGCTGGACGCCAGGCGATGCCAAAATTTGGGGCGAGGTTGTTGCAATCGCACTTAAATGGGAGCTCGTTGATGTGGTTTACTTCGCTGATTGATAATTGGGGCTGAAAGCGAACGCCTGCGCTAACGGTCAAACGCGTGGAGATCCGCCACACATCCTGCACAAATGCGGCGAATTCATGGCGACGAAATCCTCGATCCGTGCTTCCTGAAGCAAATGAAAATCGATTCACTACACCCAGGCGAAAATTAGTGATCGCGTCGCGACCCAGATCATTGCGGAAGTAAAGGTTTCCCCGATTGGAAGATGCTTCGCGTCCATTAAACTGGAGCCGTCCAAACTCAAACCCTGCTGATAGCGAATGCTTCCCCTGCTGCCGTTGAAGTTTGGAAGAGAATCGATAACGGTTTTGAATGCGGTCGATCGGGACAGAAGAGCCGGGCCCCAGCTTTTCAAAAGCAGTCCCAATCACCACTTGCGGCCCGACTGCGTTTGGCTCGGGCACGAGCAGAGTGCGGTTGCGGGAAAAGCCAAGTGTCGTCTCGAAGTCCGTGCGGGAGTCGCGAGTGAATCCCCAGGTAAGTCGGGCGTCGTGCGCCTTGGTTGTAGTTTCAGGGTTTTGGCCTGCTACCAATTGAAAGGCGTCGACGTTCTGATTCGTCCAGGTGTGGCGCGCAGAGATGCGATGCTTCGAAATAATCTGATCGATTCGAGCCGTAGTACTGGTAGTGTCGATGGATTGTGCGGCGTTTGTGTTCAGAGCCCGTGCCTCGATATCCGTTCGATTCGGGGCCTGGTTTGGCCAGGCGCGAAAGAAGCGGTTGATGATTGAGCAGATTGCCGGATTGGTCGAAAGACAGGATCGCTCTTCCGGTTTAGGGATCAAAACGTTTCCATTGACGAAGCCACTCTTTTTGTCGATTGCTCCATCCAGGCTGAAAAAGGCGTTGTGCCAGAGAGGGCCTGACAAACGAGCACCAAAGACATTTTCCCTTGCGGGCAGCAGGTCGCCAACCTGGAAAAAACTACGCGCGGCAAGCGCGGAATTGGAATGAGTCCAAAGCAGATTTCCGTGGAATGCCTGGCTTCCACTACTGTTCGAAAGATGGATCGGATTTGTGGCAGACATGCCGAATTCAGCACCAAAGTATCGGGAACTTGCCAGGAATTCAGTGATTGCGGTAGCCGTCGTGCCAAGCCGGATGCTGGATTCCTTTTGGGTGTTGTTATCGATTGCAGTAATAAAGATGTTCTCGTTGCGCTTCGCCTCCCCAGCTTGCGAGTTCACCTTGCCGAGAAGATTTGGATTTGCAAGTGCTTCCGCCTGTGCAGCTTGGGGCGGCGATAGCGGTGGAGTCGGCTTGGGCTCAGGGGGAGTCTGCGCCTGCAGCACTGCGATGAAGCCGAAGAGGAGAAATTTCAGAATTCTGGATGTTACGACGTAAACCAAGTTGAAATCTGTTTATAACATTCAGAGTGCTGCTTGAGGTGGTTTCAGCGCAAATAGGCTTCAACTGCCGGGTTGCTGCTTGGCCTTGCGGCAGTGAGCGCATGGAGAATTGGGCGATGAGCGTCATAGGCGAGAGCCCAGAATCGAAGCGGGGACAGAGCCGCTTTGCGGAACAGACTGGAATGCATTGAGTAGACCAGCGCCGCAGCGCAGGTGAGTGCTCCAAGCTGAGCAAGGATGGTGAGGAAACGCGCGAAATCGCTTCGCTGTTGAGCGCAATGGGCGAGATTCAGAGCCTGAAATTCGAGGTGCTGTTCCTCGTCGCGCAAGATGCGCTGGGCGATGAGCTTGAGCGGGATGGAAGAGGTGGCGTTGTGGATTGCGGTGTAGTAAGGAATTGCAATCAATTCTGCCGTGACGAGTACGGTTAGCATCAATTCGAAGCCAGCCAGATTGCGGATTTTGCGAAAGAGCTGGTCTACCCAGTGCTGTCGCAATCTGGGGATGCATTCCTGGTCGAGAAAGTGGCCGAGCACGGCGGAGTGGCGCTGCTCCTCGCGGATAAACAATAGCATCGCCTCTGGTAAATCCGGGTGGGCATTTTGCCCAGAGAATCGGCGGCAGCGGCGCAATAGGCCAAGTCCATCGGAGCCTTCGCCCAACTGAAATTGCTGCAATGAAGCAGACAACAAATCGCGCTCTTCCGACGAAAGCGTGGGAACATTTCGGAATTCAAATTGGACGGTTGACCAATTGTTGTGGCGGAAGTAATGGATCCACGAAGAGTACTTTGTCATGCAAAGTATTGTGCGCGGACTGCGGCCGATTGTCAAGGGGCGGGGGCAATCAGGTCATGAAATCTGTTCACGCTCTGGTTTGGGTTCGGCAGGATAAGTGACTTGGGTTCCGCTCACTTTTCCCCAAGGTGTGAGGGTATGCCGTTGAGCACGGATAGCGCTTGTGATTTCTCGAACCTCGACGCCTCGTGCCAGCAGAGCATCCGCGATCAGAGATCGATGACATCTCCAGGGAACCGCTTCGGCGCACATGATTGCAATGCTCTCAGTCTTTGCCAGCTCGATCAGCTTCTCCAGATTTTTATTAAACTCTGACGTCTGCATGTAATCGGCATAGCCACGGAAGCTCGCGTTGTGCCAGGCGGCATTGATCGAATCTTTAAGCGCATGCCGAAATCCCCCAAGTCCAGGCATGTATCTGCAATGTAGTCGAGCGGAATGCAGTGAAGAGGAGAGTTGATTTCGGTTGCACTGAGGATTGTGTCGCGAACGCGGGACCGTGCGTACATCGACAATGCGCTTTACGTCGTGCGCTTTAAGAAGGCGGATGAATTCTTTCACCGGGCGGGTGGAGTGCCCGATGGTCATGACAATCATTGCATTTCATCATGTCAGCTCGCGTGCGTCTTTGCAGCAGTCTTCGGGCTAGTTACTTTTCCAGATCTGAAACAGATTGGAATAGTCGTCGGTCCAGGTTTTCAATTCGGGTCTGGCGACTGCGGGCTGACCGGCTGACGTTACGAGGGGAATATTTGCAATGCTGGCTCCAGGACGATAGACCAGTACCCAATCGGAGGAGAAGACCTGAGCGTCCTCGATTTCTTCGTTGTCGATTTCGAGGGTCTTTAAGCCAAGGCTTGTGGCGATCCGCTCAACTACGGGAGCGAGACGCAGATGCTTGTTGGAGACATGTACCGCCAGAACGCTATTGGGGCCTTTGAGATGCCGGAAGTAAAGCTCGAATGCCTCTTTGGTGAGCAGATGGACCGGGATCGAATCGCCCGAGAAAGCATCTACTGCGAGGATGTCGAAATCTTGAATAGAATCGCGCTCGAGCGAAAGGCGGGCATCGCCCAGTACAACGTCGCAAGTGCCTCTACAGCCTTTAAGAAAGCGGAATTCATTGCGAGCCACATCCAGCACGAGGGGGTTAATTTCGTAGATGCGGTAGTAATCCCCTTTCCGCGCATAAGAACTCAGTGTCCCTGTGCCCAGGCCAATCAGGCCGACGCGGTGGTTCATGTGCCATGTATTTGCAATGGCGAGGCCAACACCGGAGTTTGGGCCGTAATAAGTTGTCGGGAGAAGGGAACGATTGTCGCTAAGGAACTGGAGTCCGTGGTTGATGGTGCCGTGGATCAAGGTGCGAGTCCAAGTTTCTTTGTCGGTGCCTTCGGTGGAATCTTTTACGCGGAGCGAGCCATAGAAATTCCGGACCATCACTCTGCTGCCGTCGGAGGTACTCCGAATCTCAACAACTGCGAGCACCATGGCACCAACGGCGGCGGCGGTCCAAAGGATGTCGGTTGACCAGTGTTGACGATAGAGAGTGAACAAGGTGGCGAGGGCGAACAAAGCGAGTGCGATGTACAGCTCGAAATAGCCGGGCAGGATAAGCGGAGCAGCGATGGAAATGAGAAAACCACCGATTGCTCCGCCGACCGACATCATCAGAAAAAATATTGTGAGGTAGCGGGGATGCGGCTTTCGTTTGGCGAGCTCTCCGTGACAAAAGGTACAAAAGACAAGAAGAGCGAAGGACGCTCCGGCGAGCTGGTAGTGAAGTCTGGTGTCGGAATCTGTGATGTAGATTGCATAGAGCAAGCCACCTAAAATGAGCGGAGTTGCAATACGAAAAATAGTAGGGCGGTAGATTCGATCCGAATCGAATACCAGGATGAAACTCAGCAGATACATGGAAAGCGGCACGATCCAGAGGAAGGGAATCGAGGCGACATTCTGGACGAGGTGACTGGTGAACGCAAGAAAGAGCATGGAGGGGAGTGAGGCTAGCGTGATCCAGGTCAGGTAGTCTTTTGCCGTCGGGGGTGCTGGAATTTCAAGGGGCTCTTCCTGCTTGAGCACTTCGGCGGGTAAAGCCTGAGAGGCCTTCCAAGCCGTGTATGCGCAGAAAAGCGCAAAAGCTCCAAAGGCGACATGCCAGGCTGTGGCCTGAAAGCGGGTTGGCAGGTAAGGTTCAATGGCGATCGGGTAGGCAAGAAGTGCGAGCAGGCTGGCGAGGTTGGAAAGAGCAAAGAGTCTGTAGGGTGGTGCGGAATGGTGCACTCTCGAATACCAGGCTTGCAGCAAGGGGCTCGTTGAGGACAGAAGAAAGTAAGGGAGCCCAATCGTTACCGCGAGCACTGCGAGGATTGGAAATATTGGGGCATCGACGCCCGAAGGCTTTAACCAATCGGGAGGAAGCGTAGGTGTTAGCAGAATCGCCAAGGCCAGCAGCGTTGAGTGGAGACGAAACTGCGCCCTTGGGCTGAGCCGGTTGATAGTCCAGTGCGCGTAGCCGTAGCCCGCCAGAAGGAGGAGCTGGAAGAACAACATGCAAGTGTTCCAGACGACTGCTGAGCCGCCAAACCAGGGCAGGATCAGTTTTGCGATCAAGGGCTGGACGAGAAAAAGTAAAAATGCGCTGAGGAAGACGGTGGAGGCGTAAATTGCCATTGAGGCCTATGGTAACTGGAATTGAGCAAGCTGAGGAATTGAAGGTCGATTAAAGAGCTTGGTCCAAATCCGCGAGGATGTCTTCGATGCCTTCGATCCCGACGGATACGCGAACGAGATTGTCTCGAATTCCCAACCTAGCTCGTTGCTTGGGAGGGATATCGCGATGCGAAGCAATGGCGGGGTAAAGCGCCATGGTGTGCACGTCTCCGAGACTTGTTGCTGGAACGATCATCTTCAGTTTGTCGAAGAACTGGAAGACAGCCCGTTTGTCGGCTCCTGCGATTTCAAAGGACACCATGGCCCCGAAGTTGTCGGGTGGCAGGAGTCGCGCTGTGGTGCTCTGATCGGGATGCGAAGGCAGGCCAGGGAAATAGACGTTTTCCACTTTCGAGTGGCTGGAGAGGTGGTGCGCTACGGCGATGGCGTTGCGGTTCTGCCTCTCGAATCGAAGCGGAAAAGTCTTGATTCCGCGCATTGTGAGATAGCACTCAAAGGGCCCCAGGATTGGGCCATAAATGCGCGAAAGTGCGCGGACCGGTTCAAAGTGTTCTTCGTCGCAACAGACAAGGCCCCCGATGACATCGCCATGTCCGGAAAGATATTTGGTGGCGCTACTCAGAGAAATGTGTGCACCAAGTTCGAGCGGCCGAATGAGGGCAGGCGTTGCAAAAGTATTGTCAACAATCAGGCATGCTCCCGCTGCGCGCGCCAGTTCTGCAATTTTGTCGATCTGTCCGATGCGAAGCAGTGGGTTAGAAATACTTTCCATCAGGATGACGCCTGGCTTCTCGGCTTCGATCGCCTTGGCAACCGCATCCAGATCGCAGATATCTACAAACGTGTTTGTAGTGCCAAATGGCTCGAAGACCTGCTGCAGAAGCTTTACTGTTGCACCATAGAGCGCGTTGGCGGCCAGAACATGTTTGCGCCGGTCAATGAGGGCCGCAGTGATCGCAATTTGCAACGCGCTCATCCCCGATGCAGTAGCAAGGGTGCCGTGAGCTGATTCGAGGCTGCTCACCAGTTCTTCTAGTGCCGCATTCGTTGGGTTGTCATATCGGGAGTAGGCATAGCCTGGCATTTCCTGGGCAAAGACTTTGTCGATGGATTCCATCGAATCGTAAAAAAAACTCGCTGCAGTATGAATGGGCGTCGTGACAGGAATGGGCGTGCCGGGTTGCCGCTTGCGGTCACCGGCATGTACGGCTTTAGTATGGATATTCATTGCTGATTACTCGCAGTGGATGCTTTCTGTGCGCGGATTTTTGAATCGGAAAGCGCCGGTTTGGGCGCAAATACTGGTTTCGGGAGCTTCGCTGTTGGTGGCCATCCTGCGTTGGACTGGCGCGTTCCGGCTCTGCGGGGTGCTGGACATCTGCCTGTTGCTCGTAGCAGCTGCGATGCTGATTCTGGTTGCGCACCTGGGTTTGCACGCGAACCGCACGGTCAACAGTACCTGGGGTTGGGGCGCGGTCATGGGATACGGAATGTTTGGCGCGATACTCATTGGCATTCAATTGAGGCTTCTCTCGTTTTGAGTGCTACTTCCGCTTCCAGCGGACGCCGTCCTTGGTGTCTTCGAGAATGATGCCAGCATCGAGAAGCTGGTTCCGAATTTCATCGGCCCTGGCGAACTGCTTCGTTTTCTTTGCGGAACTGCGCTCGGCAATCAGAGCTTCAATCGCGTCATCTCCGAGCTTGCCCTCAACTTCAGTGAGTTTGAGGATATCGAACACGGAGTCGAAGCGTGCGAGGAGTTCTAGAGCGGGAGCACGATTCCCTTCGAGAAATCGGTCCTCATCGAGAAGGCTGTTTGTTTCACGAACGAATTCGAAGATCGCAGCGAGAGCTTCTGCCGTGTTGAGGTCGTCGTCCATCGAAGCTTCGAATTTTTCAAGTGCCAGGTCGCAGAGCTTTGAAATCTCTTCATTAGTGCCCTCCTCAAGCTTGGCGGTCTCAAGGCGCAATTTGTAATTGCGCAAGCGATCGATCGAGGTCTGCGAACCCTTGAGCGAATCGAGAGTGAAGTTCAGCTTTTTCCTGTAGGGGACGCTCATGAGCAACAGGCGCAAGGCTTCTGGAGTATGCCCCAGTTCAACCAAATCTCGAAGGGTGAAAATGTTTCCGATGCTCTTTGACATCTTCTGCATGTCTACGTGCAGGTGTTCGCAGTGGACCCAGAAACGCGCAAAAGGCTTTCCAGACGCCGCCTCGGACTGGGCGATTTCATTCTCGTGGTGAGGGAATGCCAGATCGACTCCACCGGTGTGGATGTCGAGCGTATCCCCCAGATACTTCATTGCCATTGCCGAGCATTCAATGTGCCACCCCGGACGGCCTGCTCCAAAAGGTGCATCCCAGTAGGGCTCTTCTCCTTTGCGGGCTTTCCAGAGGACAAAGTCGCGAGCATTATCTTTTTCGTACTCGTCGTTGTCGACACGGGCACCGGCTTGAATACCTGAAAAATCATGATGCGAGAGTTTTCCGTATTCGGCGAATTTGCTGATCCGGTAGTACACACTCCCGTCTGAGTCGTATGTGAAGCCTTTGCTCTGAAGCGTTTCGATCAGATCGACCATCTCGTGGATGTGCTCTGTCGCCCGTACGATCTGTTCCGGTTTCTCGAACCGCATCGTTGCCATATCTTCGAGAAAGTACTTCTCGTACTTGCTGGTGTATTCGCCCATGGGGATGCCCAGTTCCATGGACTTCCGGATGATCTTGTCCTCGACATCTGTGATGTTCATGACATGGTTGAGCACAAATCCGCGATAGCGCAACCATCGGCGGAGTGTGTCATTGAAAGTAAAAGTACGCAGATTCCCAATGTGCGCGTAATTGTAGACCGTTGGGCCGCAAGAATACATTCGAACCGTATTGCCATCGGATGGCGTGAATGGCTCTACTTTGAGGGAAAGGGTGTTGAAAAGGCTTAGGGCCATAAAATGATTTAGTCTTCCAGTCTAGCCCGAGAAGACGGTTTCAGGCTCTGACAGGTCGCGGATGGGCGTGCAGATGACTTTGGATGGCAGCGTCCATCAAGAAGTGCAGCGCAATGTCCGGGTCTCGAAGGCCTCCGAAAGCTACCATGAGAGTTTGGAACCATTTCATTTTGAGCTTGAGGCCGTTTGCCCCGATACGGGCGCGAGAGCTGGCAAACTCCATACCCCTCACGGCATTGTCCCGACTCCCATCTTCATGCCGGTTGGTACACAGGCGACCGTAAAAGGCATGATGCCGCGCGATCTCGAAGAGGAAGTGGATGCCCCGATCATCCTTTCGAACACCTATCACCTGTTCTTGCGGCCCGGCCATAAAACGGTGGAGGCACTGGGTGGACTGCATCCGTTCATGAATTGGCCACGGGCCATTTTGACCGACAGCGGCGGCTTTCAGGTGTTTAGTCTCAGTGAACTGCGAAAAGTCAGGGAAGACGGTGTTGAGTTTCGGAGTCATTTGAACGGCGATCGCCATGTTTTTACTCCTGAGGGCACTGTCGATGTCCAATTGGCTCTCGGCAGCGACATCATGATGGTGCTGGACGAATGCACGGAATACCCTGCAAGCTATGAGCGAGCAAGGAGCAGTATGGAGTTGACGACCCGATGGGCCCGGCGTGCATTTGATCACTATCGGGGACCACGAGCAGATCTCGAGTCGGCTCATGCCCTTTTCCCAATCGTTCAGGGTGGCATGCACGGGGATCTGAGAGTAGCTTCAGCCGAATCCCTGATGGAATTGAATGCCTATGGTTATGCAATCGGAGGCCTGAGCGTTGGAGAGCCCAGGCCAGAGAGTCTGGCAATGGTGGAGGTGGTTGCCCCGATGCTGCCCTCGAACAAGCCGCGCTACGTGATGGGGGTAGGCTTGCCCGAAGAGTTGCCCGAGTATGTTGCCCGAGGCGTGGACATGATGGATTGCGTCATGCCCAGTCGAAACGCAAGGAATGGATGTTTGTTCACTTCCGAGGGTCGTATCGTGATCAAAAATGCGAAGCACAAGGAAGATGGCGGTCCCCTCGACCCCAAATGCTCCTGCTACACGTGTCGAAACTTCTCTCGCGCCTATCTCCGGCATCTCTTTCTGGCTCAGGAAATATTGTTCTCAACTTTAGGCACAATTCACAACTTGCGGTATTACCTTGACATCATGCGGCGAATGCGGGGTAGTATTTTGGATGGGACATTTCCACAGTTTCTTGCTGGGATGCGCTTGGGCGCAAACCGCGAAGCCTAGGATAGTCCAAAAGACTGTAGAATCTTCTAGGAAGACCCCGGAACATAAAACGTGATACTGCCCGCCCTGATTTTGCAGGCCATCCCAAGCCAGCTGCTCGGATTTTTGCCCATCGTGGCAATGTTCGGCATTATGTATTTTCTTGTGTTGCTGCCCGCGCAGCGGCAGAGAAAACAGACCAAGGATATGCTCGCCAACTTGAAAAACGGGGATGAGGTGGTGACCAACGGGGGTATCATCGGAACGATTATTTCGATAAATGACGAGGATCAGAGTCTCGTCATCCGTGTCAAACCCGACGCAGTCAAGCTTCGGTTTGCACGGCAAAGTGTTGCCAGTGTGATTTCGCCGGAAGGCGCAAAGTAGTCTCGCCGGAGCCTGATCAGGCCGAGCGGGCGGGAATTCAAGCAGGAAGGTTTCGTAATGGATAGAAGTTTGTGGATCAAGATTGCGTCAATTATTGGCGTTACCTTGGTGTGCCTCTACGGCATCGTCGGGATTCCAAAGAATCAAAAGGAGTTGCTAGACAACTTCAACAAGAACATCAAGCTGGGGCTCGACCTGAAAGGCGGCAGCCAACTCGTGTTGCAGGTCCAGGTGCAAGATGCCTTCAAGGCAGAAGCAGACCAGCTGATCGACCGTCTGAAGACTGAAATGAAGACGGCGAACATCGATTACGTCACATTCGACCGTAACGAGCCAGGCACGATCGAGGATGCGAGCAAGATCGAAATCGTCGGCAAAGGGATCCCCATTGCCAAGACAGGCGACTTCAGGCGTTTGGTCAACGAGCGCTTTCCAGACTGGAATGTGACGAGCACCTCAGGCACCGATTACAGGATGACGCTGAAACCCACTTCAGCACTCGATCTTCGCAAGAAGACAGTGGCCAGCTCAATTCGTACCATCGAAAGCCGCATCGACGGCCTTGGCCTGGTGGATGCAAGTGTTCAGCAGCGTGGTGCCGCCGAAACCGAACCTGAAATTTTAATCCAGATGCCTGGCGTTGACGATCCTGCCCGCATCAAACAAATTCTCCAAACCGCCGCCTTGCTCGAGCTTTATGAAGTGCAGGAAGGCCCCTTTGCTTCTCGCGACCAGATGTTGAGCCAATTCAACGGAATTCTGCCCGCTGGAACCAAGCCCGTTCGAGGGATGGGGACACAGGAGAGCTGGTTCTTGCTGAAGCGCGCCCCAGTGATTACAGGTCGCGATCTGCGTGATTCCCGCGCTTCCCAAGACAGCATGAACAATGGATGGGTTACCACTTTTGTGCTCAGCCAAGACGCTGCAGGGCGCTTTGGCCGTTTCACCGAGGCCAATATTAACAAGAGGCTGGCGATTGTGCTGGATGGCCAAGTCCGTAGCGCTCCAACCATTCAGAACAAGATCTCCGACAACGGCCAGATTACCGGTGCCGCCACGCAGCAGGAAGCAAACGATCTGGCACTGGTCCTCCGCGCCGGTTCGCTGCCAGCGAGCGTCATTTACCTTGAAGAGCGTACAGTCGGACCGTCACTCGGTGCCGATTCCATTCGTGAAGGACTGATCAGCGGACTCGTCGGCCTGGTTGCTGTAGTCTTCGTAATGCTCGTTTACTACAAGAAATCCGGCATCAATGCCACAGTCGCACTGATTTTGAATGCGATCATTCTAATCGCAATCCTCGCCTTCTTTGGCGCCACGCTTACCCTGCCAGGCATTGCCGGCATCGTCCTCACGATCGGCATGGCAGTGGACTCAAATGTACTGATTTTTGAGCGAATCCGTGAAGAGCTTCGTGGTGGCAAGGCAGTTCGGGCAGCAATTGATAGTGGTTTCGCCCGTGCTTTTCTGACGATCATCGATACGCACGTGACAGCAGTCGTTTCGAGCGCATTTCTCTTCATCTTCGGCACAACCAACGTCAAGGGGTTTGCGGTAACGCTGATCATTGGCTTGCTTGCCAACGTTTTCACCGCTGTATTCGTCTCGAAGGTGATTTTCGAGTGGGAAATGAGCGGCAACAAAAAGGTAACCACGCTGAGCATCTAGCTTGGCGCAAGAATTTTCAATTCTTTTCGCTGTTGAGCGTAAAAAAAACGTTCCGGCGGGATTCAGAAAGGATAGGCTAGTGCCTGACCCATTTTGGGCACAAGCCGGATTAAGGCAGCATGCAGATTTTTCGCGATACAAATTTTGACTTCATGGGCAACAAATGGCCCTTGATTGGTCTTTCGCTTCTACTTACAGTCGCAGGTCTCGTCAGTTTGGTGATCGAAGGCGGTCCCCGCTACGGCATCGATTTCAAAGGTGGAACTTTGCTCTATGTGAAGTTCTCCGAGAAGCCGAGTGAAGAATCAGTTCGATCCGCACTCAGCAAGAAGATTCCTGGAGAAATTTCAGTCGTAGCCGTTCAAGGCACCAACGAACTGATGATCCAGACGGAGATTCGCAACGAGCGCGAATTGCAATCGACGCGTCAGGCCATTGAGGACACGCTAGCCAGCGTTTTTGGCTCAACGCCTGATAAGTTGAACTTTACTGGCGCAGCGGCGGCACGGGTCTACGAAAGGCTGAATTTGCCCTTCCAGCGCGGCGGTGTGTTCATCGCCGACGACGATTTGAGAAAACTCGTCACCGAAATGCTTAGCTTCCGCGACAAGCAGAAAGGTGGCATGCTTGGCAACCTTGACGAATTGGGAAAGGTTCCTGGTGTCACGCCTCAAATTTTAACTGTGATCAAGCAGGAGTCTTACCTCGGCAAGTACCTTGTCCGAAACACGGAAGTGGTCGGCCCAAGGGTCGGCAGCGAATTGCGCACCAAAGCTCTGCTGGCAACACTTTACGCACTGGCCGGTATGTTGATTTATGTGGGTCTTCGCTTTGAGTTCGTCTACGGTTTTGCCGCAGTGATCGCGGTTTTTCACGACACGATCATCACAATAGGACTTTTTTCTCTCTTTCACAAGGAGATTTCCTTGACAGTGATTGCCGCACTCCTTACATTAGTTGGTTACTCGATGAATGACACGATTGTGGTCTTCGACCGGATTCGTGAAAATTTACAGCGTGGGCGCAAGGGAGATATGACCGAAATTGTGAATCGAAGCATCAACGAAACGTTGAGCAGAACGATCATGACTTCAGGTCTCACTCTCCTCACTGCAATCTCGCTATGGTTGTTTGGTGGTCAGGTGCTGAATGGCTTTGCATTCGCTCTGACAGTAGGTATTCTTGTTGGAACCTATTCGTCGATTTTTGTGGCGAGCCCGATTTTGGTGTTCTGGCAGGACTTCATGAAGAAGCGCGGGGACAATCAGAAGAGCGGCGGAGCTCCAACCGTAGGAAATGCTGCGAAGAAAATCGCTGCTAAATAAAGCTTTACGCTTCTGGAACTTCAGTCACGGGGCTGGTGTCTAGAATTAGGGAAAGGGCTAAAGGGATGTTCGAGCAAAGTTTAATGATGGATGATAGCCAGACAAGGCGAGCCAGTTCGGTTCTGATCTCGTTTCTGGTGCAGACAGGCCTAATGACAGTACTGGTCATTTTGCCCATGATTTATTATGAACAAATCAGCACAGCTGCTCTGGGCAGCAGTCTGGTGGCTCCACCCCCTCCACCTCCGCCACCTCCGCCACCGGCCCCAGCCCAACCTGTGAAGGTGAAAGTAGTTCCCAAGCAATTCAATTCCAATGTCTTGATGGCTCCCAAGACCATTCCTAAAGACATCGCCATGATCAGAGAAGAAGAGCTTCCCATGTCAGGCGCGTCCGGAGGCGTTCCCGGAGGCATCCCCGGTGGCGTTCCAGGTGGCGTTATGGGCGGATTGCTCAACTCCATCCCTGGTCCTCCTCCTCCCAAGAAAGAAGATCCGCCGAAGCCGAAGCCACCGCTCGTTCCGATCCGCGTCGGAGGAAACGTGCAGAGTGCCAAACTCGTTCGGCAGCCCAAGCCTTCCTATCCGCCCCTTGCGCGTCAAGCCAGAATTTCGGGCGTAGTCAAATTCAATGCCGTCATCGCTAAAGATGGCACGATCCAAAACCTAACCATGATCTCCGGTCATCCTCTGCTAGTGCAGGCGGCGACCGAAGCGGTCAGGCAGTGGGTTTACCAACCCACGCTCCTTAACGGGGAACCCGTTGAGGTGATTACCACCATCGACGTGAACTTCACGTTGAGTCAGTAATCTCGAAATGTCGGCGCTGAAACAAGTCGAAATAGTAGTTCCCAAAACCAAATAAACACTCGCAGGAGAATTTTGCATGCTTCTCACAATGCAATCCATGGGCTTCCTCTTATTGCAGGAAGTCGGATTTGATGTACTTACGATGTGGAGCCAGATGGGTTTCCTCGCAAAGGCAGTTGTTGTAATTCTGTTCATCATGTCGGCATGGTCGATCGGAGTCATGATCGACAGAATGATCGCCTTTAATGCCGCCAAGACGCAAAGCCGCCAATTTGCACCTGCAGTTGCCGGTGCACTCCGCGAAGGCAAGCTTGATGAAGCCATCAAGATCGCCGATCGCTACAAGAAATCGCATTTGGCCAAAGTTGTTGTCGCCGGGCTCCAGGAATTCAAAGCTCACCAGATGAGTAGCGAAATTTCCGGCGAAACAATTGAAGCCTCCAAACGGGCGCTTGAGCGCGCCGAAGCAATTGTCCACGCAGAACTGAAGCGCGGCGTTTCCAGTCTGGCGACCATTGGTTCCACTGGCCCCTTCGTTGGACTGTTCGGCACCGTCGTCGGCATTATCAACGCGTTCAAGGGTATCGCAAGTGAGAAGGCTGCCGGTCTCGGCGCCGTCGCCGGTGGTATTTCAGAAGCGCTGGTCACAACCGCTCTTGGCCTTTTCGTGGCAATTCCGGCAGTTGTTATGTACAACTATTTCACCAATAAAGTGGAATCGTTTGACATCGAGATGAACAACTCGAGCTCTGAACTGCTCGACTACTTCATCAAGCGCTCACAGGCTGCCCGTCGCACCTAAGTGTCCGCGTTGAAAGGCGAATAGAATCGAATCCTTGCGAGTTTTTCCTTCCTTGTGGCTGGCCATATTGCGCCAGCCGAAGGAAGGTGGGAAATGAGCATGGAGAAGGGAAAACGGACATGGCAAAAAGAAAAGAAGCAGCACCCCCGGTATCAGACATTAACGTAACGCCCATGGTGGACGTTATGCTCGTCATGCTTATCATTTTCATGGTCATTACGCCCATGTTGCAAAAGGGCGTCAGCGTAGAGAAGGTCAGAACCAACAATCCGATTGCAATGAAAGATGCCGACAAGGAAGACGCCATTCTGGTGAGCGTTACGCGCGCCGGCGATACTTTCCTGGGGACCACCAAAATGGCACCGGATCAAATGCCCACCAAGATCAAGGACATGTTGACCAACAAGCCGGAAAAAGTGGTTTACATCAGTGCAGACCGCCGCGCAAAATACGAGCGAGTGGTCACGGTAATTGATGAAATCCGAAACGCCGGTGTTGAGCAGTTAGGGTTAATCACCGAACAGATTCCAGCCGCTGGCGCAGCGCCGGCGCAATAAGAGAACGAGAAAGAAGGAGACACCGCATATGGCAATGGCATCTGGTGGCAAGGGGGGCATGTCCTGCGACATCAACATGACCCCGATGATCGACGTTCTACTCGTTCTGATCATTATTTTCATGGTGATTACTCCGTTGACTCCGAAAGGTCTTGAAGCGCGAGTGCCTCAGCCTCCTCCTCCAAATCAGCCTCCTCCGCCTGAGAATGACCGGACGGTGGTAGTGATTATCGAGAAAGACAAGAGCATGAAGATCAATCAGGAATCGATTATTTTCGAAAATCTTGGCAAGCGCCTCGAAGACATTTTTAAGACTCGCGCCGAGAGAGTATGCTTTGTTAAAGGCGATCCTGATCTGGAGTATCAGGACGTAGCCAAGGTGATTGACGTCGCCAAGGGAGTCGGCATCGACCAGGTTGGTTTGATGACCAAGAAGGTGGAAGCCGGCGAATAGCCGGGTGCGAGGAGGACAACAATCAAAATGTTCAAAGTTCTAAAGCCCCATGCTCGAGTAATCGCAACGGCCCTGACAACTCTAGGGCTGCTTGCCTTCGCGAGCGGTTGTGAAAAATTGAAGGCCCGAGACGCCCTGAATAAGGGCGTGCAAGCGTACAAGGCAACAAAGTACGATGCCGCTGCACGTAAATTTAAGGAAGCGATCGACGCTGATCCAACATTTGAGGTGGCACGTCTCTATCTGGCCACTTCCTACATGAGCCAGTGGATACCGGGTGCAGATTCGCCCGAAAACAAAGCCATGGCGAAACAGGCTGAAGATGAGTTCATGGAGGTCTTGCGGCGCGATCCGAAGAACAAGCTCGCCACTGAATCCATTGCATCCATGCGCTATAACCAGGCCAATGCGTTCCCGACTCTTGAGGACAAATTGCGAGTGATGGATGATGCGAAGGTTTGGTACGCAAAGCTCGTTGAAATGGACCCCGATAACGCCAAAGCATATTACAGTCTTGGTGTCATCTCTTGGTCCAAATGGTATCCGAAGTACAAGCAGGCTCGCGAAAACGCCAAGATGAAGCAAGAAGATCCTGGGCCGATCAAGGACAAGAAGATCAGGGAAGAGCTCAAGGCCAACTATGCGCCTCTGGTTGAAGAGGGGATCAAGTTCCTCGACAAGGCTGTTGAAAAAGATAAGGTTTACGACGACGCTATGGCTTATCTGAATTTGCTCATCCGCGAACGCGCCGATCTGGCCGATAATGCGGATGACTATAAGCGGGACATTGCTACAGCAGATGATTGGGTAGCAAAGGCGCTCGAAGCAAAAAAGATCAAGGCAATCGATCTTGAGAAAAAAGCTAAGGGCGTTAGCAAGAAGAATTAGCCAGCCCAATAAGTATGTAGAAATTCGGCGGACCAGCGATGGTCCGCCTTTGTTTTTTGTCGCCGCAAAATATTCACCACGTGTTGGGCAATTGACCAGGCGGCTCGAATGACGGAATAATCGATGTAAGGCTGTTTTCGCAATCACGCCGCTCTTTCCTCTGCTTCTAATTCAAATGGAATCCAAGCCCAAGAACACCGCCACTCGTGTATCCCCTGTGCCGGATGCATCTGATCTCAACGCCGTCGAGCAACGATTTCTGGCGTTGGAGCAATCTTTTGCGCTGAACCGTCCAAAAGAAGATGTTGCGAAGCTCAGGACGGCATTCGAGTTTGCACGGGACCAGCACGTCGGCCAATCCAGGAGGAGTGGTGAATCGTATATTTTTCATCCGATAGCTGTAGCGCAGATTCTTGTTGATATGAACATGGATCTGGTTTGCGTCGAAACGGCATTGCTGCATGATGTCGTCGAAGATACCGGTATTACGATCGAAGAGATTCGTAAGCGTTTTGGAAACGAAGTTGCAATCTGTGTAGACGGCGTAACCAAACTCGGCAAAATTCAACTCTATTCACGCGAAGAACAGCAGGCGGAGAGCGTTCGAAAAATGCTGCTCGCCATGGTCGGCGACATTCGCGTCATTCTCGTCAAGCTGAGCGACCGACTGCACAACCTTCGTACAATTGGCAGCCTCTCCCGCGAAAAGCAGACAAGAATCGGTCAGGAAACCCTCGATATCTATGCTCCGATCGCGCATCGTCTCGGGATGGGTAAAGTGAGGGCAGAGCTAGAAGACCTCGCCTTTGGAGCGATTGACCCGGAGGGCCAAGCCGACATCCTTGCACAGATTGAGCACAAGCGCAAAGCTTCCCTCGAGTTTCTGGAAGGCATTCAGAAAAGCGTAGAGCAAAAGCTCGCGCGGGAATCAATACCCGCTCGCGTGGAATGCCGCCTGAAACGTCCCTATTCGGTTTATCTCAAGCTCAAGAAGCAGAAGATTCCCATCGAACAGGTTTACGACCTGCTTGCCTTGCGCATCATTTCTGACTCACTCAAGAATTGTTACGGGGCCCTTGGCGTAATCCACAATGAATGGCCCCCGATTCCAGGCCGCATCAAGGACTTCATCGCAATGCCCAGGCAAAACGGCTACCAAAGCCTGCATACGAGTGTCATGGGCCCTGGCGGGCAAGCGTTTGAGGTGCAAATCCGTACCGAAGAGATGCATCGTCTGGCGGAAGAAGGCGTAGCTGCGCACTGGAAGTATAAGGAAGGGCGCAAGGGCAAGAGCACAGAAGAGCAGTACGTCAACTGGATGCGGCAACTGATTGAGTGGCAGCAGGAGATGCGAGATCCAGGTGAATTCATGTCCACTCTAAAAGTGGATTTGTACTCTGACGAGGTCTATGTATTTACACCGAAGGGCAAAGTGGTGGTGCTGCCTCGGGATTCTACTCCAGTCGATTTTGCTTATTACATCCACAGCGACGTTGGCAATGCTTGTGTAGGTTCGAAGGTCAACAACAGAATCGTTCAACTCAAGTACTCGTTGAAGAATGGAGATGTGGTTGAAGTTTTGACGCAGCCAGGCCATATGCCCAGCAAGGATTGGCTTGGCTTTGTCAAAACGTCAAAAGCACGCAACAAGATTAAGCAGATCATCAACGCGACTGAGCGATCAAAATCGATCGAGATTGGGGAAAAATACTTCGAGAAGGAAGCCCGCCGACTGTCCATTTCCATCTCGAAACTGGACGAAGGCATACTGGCCCAGGTGCTCGAAGACTACGGTTTAAGCAAACTTGAGGATATCTTCGCGAATCTGGGTTACGGAAAGCTGGAAGCTCGACCCATCCTGATGCGCTTTGCGCCGGAGCGCGCACACGAAGAAGAAGTGAAGGAAGAACTGGCGCATGCGGCGATTGTTGCGCCTGAAGCAGTAGACAAAAACCTCAAGAATCTCGCGCTTCGAGTCAAGGGCATGAATGATGTTCTGATCTATCGCGCGATCTGTTGCAACCCAATCCCCGGGGAAGCCATCGTGGGCTACATCACCCGAGGCAAGGGCGTTGCCGTTCATAGTCTCAGTTGCAGTAATGTCCAGAATCTGATGTATGAAGTCGAGCGCAAGATTGACGTGGAGTGGGCGAAGACAGGGGTCGAGAGTTTCGATGTGCAGATTTCGATCACTACCGACGACCGTCCCGGCATGCTCGCGCAATTTACGCAAGTACTTTTCAGTGAAAACTCCAATATCAGAAGCCTTGAAGCACGCGGTGATGAGGAGCGAGGCGGTGATGGTGCCGTTGTTGACATGAAAATTGAAGTCCGAGACAAACGACAACTTGAAAAGATCCTGAGTGCGTTGCGGCGCATCCCGGGAGTTAGGGATATCGAACGGAAATCATGAGCTTACAGGAACCGGAACACATCGCTGTTTCAAAATCCAAGGGAATCGAAATCGACTGGCGGGATGGCCTTAAGTCCAGTTTTGGATTAGCTTTGTTGCGTGACAACTGCCCCTGTGCGGTTTGCACCGGCGCGCACGGCACTGAGCCGGAGAAGACAAACTACCAGAATCCAAATCCATTTCAGATGTACAAGCCTGCCCTGAAGATGTTGAGCTGCGAAGCAGTAGGAAATTATGCTCTACAGATCAACTGGAATGACGGTCATTCCAGTGGCATTTACAGCTTTGAGCACTTGAGGAAATTGACTACAGAAGGCGGAAGTTAACTTCTACCGTTGCTTGCACCGGAACTGCCGCGCCGTCTTTAAGACCCGGCTTGAATCGCCACTTCATGACGGCCTCAATTGCCTTCTCATCGAGACCGAGGCCAAGCGGACGAATTACGCGAATGTCACGCGCTTTGCCTGAAGGGTCTACGATAATCGCGAGGACGACAGTTCCCTGAAATTTAGCTTTGCGAGCTTCTTCCGAATATTCCGGTTCGACCTTAAAGAGAACCGAAGGCGCAGATACTCCTCCACCAACTCTGAAAGCGCCGCCACCTGTGCCACTGCCGGAACCAGGGCCGAAGCCCGCGCCATTTCCAGAACCAACACCACCACCCTTACCACTTCCAAAACCGCCAGATCCAGGGCCCTGCGATGGCGCACTCAATCCTGAGAGCGGATCACCCAGCATTGGGAGATTTACCTTGGGCAGCGTATCCGCTTGCGCAATGATCGTAGGCTCCATAACCAACTTGGGCTGCTCAATTTTTTGCAACTGGGGGGGGACAAACTGCTTGGGCGCTACTTTAGGCAGTTTCCCTTTGCTGGGCGGAATCACATCGCGCGCACCGCCTCCCCCACCACCACCCATCGCCTGCTTTTTGGGAGCCGCTTTCGGAATGTAATCGCTCAAGGGCGCAGCAAGCGGCGTAATTTCTCTCACCATCTTTTGGACTTCTTTGCTAGTCGAAAGCAAGATCAGGAGTGCAACGATACCGCCATGAATCATGACAGAGCCCAAGGCGCTGCGCGATTCATTTCCAGCGGTTTGCCCCCAAATATCCTTAACTGCAATTGGACGTGAAGTGACCTCCAGCGGAGGCAGCTTCGTGGGATTGATCGTTTCCTTGATTCCCTTCCACAAGGAAACGAAGACATGATCTCCCTCCAGGCCCGAAAGGGTTTTTGCCAGATGGTCCTCTGGGCTTGAGACCGGTTTTTGCTCTTCCGTGGTTATCACGTTTTCTTCTGCCCGTTCTAGCGTCGATGTATTCACCCGAATTTCTCCTCGTTCTCTGCCATCGACTCTGCGCTACCTATCCGACGCATACCGCTCAACAATGGTTGCAAACGAGAATATGAAATTTGGAAGTATTACGACTTTGCTTTCATCCTAACATGCCGTTGCGAGCTCGTATCACTTGGAAATTCGTGATATGGGTACGATTCGCATGTGCCGGTATTCTGCCTCAATCGCCTCAGGATACTTATGCATCACGAGAATCAAAGAATTGCCTACCCAGCTCTTTAGATGCACGGAGATGCTCCGGGTTTGAGAAGTTTCCGGCCCAACGAAAAAATCTTCACTACTTCCAGGTAGGTTAAGGGAAAGCGAAGCCGAATTCAACAGAGTATTGCGGATCGTCACGTCCAGTTGCAGAAGCCTGCGGCCGATGTCGTAGTTGCCGCGGGCTTCAGAAATGTACACCTTCGGATGTGCAAACAACTGTAGCGGCTGAGGCGTCCGCTCTACGCAATTCTTCAGGACGATCTGGTTCGATTTGTCAAACCTAAAAACATCGTTAGCATCCTCACTCGGCAAGACATTCCCATTCACCGCAAGATTTGCCTTACAAGCCGAGCGATCCACCAGGAATACGAAGTGCCGATTCCGGAATTGCTCTGGCAGGCTGACCAGGTAGCGATGCTCGCCTTCCCCATTTGGGGTTTGCTCAACCAATTTGATTTCTTCTGATTTCAGTGTGGGAACAACAGAATCGTCCTGTGTTAAGCCCAGCTTGCAAAAAAGCAGAAAAGCACTGATTCTCAATAAATTCAGCCACTTGAAACTCTGCGGCATCTATAAAAACCTGTGAGAAAAATAGACACATGACCTACGCAAGGGCCCGCTTATGCTTGGGCATTGGTGCAGTCGGTTTGATTGTCGTTCTGGCGTCTGTTTCATTGCTGCTCAATTGGCCCCAGCGTGTCTTTGCCGGATTCGCGCCGACTCTCTACTTCGATGCGATCGGGCTAATTTGGATCATAGCTCTCTACTCTTCTTTGCATTTCCCACTGGATTATATTGGCGGCTATTGGCTACCTTGCCACTATTCTCGACAATGTCTGATGTTTTCGTTCTTCGCGTCGCAATACATTCGCGGCTTCCTGCTGCAAGGCGCTTTTCTCATTTGTTCCGGACTGATCATATTGCAGGCTGGCCGATACGGAGGGCGACCAACTGTGATCGTACTGCTGGCGGCAGTAATGTTGGCAATGATCGAAGGCCAGGACTGGCTTGCCCGTCTGATAGGCGGGCTCAGCGTGAGCAGTTCGGAATGGATTGAAGGCCGCAGGGTTCTAATGATTTCGGGGATGGACAATGGCTTCTCGGGCGGCTTTGCCGGGCTGCCCGGTCGAGAGCGTATCATCTTTCCAGCGCTCTGGCAGAAGATCCTTCCCAAGTCGGTGATGGGCTTACAAATGGAGCGGCGATCCTCTATCATCAACGCGGGTTGCAGGTTTCGAGGGCTCGGTCTCGCAATGGCCTGGAATTTGTGTGGATTCTACCTCAGCTCAATCTTGCCAGGCGCAGGGGTAGCCTCGGTTGCCGAGCTTTTCCGTACTTCGCTTGGATTCACTCTCTGGTGCTTCCTCGGACTCTTGCTACTCCCCACCTTGAGCCGCAAAGCGGTCTTTGAAATGGACCAGGTTGCTCGATCAAGCGGACTGCCAGAGGAAGAATTTGCCCTGATGTTGAGTGAACTTGATCAATTGCAGGATGATGAGCCAAACCGACCACTCAGCGTGGAAGCGATTTTTCATCCAATTCCCAGTGTGCAGTCGCGCCTGCAACGATTTCGCCATGCATGGAATGGTAAGGGTGCCTGGAATGTAGCCAGATATGCGCTCTACCTCTCCTGGCCCTGCCTTGGTTTCCTGAATCGCGCCGCCCACTGCAATACAGGCAGGCCAGAGCTTTGGGTGATGCTACCAGTGGATTAACGGATCAGAAAGTCTCGTGACGCTTGCCAGATCACTTCCATTACGTCGGTCAATTCGTGTCCTGAGTTCAATTCAGTGAGTTGCACATTTGTCCGATTCGACACAAATTTTCGACTGAAATCGACTGGCACAACATCATCCTGAATCCCGTGAAAAATCAGTGCGGGCTGAAGAAAGTTCGGCTCGGCTGGATAGCGCAAGCCGTCTTCAATTAACCCAAAACCTACGGGCTCGAGTTTGCCGCTGGCGTAGTGCATCATCTCGATAAATCCCTGCCTGGCCCACAATTGCATCGTTTCTTCACCAAGCCTCAACTTCCAGCGATCTGCAAATCCGAATGCGGGTGCCAGCAAGAGAAGCTTCTCTGTTTCAGGATGGAGCGCCGCATAAAGTGAGGCAAGATATCCACCCATGCTCGATCCGATCAGCCGTACCGACTGGCCTTGCGCAGCGCCTTCGATCACTTTCAGTTGCCCGCTTACGGTCAGGTTTCGAAAGCCCTCATTCTCCAGATAAGGAACCGCGACTTCAAGTCCTTCCTCACGCAATTTCCCGGCGAAGAACTGTGCCTTGCCCGATGCCGGTGAAGAGGCGAATCCATGCAGGTAAACGAATTTCATGGTGTGAACTTGAGTTCGGCGTCGGCACCAAACTTTAGAAAATCCTTGTATGTGTATTGAGTCTCCAGAATCAAGGTGCCGTTCACTTTGCGGGAATAGCTGACGCTGGCAGGCAAAACGGACCCAAATTTCGAAGCGGCATATTCGATCGTGCCTTCATCAAGAAGCTGAGTATGACCCTCAATCGTGACTGAGATGACTTTAATCCGAAGCGGCTTCATATCACTCTGTCTCAGCCAAATGATTCCGTTCAACGGCTGACGGGTCACCTGAGTGCCATCAAAAACCGTCACGGCTGCCCCCTTGTCGGTGCGAGAAAAGGAAAATACAGAAACTTGGTCCGCGCCCAGAAATTCCACAGCTTTTGCCTCAAAGTTCATCTTGTCGATCTCGCCGAAACGAAAGAGCAGCAGGGAAAGTCCATAGTCCGTTGCGATGCCGTCTAAGCCGTAGCGGTTGAATTCCTCAAGCATCTTGAGTCGGGTGTTGTCATCCTCGCTTTGCAAGCCCATCCGGAGACGCTCGCGAGCCTTTTTCGCTGCTGTGACAACTTTGCCATCCACTTCGATCACCTTGCGAAGTTCAAACCAGACCGGGCTCTCCTTGCCTCGCAGCGAGTAGCCCAGATCCGACCGAATTTCTCGGGTTTTGATTTTCGGCGCAACGGGGCGCAATGCCGCTTCTCCCAAGCGAATCCGCATCCGCGTCGAATAGGAAATTGACTTCTGTTTCAGGATCTCTGTGCATATCAGATTGGGGAGCTGCTCCGCGAAAGACTGAGCCTGGCTGGCAAGTCTTGCGCGGTCGATTTGGGCATCCTGCGCAAGTATTGCCATCGGAACCAGGAAGAGCATCGCTCTCAATTCGAGCATTCCCCTATGATCTCATTTCGAGCTATGCTTCAATGCGATTTACAATCAGAACAATGCGACTGTTCCTGTTGGGATTCATCTGCGCCTCTATTTTGTGCGCCCAAGGCCTCGACTATGTCAAGGCGCACTACACCAAGTACGAATACCGGATTGCAATGCGTGACGGCAAGAAGCTGTTCACCAGTGTCTATATTCCGAAAGACGCTTCGCAAAGTTACCCTATCCTGCTGAATCGCACGCCTTACAGCGTCTCGCCTTACGGCGTGGATCAGTACAAAACTGATATCGGCCCCTCACCGCTTTTCGCCAAGGATGGCTATATCGTCGTTTACCAGGATGTTCGCGGAAAGAATATGAGCGAGGGTGACTTCATCAACATGACACCCCACCGTCCCGTCAAGAATGGGCCTGGCGACGTTGATGAATCTTCGGATACCTATGACACAATCGACTGGCTCGTGAAGAACCTGCCCTCCAACAATGGTCGCGTTGCAACCTGGGGGATTTCTTATCCTGGCTTCTATACAGCTGCGGGTATGATCGACGCACACCCTGCACTCAAACTCGCCAGCCCTCAAGCGCCGATCACAGACTGGTTCACAGGTGACGATTTCCATCACAATGGCGCACTATTTCTTCCTCATGCATTCAACTTCCTCTATGCGTTTGGCCAGCCTCGCCCAGAGCCAGCTTTCACTGATCGAAAGGCTTTCGAACACAAGACTCCCGACGGCTATAAATTCTTCCTCGACCTCGGGCCGATGTATAACGCCAATGAGCGCTACATGAAAAACAATGTCCAATTCTGGACTGACATGATGAAGCACCCCAACTACGACGAGTTCTGGCAGTCCCGCAACTTGCGCCCTCACTTGAAGAATATCCAGCCGTTAGTCTTGACGATCGGCGGCTTCTACGATGCCGAAAATCTTTATGGCGCCCTTCAGGTTTACAAGAATGTGGAGCAGCAGGGGTTTGCCAAGGGCAATCGCATCGTGATGGGTCCGTGGTTTCATGGAGGCTGGTCTCGTGACGTCGGTGCATCTCTTGGCGACATTAGCTTTAATGCAAAAACCAGCGAGTGGTATCGCGAAAAAGTGGAGCTGCCTTACTTCAAACACATTCTCAAAGATGGGCCGGATCCGAAGCTTCCCAAGGCGCTGATGTTCGAGTCTGGCTCAAACGTCTGGCGGCGCTATGATGCCTGGCCTCCCCCAGAGAGTCAGGCAAAAAAACTGTATTTCCACGCTAATGGAAAGTTGAGCTTTTCGCCCCAGACAGAAACAGGGCTAATGGCCTTTGATGAATTTCCGAGTGATCCCGCGCGACCCGTTCCCTACATTCCTCAAGTTTCGAATCGGATGACACGTGAATACATGGTGATGGATCAGCGGCACGCATCCACCCGTCCGGATGTGCTGGTTTTCGTTACGGATGAATTGGCTGAAGATGTTGTTCTTGCCGGACCCATTACCCCGAGTGTCTTTTTCTCAACAACGGGGACAGACGCGGATGTGATCGTGAAGCTGATCGATGTCTTCCCCAACGACTTTCCAGAGCCTAGTCCAAACCCGACCGGTGTCGTTATGGGTGGCTACCAGATGATGGTTCGAGGCGATGTTTTCCGCGCCCGCTTCCGGGAAGGCTACTCGACGCCCAAGCCCTTTGTGGCAGGCAAGGCCGAGAAGGTCGAATGGAAGCTTCCCGATATAAATCATAGTTTTCGCAGAGGCCATCGCATCATGGTGCAGGTGCAGAGCACCTGGTTTCCACTCGTCGACCGCAATCCACAGAAATTTGTTCCCAACATCAATGAAGCCCGCGAGACGGACTTTCAGAAGTCCGTCCATCGGGTCTGGCGAAGTGTGGAAATGCCAAGCAGTCTTGGTATAACAGTTCTCCGGTAGCTAACACTTTAGAATAATTCTAAAATCAGTATCGTAGGGCTTCTTCCTGGATGCACTCTACGACTTCTGCCGCAAGCCCGGTGAAGAAGCCATCAAGTGGTAATGACCACAAAAGTACGAAGCGCCAGCATCCAGCTGCCTCATTTCATCGGGAAAAAGCAGGGAAATCAAATGAGCTTACAGCAATTGCTGGATTCGCTGCCGTACTACGCCAGAGACTTGACACTAGATCTGAGTGCGTTGGAGACTCAGTCGGAGTCGACTCCAGTTCGAAACGATCTCGGCTAGACTGAGCATGAACTTCCCACGCAGTTACTATGCACAGTATCGATTTCGAACTCTGGCGCACTGCCGCAAGCGCGATCAACAATTGCGGTACCTGCGTCAGTTCGCCTGAAAAGGCACTGCGGAACAAACGGGACAAAGGTGTGAGGGAAGAAGTAATTCTCGACAGCATTCAACTTGCCGCCGTGTAGCACGTGACCGCAACGGTCGCCGATTCCGAGAGCATCGAACCCGTCCACTGGTTCAGATCTTGGCGCGTGCGGTGCCATTTTCCTGGAATGCAGCCCCGCCAATAGGTACCATGGCGCCGCCATCCGCTAGAAATGCTGTACCAGTCACAAAGGCTGAATCTTCACCAGAGAGAAACGCGATCACTTTCGCAATGTCGTCCGGTTGGCCCAATCGACCGAGCGGATGTACTTGAGCACAGGCGACAAGCGTAGCCTCCGGATCGTCCGTCTGCGCCGCACTCCAGCGCAGCATGGGTGTGTCGATGGCCCCGGGGCAAACACAATTGCAGCGAATCCCCTGTTTGGCGTAATCAAGTGCAATGCTTCTGGTAAGGCCCAATAGCGCATGCTTTGAAGTCACATACGCAGCACTGTTGGCGACGGCACCGACGGACTGAACGCTTCCGACTAAGGAAATGGAGCCGCCACCCGCATTGAGCATTTTCGGGATCACCGCCTTGGTGACCAGAAAAGCAGACGTCACATTCACCAGCATCGTCCGGTTCCAGACTTCTTCGCTAGTGCTCGTCGCTGTGCCATAAGTTTGGATTCCCGCACTATGAACCAGAATATCGACATGATCCATCTCGCGCAGCGCCTCCGCGATAGCAGGAACGTTTGTGATATCGACTGGCTTGGAATCGCCTTGAATATCCCACACGATGACCTGCGCTCCTCTGGCTCTAAGCAGATTCGCTGTAGCCAATCCGATCCCGCTGGCGCCACCAGTGACGATTGCCAACTTTTGAGAGAAACTCATAGTAATTACTGTATGCTGACAATCAGAATGCAAGGAGCTTGTCTGTGAATCCCTCTACTTCCCGTCGTTTCTTCCTAGGCGCCGCTACCGCCGCTGCAGCACAGCGCGTAATGGGTGCAAATGAACGTATCAACCTGGTCGTTGTGGGCGTCGGCGGCCGTGGCCGCGATCACGTCAGCAACTATCTCGGGCTGAAAGATCTCGCCAACATATCTGGGCTGTGCGACGTAAACCAGGCGGCCCGTGAACGAGGCCAGGCCATGGTTGTCAAAGATGGGGCCATGAAGCCCAAAGAGTACGACAACATGAAAAAGGTCTTCGCCGACAAAGAGGTCGATGCGGTCTCCTTTGCGACGCCAAATCATTGGCACGCACTCGGCATGATCTGGGCTTGTCAGGCGGGTAAAGACGTCTACGTCGAAAAGCCTGCCTGCCACAACATCTACGAAGGTCAACGCATGATTGATGTGGCCCGTAAGACCGGCCGAATGGTTCAGGTTGGATCGCAGAGCCGCAGCATCGAGCACAAAATCAAGGCCATGCAAATGATCAAAGAAGGAGCAATCGGAAAAATCTACCTCGCCAAAGCGCTTTGCTACAAGCGGCGAAAATCGATCGGCCGCGCGCCCGAGCTCAGCTCACCGCCTCCGGGTATCGACTGGGATCAATTCCTTGGCCCCGCGCCAATGAGAAAATTCACACAGCTTCGCTTTGCCTATAATTGGCACTGGTTCTGGGACACTGGCAATGGCGACATTGGCAATCAGGGCGTTCATGAAATGGATATCGCCCGCTGGGGGATGGGAGTTGCCTATCCGAAGAGCGTTGTCTCAACGGGAGGCAAATTTGTTTACGAGGACGATCAGGAAACCCCGAATACTCAGTTGTCGACCTTGGATTACGGCAATGGCCAACAAATCGTATTTGAAGTTCGCGGCTTGCCCACAGGCCCGGATTGGCCGCTCAAGAAGCGCGGTGAACATACTATTGGCAATATTTTTTATGGCTCTGACGGCATCCTTGCCATTGACTCCGAAAGCTTCCAAATCTACAAGGGCGAAGAACTTACTCTTTCTCAAGACATCAAGCCCGAAGGCAAACAATGGGATGTGCTTGGCCACATGGAAAACTTCCTCAAAGCCATCAAGAGTCGAAACTACAAAGATCTGAACGCAGAGCTCGAAATCGGAGTTGTCTCCGCCGGTCTCTGTCATCTCGCGAATATCAGCTATCGCACCGGCAAGAAATTGGAATTCGATTCTGAAAAGATGAAGTTCCACAATGCCCCCGACGCGGACAAACTGCTGACACGCGAGTATCGCAAACCCTATGTCGTCTAATCCTGAAATCTTAACTACAACTGTCGGGTCTTACCCCGTTCCAGACTGGCTCGCGGCACTCCCCAGTGAGCAAGCTCGTCTCGATGCCACGCGCGTTGTCTTCGACATCCAGAAACAAGCCGGTATCGACTTGCCCACTGATGGCGAACTCTATCGTTTCGACGTGAACCATCCAGATACCAACGGAATGATCGAATACTTCATTCGCCCGATGGGCGGTATTCGCTCCGAGGTCGGCCGCAGTGATCACGAGGCATTCGCTTCCAACCAAACCATGGGTTTTCGCCGTAAGGCTGCAGGTGTCGTCGAGGCACCCCTTTCCGAAGGCTCGCTCAATTTGTTGGGGGACTGTGAGCTTGCATCGAGCGTTGCCGGTGGCCCATTCAAGTTCACAGTAACCAGCCCCTACATGCTTGCTCGCACTCTGCTAGATAACCATTACGGCAGCTTCGACAAGCTGACGATGGCCCTTGGAGAAGTGCTTGCCGGCCAGGTTCGCGACCTTCCTTGCGCTTGTGTGCAGGTCGATGAAGCGAATATCCCCGGCAACCCCGAAGACTGGCCGCTAGCGGCAAAATCGATGAACCTCGTCCTCGATGCCATCACGTGCACCCGTGCCGTCCATCTCTGCTTTGGCAACTATGGGGGGCAGACGATTCAAAAGGGACACTGGCAGCAGTTGATCGAATTCTTGAATTCATTGCACGTCGATCATCTCGTGCTCGAACTGGCTCACCGTCCTGTCGATGACCTCCATTCCCTCAAGGACATTGCCGGACATATCCGTATCGGCATTGGTGTCGTCGATATCAAGGTCAACCACGTCGAGACCCCCGAGGAAATTGCAAGAAGTATCGAACGCGCCGAAAGTATTCTTGGTCCCGGCCGCATCGGATGGGTGCATCCTGATTGTGGTTTCTGGATGCTCAAGCGCAGCATCAGTGATCGCAAGATCGAAGCGCTCGTCAAAGGGCGCGACCTCTTCCTCGGTCGCAAATGATCGAGTTCCGCGATGAATTGACGGGAGCGCTCGTGCGCCAGCTTACTAATGAGTCGGCCATTAGCCACCCGTCTTACTTTCTTCAGTCGAGCTTCTATCCAGGCGATAAGGCGCTCTTCTTTACTTCGTATCGAAATGGGGTTGCACATCTCTTTGAGTGCGCGTACCCTGCCGGAGATCAGCTTCGCCAACTCACCAGCGGGCCCATTGGCATCCACCCTTTCTCACCCGCTCTTCACCCGGATGGCCAGGATTTGTGTTTCGTTCGTGCTGGGGCCATCTACCGCTTGAACCTTGCAACACTTGCCGAAGTTGAAATCGTGCGACGCGAGGGTGCATCGATTGGCGAGTGTTCGATCAGCAACGACGGACATTGGCTGACTGCAGCGGCAAAAATTGAGGGGCAAAACGGAATCCTTTGCGGTAGATGGGACGGCAGTGGCTGGCACTTCATGCACTATCCACGCACAATCATCCATCCGCAGTTTCATCCTCTGGAGCCCGAGTGGATTGAATTTTCAGGAGACCCTGCTCCCCGAATGCACCGCATCCGCCGCGATGGTTCTGGCCTCGAATGCCTGCACCAGCACGACAACACCGAATTTGTTGTTCACGAAACCTTTCTCGGTCAGACCGGTGACATCGTTTTTACCGTCTGGCCGTTTTCATTGCGTCGCTTGAACTGGCAAACTCGCGAAATCACGACGATCTGCGATTTCAACTGCTGGCACATAGCTCCCAATCGCAGCGGCACTCTGGTGCTCTGCGATACGAATCATCCCGATCATGGCATCCAGATCGTGGATGTCGCGACCGGAACTCGATCTCCTGTTTGCCAGTCCAAAGCGTCGAATGGGGGATCGCAATGGACGACATCCCGATATGCCCTCAAGGAAGACTTTGAGGCCGCCCGCAGTGCTGCCAAGTCCTCTGGTACGTTGAGTTGGATGGAGGCCGGTACTGATACCGTATACGGCCCGCAATGGACACATCCTCACCCGAGCTGGAGTCGGGATGAGCAAAAAATTGCCTTTGCCAGCGATCGCTCTGGCACTACTCAGGTCTATGTCGCTGAAATCCCCGCATAAATATTTGATTTCAATGTACGAAAACTATTGCGGGGGGCATCATTTCCTACGACACTCAAATTGAAAGTTTGTGTCTGGAGGAATTGAGAAGTTGAACTTGAAGCTGGCAGACCCTGTCACCTGGGAACCTACAGAGCGTTGGACAACCACCGACGCCGCAGAGTTGTATGATGTCGCAAGTTGGGGTAAGGGCTACTTTACCGTCGGTGAAAACGGCAACCTCCTTGTTCATCCAGACAAAGAGCCCAACCATCGAATGGACCTCAAGAAGCTCATCGATGAGCTTGGTTTGCGAGGGATCCAAGCACCGATTCTGATTCGATTCGGCCAGATCCTGAAGCATCGCCTCGCTGAGATTCATCAGGCATTTCTAAACGCGATTGCCGAACACAATTACAAAAACAAATACGTTTGCGTGTTTCCAATCAAGGTCAACCAGCAGCGCCAGGTCGTCGAAGAGGTTCACGAGTATGGACGGCCCTTCGGCTTCGGCCTCGAAGCCGGCTCCAAACCCGAACTGCTGGCTGTCCTCGGCGTTGCAGACAACGATACTCCGATCGTCTGTAACGGCTTCAAGGACGACGAGTACATCGAAATGGTGATGCTCGCCCGCAAGATCGGACGAGACATTACTCCGATCGTCGAGAAATATACCGAGCTCGAACTCATCATCAAGTATGCCCAAAAGATTGGCGTCAAGCCTTCTATCGGCATTCGCATCAAGCTGGCCAGTCGTGGCAGTGGGCGCTGGAAGAGTTCAGGTGGTTACCGCTCCAAGTTTGGCCTCACTGTGAGCGAAGCCCTGCGTGCAGTGGAGCATCTGAAGAGCATCGGGATGGGCGATTGCCTTAAGCTCCTGCACTTCCACCTTGGCAGCCAGATCACTAATATCCGGCAGATCAAGGCTGCGGTGACCGAAGCCGCCCGGTGTTACGCTGGCTTGAAAAAGGCTGGCGCTGGACTCGAAATCCTGGATGTCGGAGGCGGTCTAGGCATCGACTACGATGGTTCACAAACCGACTTCGAATCGAGTGTGAATTACACTCTGCAGGAATACGCCGCCGACGTCGTTTATCACATCCAGAATGTTTGCGACGAAGCAGAAGTAGAACACCCGGTCATCATGACCGAGAGTGGTCGCGCCATTGCCGCTTACCATAGCCTGCTGGTTTTCAATGTTCTTGGCGTCAGCGGATTCGGTAACGAAGAAGTCCCCGCCACTCTTTCCGATGACGCCGAACAGCCGCTAATCGACTTGTTTGAAACGCTCAAGAGCTTGAGCCAGAAGAATGTGCTCGAAACCTTTCACGATGCACAGCAATCTCTAGACAGCGCGCTGAACCTCTTCAGTCTGGGCTACATGTCGCTGGAACAACGCGCTCAATGCGAAAGCATCTATTGGGCAATCGGCCGCAAAATCCAGCGCCTTGTCTCCAATATGGACGAAATTCCCGAAGAGCTGGAGAATCTCAACTCCATGCTTTCCGACACCTACTTCTGCAATTTCTCGCTCTTCCAGTCCATGCCGGACAGTTGGGCGGTGAAGCAGTTGTTTCCGTTGATGCCGATTCATCGACTGGATGAGCGTCCCACATCCAATGCCGTGCTGGGCGATATTTCCTGCGATTCTGACGGCAAGATCGATATGTTCATCGATCGTCGCGACGTCAAGAAATTCCTCCCGCTGCACCCCTTCGATGGCTCGCCTTACTACCTGGGAGCTTTCCTCGTGGGTGCCTATCAGGAGATCCTCGGAGACCTGCACAACCTGCTTGGCGACACCCATGCGGTTCACGTAAGTCTGGATGAGCAAAACGAAAATGTTATTGAAGCTGTCATCCGAGGCGATACCGTTCGCGAAGTGCTCGATTACGTGCAGTTCTCCAGCAAAGACTTGCAGGAAAAATTTCGCCGTGACGTCGAAACAGCCGTTCGTCAGGGCAAGATTGGCTACGAAGAATCAGGCCAACTCCTGCGCTTTTATGAAGAAGGTATGCACGGCTACACCTACCTCGAAGACGTACACGAACGCTAGCTACTCGATCCGGAAATCCCAGATCATCAAATTAACCTGGCCGTCAGTGAATTCGATCCACGCGTATTCACCGGCGGCCAGATCTGCTTGTGGCCAAAGCTTGTAGAGGCCTTCTTCCAGTTGTTGCCGGAAGATCTCCAACTCCTTACGCTCTTCCATTTTTTCATTGCTCACGGGAACCGTCTGCACCACTTCTACAATCCGGCCACCCTTTTTCGGGGTCAAACGGATCAACGCAAACTGCTGTGTCTTCGATAGGCGCAGGTAGAACTCTGGCCGCCGCTCCGAATATATTGTTCCCGACTTCTCGCCCGCCAGTTCCACCGTGCTCTTGCCGGCAAAAATTGGAATAGGCGAAAGCACCTTCAGTGCCTGCCGTTTCTTGTCCGTTACGATGACAGATTCAGCTAGCTTGAGCGAGACAATCTTTCCCGCACTGTCCAGTCGAAACAAGCCAGGATCCTCAGGAATGCTTGCAACAATCCGTCGATTCTCTCGCTCTACGGCGGCCTCGGCCGCCACCATATCCCGCTCGCTTTTGGCTGACTCATCGCGCTTCGACAGCTCGCTCTTTGTCCTTTTCAAATCCACCATATTAAGTGGAATTTCTTCCCAATCTCCTCGTTCGATGGAATAGTAGCGGACACGGTCGCCCTCAACTTCATGTTCCCGCACGAGGTGGTGACCACCCTCTTTGAGGTAAAGCCGATAGTTCTGCGCAGCGAGCAGCGCAAGCGTAAAAACAAGGATGCTGAGGAAAATTTGCCTCATGCCCACAGCATACATGGGAAAATTTGAGAGTGAATTACCGCAAGCTGGGACGAACCGGAATTGAAGTCAGCGAAATTGGATACGGTGCCTGGGGCATTGGTGGCAAACAATGGATCGGAGGCGACGACGTCAGCAGCCTGGTTGCCCTGCGCCGCGCCCTGGATGCTGGTCTCAACTTCATCGATACCGCCCTTGCTTATAACGAAGGCCACAGCGAGACGCTCGTTGGGGAGGTTGTCCGTGATGCCGGCAAGAAAGTCTGGATCGCTACCAAAATCCCTCCCAAGAACCTCATCTGGCCTGCCAAGCCTGGCGTCGGGATACAGGAAGTTTTCCCAGCCCAGCACGTCATCGAATCTACTGAAAAGAGTCTCAAGAATCTCGGCGTGGAACAGATCGACCTGCAGCAATTCCATGTCTGGAATCCGATCTGGTTCTTTCAGGACGAATGGCGCCGCTGTATCGAAGAGCTCAAGAAATCTGGCAAGATCAAGTTCTTTGGGCTCTCGATCAATGATCACCAGCCAGAGTCCGCTCTTGATGCTGTTGCCAGTGGCCTCATCGATACAGTGCAGGTCATTTACAACGTGTTTGAACAATCCCCTGAACGCTGGCTCTTCCCGGCCTGCGAAGAGCATGGAGTAGGGGTTCTCGCTCGAGTCCCACTCGACGAAGGAGCTCTGACTGGGGCGCTCCGCATCGACACAGAGTTTGAGGCAGGAGACTTCCGCGCATGGTATTTCCGCGACGGACGACTCAAAGATGTTGTGGTGCGCGTCGCCGATCTCGAAGCGGCTTCAGCCTCAATTGCAGGCACTCTGGCCCAGCGTTGCCTTCGCTTCTGTCTAACCCATCCTGCCGTCTCCACCGTCATCCCCGGGATGCGCCGCAACTCCACTGTGGATTCAAACTGCGCAGTCAGCGCGCTTGGTTTGCTCAACGCGGAAGAGCTGGCAATCATGCGCCATCACGTCTGGCTCAAGAACTATTACCGTTAGGCGCGTTACATTGGAGGTTTACCCTCCACAATGCCCGAAAAGCAATACCTACACCAAGAAATCGAAGAGAAGTGGCATGCCCGTTGGGAGCAGGATCCTACTCTTTATAAGACTCCCGAGAACCCAACCAGAAAATATTACGTTCTTGAGATGTTGCCTTACCCCAGTGGTCGCCTTCACATGGGGCATGCGCGCAATTACTCGATCGGCGACGCGCTAGCCCGCTTCATGCGAATGCGCGGCTACGACGTGCTCCATCCAATGGGTTGGGATGCCTTTGGACTGCCCGCCGAAAATGCCGCCCTCAAATTCGGACGCCAACCTCGCGAGTGGACCCTTCAAAATATTTCGCAGATGAAGAAAGGCCTCAAACGCCTCGGCTTCTCTCTCGATTGGGATCGCGAAATCGCCACCTGCGAGCCTGAGTATTATCGCTGGAACCAGTGGTTCTTTCTCCGCATGTTTGAACGCGGACTCGCTTATCAGAAAAAGTCGCTCGTCAACTGGTGTTCCGAATGCGCAACCGTGCTTGCCAATGAGCAGGTCGTCAATGGTTGTTGCTGGCGTCACGAAGAAATCGCAGTCGAACAACGCAGCCTCGAGCAGTGGTTTTTGAGAACGACTGCCTATGCTGAAGAACTCCTCGCCGACATCAAGAACCTGGAAGAAGGCTGGCCAGAGCGCGTGCTCATCATGCAGCGCAACTGGATCGGCAAGAGCGAAGGCGCTGAAGTCGATTTCGCCCTCGAAGCTTCTACCGAAAAGATTCGCGTTTTCACGACACGTGTCGATACCATCTACGGCGCAACTTGTCTGATTCTTGCGCCCGAACACCCCATGGCAGCTGAACTCGTGGGCGCCTCAGGACAAGCGCAACTCAAGGCGATGGTCGACGATCAGGATCGCAAAGATCCAACCAGCCTCAATAAAGACGGTTTCCCCACCGGGCGCTTCGCCATAAATCCATACAACGGTGCAAAGACTCCGATCTGGATCGGTAACTTCGTTTTGATGGGATACGGCACGGGCGCGATCATGGCCGTTCCTGCCCACGACGAGCGCGATTTTGAATTTTGCACCAAGTACGGCATCCCGATCTTCTCTGTCGTAAAGCCCGTCGGCGGCGAATTGGAAGAGCCCGTAACAGCCGCATTCGGTGACTACGGTATTAGCGTCAACTCCGGCGAATATTCAGGCCTTCCGACCGCAGAAGCCCGTAATAAGATGACCGCCCACGCTGCAGCAAAGGGCTTTGGCGTCGGCGCGATCACTTATCGTCTCAAGGATTGGGGCGTCTCTCGCCAGCGCTATTGGGGCACTCCCATTCCGATCATTCACTGCGCCACTTGTGGCATTCAACCGGTGAAGGATGAAGACCTGCCCGTGCTGCTGCCGCTCGATGTCGAGATCACCGGCGCTGGTGAGTCTCCTCTTGCTCGTCACGAAAGCTTCTGGAAGACTACCTGTCCCAAGTGTGGTGCTCCGGCACGTCGCGAAACCGACACGATGGATACCTTCGTTGATTCCTCCTGGTACTTCTACCGCTACTGCGACCCCAAAAACAGCGCTGCTCCCTTCGATCCCAAGGTGATTGCTCAGTGGTTTCCCATCGATCAGTACATCGGCGGAGTCGAACACGCCATCCTCCACCTCATCTACTCGCGTTTTTGGACCAAGGTCATGCACGACCTTGGGCTGATCGAGAACTCCGAACCGGCGAAGAAACTCTTCACTCAGGGCATGGTTCTCAAGGATGGTGCCAAGATGTCCAAGAGCCTCGGGAACATCGTCGATCCAGAAGTGCTCACCGCTGAATTTGGGGCTGACACCTGCCGTCTCTACGTACTTTTCGCCGCTCCCCCCGACAAGGATATGGACTGGCAACAGTCCGGCGTTGAAGGCCAATACCGCTTCCTCGGTCGCGTCTATCGCTTCGTTACACGAAACGTTGATCGCCTTCACGATGCAGTAGACGTCTTCAGTGCCGCTGACAAGCGAGCACTGCGCAAGCTCCACCTGACCATTGCCAAGATCACTCTCGACTTCGAGCAGCGCTGGCATTTCAACACCTGCATCGCCGCACTCATGGAACTCACCAATGAACTCTATGCCTGCGAAGAAGGCCTCACTGCCGCAGCGCTTCCTGAAATTCTGAAGTCGCTGATCCTGATGCTCGAACCCTTTACGCCTTTCATCGCCGAAGAGTTGTGGGAAGAGATTGGAGAGGTCGCACCTGTCTTCCGCCACGCCTGGCCGAGCGTCAATGAAAGCTACCTGATCGAAGACGAAGTCGAAGTCCCGGTTCAGGTGAACGGCAAACTGCGCGGCAAGATCATTGTCGCTACCGGCTCCACGAAAGAACAGCTCGAAGCTGCTGCACTTGCCGACGAAAAAGTCTCGGACTTTATCCTAGGCAGGGAAATTGTCCGGGTCATCGCACTACCGGGCAAGATGGTCAACATCGTCATCAAAGGCTAACAATGCGTCCTCTTCTGCTCTGTCTGCTTACACTCTTTCCACTCGGGGCACAGCAGAAAGGACGCGTGTTCCTAATCAGTCTCGACGGCATGGGCTATCAGTCTTTCTCCGAAGACCCGGCATCCTCCGAGCTGAAGGCTTTGAAGCGTCTGGCCGGAGATGGAATTTACGCCCCCATGCAGACTGCGTTTCCGTCGCTCACTGCTCCCGGGCACGCCAGCATTTTCACTGGCGTCTATGGCAACGTAAATGGCATTACCGCCAACACCATTCCCACCAGTTTTACGGAACACGCCAACGGATTTCGCTCCGACCAATTGCGCTCAGAAATGTTTTGGGTGCAAGCGGGTCGAGCTGGAGTGAAATCGGTTGCCCACAATACCACCCAGGGCTTCCCCTGCAACCAATTCAACAGTGGCCCGAATGTCACGCTCATGAATGGCTACCAGACTGCAGAAGTAGCACCAGAAAAGCTGGTCCATGCAAGTGATGTAACCTGGCTCGACATGGCTCCCGAAGGATTCATTATTCCTGAAAAAAGCCGACAGCTCATCCACTATTTTCGCTATTCATCCGGCCGCATTCAGTTTGCGGGCGCAGTCTTTGCCAAAAGCCTCCGCTACGACACCCTCCGCATGACCGCTTACAGCGGCAAACGCTATGTCGATGCCACTCTGAGGGACGGTGAAATCGAGCCCGTCCGCCAAGCCAGCAAGACCCGGCCTCTGGCTCGCTATTTCAGCGAGGCCCTCCCCGTCGCCAATCTGACAGCGGTCCACTTTCGCCTCTTCGAACTCAGCGCCGACGGCAAAGAATTCATGCTCTATCAAACCCAGGGCAAAGAGATCAGCGTCTGTGCGGATGGCGAAACGCAGGCCATCAAATTCAAGGAAAGGCTGCTCAATTCTGCCGGAGCCTTCATCGGCAATGGTGCAGGTAAATTTTATGAGACGGGGCAATTTGGCAAGCGCAACGCCGACGGCCTCGCCGAGCGTCGCTGGATGGAGACTCTTGAGCTGCACGCTCGTCAATCCATGCGTCATACCCGCGCACTCCTTGACGAATTCGGCCCGCGTCTGATCGTTGACTACATCAGCACTGCCGACGACTTGCTCCACATGTGGAAACCTGAGGCTGCTCTCGGGGACCGTTTCACCGAGCCATACCGCCGCTGGGGTTATCAGATCGTGGATTGGCGCATAGAAGAGATCCGCCTGCTCCTGAAAGAACAGGATCATTTTGTAATCGTTAGTGATCACGGCATGACGGTCGCTACTCATGAAATCCGTCTCAACACGATTCTGAAAGACCTCGGCTACGCGGACCGAGTAATTGCTGGGGCTCAATTTTTCCGACTCAAGGACCGCACTGACAAGGCTCTCCTCGAAGAGTTGAAGCAAAAACTTTCTGACATCCGCGATGGAAATACCAAAGTTTTCTCGGAGTGGTTCTGGCCCTCGGAATCTGCTGCCAAGTTCGGAATCGGCGGAGAAAACGGCGGCGATCTTTACTTCGATCTCTCCCCTGGCTTCACTATTTCCTTTGCCGCAAAACTACCGGCAATTGCAAAGTTAGAAACTCCTCATGGGGTGCACGGTCTCCTGCCAACCCGCAGTGACATGCTCGCGCTGTTCATCGCTTACGGCCCGGACCTGCACTCTCGCCCTGTCACCATGCGCAGCGTCGACGTCGCTCCACTTGTCCTGCGTCTCCTCGGAATCTGAACTAACTTTTCCATTATAAATTGTATTATTATTCATAAGGGTTGAATAAAAATACAGTGATGTCCGCAGCTCTCTCCTCCGATGCCTCCCCTCAGGCCCCACGAATCGCTTCAGGTGATCTAAGCTCTGATCTTTCCATCACCGATATCGAACTCCGCGAACTCCTCCACCTCGCCACTGAAATCAAACGTAATCCAACGCGGTTCGCCACAACCTTGCGCCATCGCTACCTAAGCCTTCTCTTCGAAAAACCGTCGCTCCGCACCCGCCTCACCTTTGAACTTGCCATCAAGCAACTCGGCGGCGACGCCGTTGCCTCCATTGGCCCCATCGGAGATCGCGAGCCAACCAAAGACATCGCCCGCAATCTCGACCGTTGGACCAACGCCATTGTTGCCCGCACCTTCCTGCAGTCCACCATCGACGAACTTGCCGAATGGTCCAGCGTCCCTGTAATCAATGCTCTCAGCGACATGTATCATCCCTGCCAGAGCTTTGCCGATCTGCAGACGATCAAAGAACGCTTTGAAACTCTCGCTGGCATCAAGCTCTGCTTTGTCGGCGATGGCAACAACGTCGCCCACTCTCTGCTCCTCAACGGCGCCAGGATGGGCATGACTGTTTGTGTCGCCTGCCCCGTAGGCTACGAACCAAACGCCGATGTCCTTGCTCAGGCTACTCAATTTGCGCGTCAAAATGGCGGTGCCGTCAGCGTGACCAACGACCCGCTTGTTGGTGTACGGTCTTCACAGGTCGTCTATACCGACGTCTGGACCAGCATGGGTCAAGAGTCCGAGGCCGCAGAGCGCATCCGCACTTTCGCTCCATTCCAGGTCAACTCTGACTTGATGAATGCTGCTTCGCGTGAGGCCATCTTCCTCCACTGCCTTCCCGCCAAGCGCGGCCAGGAAGTCACCGACGCGGTGATCGAATCCCCGCAGTCTGCCGTTTTCGATCAAGCTGAAAATCGTCTGCATGCTCAAAAAGCTCTACTCTTGATGCTGCTCGCTTAGGATAAAAATGATGCAAGAGAAGCTTTATGGCGGCCGCTTTGAAGTCGGCCAGGACAAGTATTTTGAGAAGTTTTCCGAATCCCTTCATTTCGACAAACGTCTGATTGAGGCTGATATTCAGGGCTCACAAGCTTTTGCCCGCGCCCTCGAAAGTGTTGGAATACTCAATGCGGACGAACGCGCCCGCATCGTCGCAGCCTTTGAAGAAATTCAGCTCGAAGCAAAGAACCCCGCCTACTTCGACGGTGCAAGCGACGAGGACGTCCACTCCTTCGTCATACGCCAGCTCAAAATCAAAACCGGAGCACTGGCCGACAAGATCCACACCGGCCGTAGCCGCAACGAACAGGTTTCCCTCGACACCCGCCTCTGGCTCCGGTCGACCATTGAAACCACGATCTTCGCAACCAAGAATCTACTCGCCGAGATCTTGCAGCTTGCAAACAAATACCCGCATGCGGCGATCCCAGGCTACACACACATGCGCCGGGCCCAAGCCGTCCTCTGGCCTCATTACCTCCTTGCTTACTTCGAGATGTTTGCCCGCGATATGGAGAGACTCCAGCAGGTTCACGCCCGCACCAACGTTCTGCCGCTCGGAAGCGGCGCGCTCGCCGGCAGCGCCTTTCCCTTTGATCGACCTTCGATTGCCCGCGATCTTGGCTTCGCGGCAACTACCCGCAACTCGATGGATGTCTCCGCAGATCGGGACTTTGTTCTCGACTACATGCATGCCGCAAATCTCATCATGCTGCATCTCTCCCGTCTGGCCGAAGACTGGATCCTCTATTCGAGCGAAGAATTCCGCTGGCTCGAATTGAGCGACGCCGTCACCTCCGGTTCCAGCCTGATGCCTCAAAAGAAAAATCCTGATTCTCTGGAACTCATCCGCGGTAAATGCGGTCGTGTCTTCGGTGCCTACTCAGCATTGTTCGTTACGATGAAAGGCCTCCCACTTACTTACAATCGCGACATGCAAGAGGACAAGGAGCAACTTTTCGATTCGGCGGATCAGACCATCTCCTGTCTGAACATGACCGCCATCGTCGCCCGCAACCTCACTCTCAATCCCGAAATCCCCGAACAAGCCTGCGCCGAATCCTGGGTCGTCGCAACCGACATCGCCGAAGCGCTCTCGCGTGCCGGTCTGCCTTTTCATCAGGCCCACAAACTCGCTGGACGCCTGGTTCTCCACGGCATCAAGAGTGGCAAGAACCCTGCCTCATTCACTGCCGAAGAACTGCAAACCTTCGACCCCCAATTCACCGCTGACTTTGTGCCGATCCTCAAAGACCCCCGCCACGGTATGAAAACCCGTGTCGTGTCCGGTGGAACCGCCCCGCAGACTGTCGCCGCTGCGCTGCTCGAAGCACAAGCCCGTCTCGAGCAACTATGAACAAACTCGAACGCCACCAGCAAATCCAGAAGCTGATTCGCGAGGACGAAATTCACACCCAGGAGCAGTTGGCGCAGCTTCTCAAGGGGCGCGGAATCGAAGCGACGCAAGTCACCCTCTCGCGCGACATCCGTGAACTCGGCCTCGTTAAGACTGCCCAAGGCTATTCCGATCTCGGCCACCAAGCTTCGAATTTTCACTCCCTTGCCCGCGAGTTCATGGTCTCTGCGGTTGCCGCGCAAAACCTGGTCGTCATCAAAACTTCGCCCGGCCATGCCATGTCGCTCGCAATCGCACTCGATACCGAAACCTGGCCCAACATCGTGGGCACTATCGCCGGCGACGACACCATCTTCATTGCAATGCCAGATGCTGCTCAAGCCTCTGGCCTCGCCCGCGAGCTCGGCAACTTCGCTTAGCGGCACTCGGATCATGCAAAACAGCGATTCCCAACGAATCGAATTGGGCTCCAATCAAATCCCTGAAGTGCTCCTCACTCTCGCCGAACTCCTGCCCGGCTTTGAAGGCGCGAACCTCGAATGCCAGCTGCAGACTTTCGATATTTTCCTCGCCCTTCTCTCCACCACCGCACGTCCTGAAATTGCGGCAATCCTCAGATGCGCCGCATCCAAAGCCAGTAATACGGAAACGCGCCAACGCATCGAATCCGCCGCTCAGCAAGCATTGCCTTCGGGCACTCACCGCAAGGAGAGCATCGAATTGGGCTCCGATCAAATCCCTGGAGTGCTGTTCAATCTCGCAGAAGTGCTTCCAGGTTTTGAGTGCGAAGACCTCGAAGACCAGCTCCAAACTTTCGATACTTTCCTGGCCGTCCTCTCCCCTGCCGTTCGACCTCAAATAGCCGCAATGCTCCTCACCGCAGCCGCCAAATCCCTCAATCCAGAAACTCGTCAGCGAATCGAAAGAGCGGCCCAACAAATCGACTCTTCGCTACCCCCTTCAATCCCGAGAAAGGCCACATCCGCCCCCGATGCCGCCACCTCAAAATTGATCAGCGAGAGCGAATACTACGAAGCAATTCGCAGCGCACAGGCCACAAAGGACCCGGCTTACAGCAAGCCCGGTGACATTGGCGTGATCGAAGTCTGGGTTGCTCCCAATGGGCGCATTGTCGCCTGGCTTAACGTGCGCTACATCAAAGGCGAAGAAGACCACGATTACTTCATAAACAATCAGGCCTCGATGGGACAATGAAGCTATGGCTGCAGAACAATACGAAATGCGGCTTGCGGCGCGCCGAAGCTCTCTGGCCAGCTCAGATCAATCCGCTGCCAAACTAGGCAACATTCGACTCCTCGTGGTGATTGCCGCCCTTGCCTCCATCTACTGGACCAACTGGTGGGCCCTCGGCACCATCATCTTGATTTTTTTCTGGATCGGCATCCGTATCCAGGTCCTCAGCAATACGCAACAGCGCCTCGAACGCGCCGTATCCTTCTACGAACAATCCATCGCCCGGCTCAAAGGCAAGTGGATCGGAATCGGCAACTCAGGCGATCAGCACCTCCCCGAAGAGCATCTCTACGCCCGCGACCTCGACATCTTCGGCCGTGGTTCTCTCTTCGAACTGCTCTGCCAGGCGCGCACCCGCACAGGCGAGCAGACTCTGGCCCACTGGCTCCTCAATCCTGCTCCAATCGAAACGATCGAGCATCGCCAGCAGGCGGTTCAGGAACTCACCCCCAATCTCGATCTCCGCGAAGATCTTGCCATCCTTGGGGCAGGAAAGCAGCCTCAACTCCGCGCTGCCGCTCTCTCCGCTTGGGGCGAAGCTCAAGCCACCTTTCAAAAAGTTCCCCGTATGAGTTTCCGGCTAATTTCGCTCTTCGGAGCGGCAGCGGCCTGCGCCCTCATCGCCGATATCCTGGGTGCTGAACTTCCCTGGTTGCGCATTTCGTACCTCAGCATGGCCCTCGTTTGCGGGGGAATCCTCTGGCATTATCGGAAAGAAACAAAACACGTACTCAGCAACGCCGAAGGCGCTGCTCACGAAGTCGGTCTCCTTTCCGAAGTTCTCGCCCGCATCGAAACAGAACAATTCCAGTCACCCCGACTCGCCCAACTGCGAGCCCAACTGAACGTCGAGGGCTTCCCGCCATCTCGCCTCATCGCGCAACTCCGCCGCTGGATGGAACTCGTTGATTCTCGCGACCACTTCATCGTTCGCATTCTTGGCCCGCTCGTCCTCTGGGACTTGCACCTCGCCCTCGCCCTCGAAGATTGGCGAGCCCACTCCGGCAAAGTCATGCGCGTCTGGATCGAAGCAGTCGGCGAAATCGAAGCTCTCAGCTCTCTCTCTGGGTACCATTACGAAAACCCCGCCAGCGTTTTTCCCACCATCCTGATCGACGGCCCGCAATTCGAAGCGGAAGTCCTGACCCATCCACTTATGCCTCGTGAACAGGCTGTTGCGAACAACATCAGGCTCGGCCCCGAACTGCGCATCCTGGTTGTCAGTGGTTCCAATATGTCCGGCAAGAGCACACTCATGCGCACCCTCGGCATCAATGCGGT
>JANXLY010000428.1 GCA_025354885.1 Acidobacteriota bacterium | reverse complement strand
TGTTAGCTGCCTTTCGTAAATACTGATTTGGTGGTGAATTCGCCCTGTGGGGCTTTGATGGCGTTATCGATGGTGAGGGTTTTGCCGTCATCGGAGAGAGTCCAGGTCTCTTCTTGTGTGAACTCGTTGCCGTTGAATTCGCTCTTGGAGTTGACCTTGAGTTTGTTGCCGTCCCACTTGGCCTTGACCTTGGCTTCACGGTTACGCATCTTGATGGTGGCTTCTTTGCCGTCGGTGGTGTAGCTGCTTTCGTTCTTCATCTCGCCGCGTTCGCCGACCTGGATCGACTTGATGCCCATCGCGGGGTCTTTGTGTTCGATGTCGCGCTCCATTTTGGAAGGGGGAGGCATCATGCCGAAATCACTCTTGGCGAGGTCGATGACCCAGTGGCCGGAGTAGTCCGGTTTGTCTGCTGCAAGGAGCATTGCGGCTGGTACGCAAATCAATAGAATTCTTCTTAGCATTCCCTCACTGTAAAGCATTTCGTAAGATTGAGGTTGGTGAGAGCCCTTTTCCTATTGCTGATCGCGATGCATCTTCGTGCCGAAACCTGGCAGAAGATCAACGGGGGACCGTTTGAAATTTACACAAGCGGAGATGTGAAAGCAGCCAAAGTTTTGCTGGGGACGCTAGAGCAGATGCGTGGGCAGTTGGGTGATTTGCTGGGAATAACAGAGCCAAAACCGTTGTGGCCGGTGAGGATTGTTGTTGCTGGGGGTCAGAGGGGCGGGAAGCTTACGCTGACGACGAGCGTGTACAGTTTGTTGCTGGGGGATGCAGCGATGTCGCGGCAACAGAAGCGGCAGGTGTTGAGCCTGTTGCTGAGCACCAATGCGGGGCCGCTTGAGCCGTCACTTGAGGATGCGGTGTTGACCGTGTTGAGTACGCTCGATGCCGAGAGGGTGAGGGTGACCGTGGGTGCGCTGCCTGCTGTGGCGCAACAGACTCAGGACTGGGTGCTGATGGAGTATCTGATTACGAATGATCTGTATCGCGGGCGAGTGAGAGTGTTTTTGTCGAATCTGATGAAGGGGACGGACAAAGCGACAGCATTGCGGAATGGCTTTGAGAAGGATGAAGAAGCGCTGCGTGGAGAGGCGGCGACAGCTCGGGGGAGCTTTGCGGCGGTGACTTATAGTGCGCGGCCAATTTTGCCGGAGCGGGATTATCGTGCGCGAGAGATTGAAGTTGAGACGGGGCGATTGCAGTTGGCGATTGCGCAATTGAGTGACGCGAATTTGAGGGATGGGGCAAGGCGGGTTTGCTCGGCGAAGTCGACTGAGGTGGAGGCACAAGAGTGTGTGGCGGCGGCTTATGCGCTGGCCGGGAAAGCGAATCTGGCGGCACTGGAAGCCGAGAAGGCGTTGAGTCTGCCGCGGATGTTGTATTTTGCGGCGGTGGGGCAAGCGGATCGATTGAAGCATCAGCAGCATCTGTTTACGGCATTGCAGTTGAAGCCGGTTTATCCGGAGGCGGCGTTTGCGTTTGCTTCGAAAGAAAATGATCCGGTGAAGGCGCATAAGGCGTTGAAGGATGCGGCGGGAGCGGCTTTGCGGGATTCGAAGTATCAGGGGCAAGTGGCGAAGTGGGCGCAAGCTGCGGGGTTGTATGTAGAGGAAGCGAAGGCGTGGGCAGCGGCGGAGCGGGCAGCGTTTGATCCAGTAGAAAAGGCGGCACTGGGGCAGTTGCGTCTGGGGGCTCAAGATCGTCGGTATGAGGCCGAGGCGGAGGCACGTCGAGAGGCAGAAGCGGCGCGGGTGAAGGATATTGAACGGGTGAGGCAGGAGAGCTTGCGAAGGGTTCGTGAGGCGGAGGCGAGGGCAAGAGGGACGATGACCCCGCTTGCGGCGGGGACTAAAGTTGAGCAGTGGTGGGACGGTGAGCAGGCAACGGCGAGCGTGACGGGCAAACTGGTGAGAGTGGATTGCATGGGTGGCGGGAAGGCTCGCATGGCGATTCAGGATGAGAGTGGGAAAGTGCTGCTGTACGATGTGGAGAACCCGTCGAAGCTGGTGTTGAGCGGTGCGGGTGCCGAGACATTCAGCTTTGCTTGCGGGGTGCAGAAGCAGCCGCGCAAGGTAAAGGCCGGAACGAAAGAAAAGAGAATGTTGACGATGGAATTATTGCCTTGAAGTCGAGTGAGAGAAATCGCTGGTGGGTGGTTTCGATCTTCTATCTTTCGTCGAGTGTGAACTATCTGGACCGTCAGATTCTGAATGCAGTTTCGCCGGCGATGATGGGCGAATTTCACCTGAATTATGAGCAGTACGGATGGGTGTTGACCGGGTTTGGACTGTTGTATCTTTTGAGTTCGCCGGTGATGGGATGGTTTCTGGACCGTGTGGGATTGAATGTGGGGACGGCAGTGGCGCTGACCTGGTGGAGCATTGCGGGAATGGCGCGGGGCTTTACATCGGGCCTTACGGGATTGATGGTGAGTCATGGGCTGGTGGCGGTGGGAGAGTCTGCGGGGATTCCTTCGACGGCGAAGGCGGCGCAGACTTATCTGAGGCAAGAGGAGCGGGCGATCGGGAGTTCGATGTCACAGGTGGGACTAGTGATCGGGATGACGCTGGCTTCGTTTATCGCGAATTTCTGTATAGCGAACTGGGGATGGCGGAGTGCGTTTTTTGTGGCGGGCTGGCTGGGGCTTTTGTGGATTCCATTGTGGTGGTGGGCGTCGAAGAAGGCACCGGTGCAGGTGGCGACGCCGGAGTCGAGCGGGTATGATGTGCGAGCCATTCTGAAGGCACCACAGACCTGGGGATATATCGTTGCGAATATTCTCTCGCTGGGTATTTTTTTGTTCTGGACCGGATGGGCGAACCACTACTTTGTGCGGACTTTTCAGATGAGTGTGTATGATGCGAATCGGCTGGCGCCGGTATTGCAGTTTGTGGCGCTTATTGGATCGTTCAGTGGGGGCTGGGCGTCGATGCGATTGATCCAGCGGGGATGGCAGCCACTGGCGGCGCGACGCAGAGTTTATCTGTTTGGAGCCTTGGGGATGATGATGTCGGCGGTGGTGCCGCTGGCACCGAGCCCTTTGTGGGCAGTGGTGCTGATCTCCGTGAGTTACTTTGCATCTTCGGCGGCGAGCGTGAATTTGTATACGATGCCGCTTGATTCTTATGGAGGAAGTAGTGCGGCGTTTGCCGTGTCGTTGTTGACTGGCGGCTATGGACTGTTGCAGCTTTTCGCTTCGCCACTAATTGGACGGGTTGCGGACCAGTATGGGTTTGCCCCGGTCTGCGTGGCGGTGGCTTTCCCGCCCTTGTTGGCCTATCTTACTCTTGAGTTGACTAAGAACCGTGGCGCGCAGAAGATACGTAGTTAGTTTCGCGAATGGTCCGGTGGAGCGGGTAGCAGAGATGCGGCGCGAGTTACGGGAATTGCTGCCCGGATTTGAACATGTTGAAGTGGAGCGTAAGGTGGGGGAAAGCGGCGGCGACCTGTGGCTGCGGCTCATGCGGCGTTTTGCTCCGTTTTCGATTGCGCATACGGCGGCGTTGCTCGGTGAGGGGACAGACCGGGGAGTGATTGCTGTTGGGCTTGCGCTTGCACCGACGCGGATGCTGGCGTATGACGTGATGGGTGAGAGGTTTCATTTACAAGTGAAGCAGCCGATCAGTTCCCTGCTCTTTCTGCGGGGATGGCCTGTGGACCGGATTCACTTACGGCCCTGGCGCGATGATACGGTGCATTACCCGGAGGTTTTGCAGTTCAGTGGTAAAGAAGTGGATCCGCGATTGCCTACTGTGGCGATTCTTTCTCCTTATCTGCCTTGGCCTTTGAGCCATGGTGGAGCGGTGCGGATATTCAATCTGATTCGTGTTGCGGCGGGGAGTTGGAACATACAGTTGCTGGGCTTTAGAGAATCTCGCGATGTTGTGGAACTTGGGCCGCTCAAGGAGCTTTGCTGCTCGGTCACGCTTGTGAAGAAGCCGGAGTATCGACGCTTTCGCTGGGCAAGTGTGTTGCCTCCGGAGGTGCTTGAATACAATACGCCGGCGATGCATGAGGTCTTGCGAGGAGTGAAGCGGGATTTGTTGCAGACCGAGTTTACACAGCTTGCGACTTATGGCGGCGAGGTGCTGGTGGAGCATGATGTGACGATGGATCTGGCGGCGCAGGAACATGCGCGTGTGGGTACGATTGCGAGCTGGTGGAACTTGTGGCGGTGGCGGCGATTTGAGCGTGCGGCGTTGCGGCGTTATCGTGCTGTGGCGGTAATGAGCGAGAAGGATCGGTTGCAGTTGGGGATGGGGCGAGTGGTACCGAATGGCGTGGACCTCGAGCGCTTTGAAGCTGCGCCGGAGCGGGATGGTGCGGGGTTGTTGTTTATCGGGAGCTTTCGACATTATCCGAATGCGCTGGCGTATCGATTTCTGGTGGAGGAGTTTTGGCCCTTGTTGCGGGCGCTTGTGCCTGGGGCAAAGTTGCAAGTTGTGGCGGGTCCGAATCCGGAATTGTATTACCCGTTTGGGGCGATTCCGACGGGAGATGGAATCTCGCTGCATTCGTTTGTAAGTGATGTGCGGCCGCTGTATGATGCGGCGAATCTGGTGTTGATTCCAACGCCGGTGTCGGCTGGAACGAATATCAAGGCGCTGGAGGCGATGGCGATGCAGCGGGCGATGTTGAGTACGCCGAGTGGAGTGAATGGCCTGGATTTGCGACATGGTGAGAGTGTGTGGATTGCAGAAGGAGCGGCAGGGTTTGCGGCGAGTGCGGCGCAGTTGCTGAGTAACTTTGCGCTGCGTGTGAGACTGGCGGAGCGAGCGCGGAAGATTGTTGAAGAGCGGTTTGACTGGCGAGCGATTGGCCGGGAACAGGAGGCGATGTGGCGGAGCCTGTTGCCGTAGTTGTGCGCCACGGAGTGGAGGCGGATTGGCCCGTGTTTCGAGCACTGATTGCAATGTGCCCGGAAGCGGCCCGGTGGGCTGATACTTATCCGGCGCTGGTGGCTGAGGTGGAGGGAAGAGTGGCGGGTTTTGCGTTGTATCGCGTGGTGGCGGGCGAAGGAGAGTTGTTGAATCTGGCAGTGGATCCGGGAGTGAGGCGAGGCGGAATTGGGAAGGCGTTGATGGGAGCGCTGATGCCGCTGGCCGAGCTTTGGCATCTGGAGGTGAGGGAGGGAAATGTGGCGGCGATCGGGCTTTACCAGTCTCTTGGGATGGAAGTGGTGGGGCGTCGGGAGCGCTATTACAGTGATGGGGAAGCGGCTCTGTTGTTCAGTGGGCCTCGGCGTAGCGCTTGATCTTTTCGAGGATCTGGTGCTCTTCAGCTTTGGCATCGAAGAACAAAGCCATCGTTCGCATGAGCGGGTTGCGAAATTGCAGAGTTGTGATGTGTTGCACGCGGGAACCTGTCGGGGTGGGCGTGATGGTTGTATCCCAAACACCACTTACACCGAAGGGCTGATCGAGCGTCTTTGACACGACGTGGCTGGGAGCAACGGCTGTTGTGATCTCCATGGTTGCCGTAGCTTCTTTGGATGTAAGGCGGAAGCGCAGAGGGTTTTGCTGGAGAATTTCGATCTTGCCAATTTCGGGATAATATTTCTGGATTTGCGTAGGGTCGGCGATGAGGGGAAAGAGGACTTCCGGAGGGCGAGCGATTTCCATCGAGACTTCGGTGCGGAGTTCGGGATCGCGTGTCATGCCTACGAGATAAGCTATGGCGAGGAGTGCGAGTAAAGCGGCGATGGGATAGAGGAACCACTTTTTCATTTTTTGAGACTATCACCGAAGCGATAACACCCGCTTTTTGCTCGCATGATGGGAGCAATCCCGATCGAGGGTGCGGTTCCGGATCTTGTGCACAAGTAGAATCGCCAGTTTACAAGCTCTGTGAACAGGTGCAACCATACTGGGATGACTGTTCTAAGCGTCAACGGCGAGCCAATTGAAGAGACAGCCATCCAACAACAGATGGCGGCGATGCTGGATGTGATGACGGCGCAGATGGATTGGGAAGACCCGCAGGTTCTGCGGACGCGCGCCCGCGAATGGGCCGAGGAGAATTTGATTGAGGCGGCACTGTTGCGCCAAGTGGCGATGAGCGACCCCGAAGCGGTGCAGGACTGCTCCCCCGAAAACGAAGTGAGTGTTCGCCTGGAGCGCCTGATCGCCCGCATCACATCGCGAACAGAAGCGCCCCTGCGCAAAGACATTGTGGCGTTCTACCGAAAGAACATGGAATCTTTCCGTCAGCCCGAGAGAATCCATGCGGCGCATATTGTTAAGAACATAGACGAGCAGAATAGCGCGGAGTCCGCTCGTGCAGCTATCGAGCTTGCCAGTGCGGAGTTGGCCAAGGGCCGGAGTTTCGCTGAAGTTGCTGAAGAGTTTTCTGATTGTGCCGGAAAGGGCGGCGACTTGGGGAGGTTCGAGAGGGGCCATATGGTTGAGGCTTTCGACGATGTAGTGTTCCACCTGGACGTCAATCAAGTCAGTGGGATTTTTCGAACCGAGTTTGGGTTTCACATCGCAACTTTGCTCGAGCGCATTCCGGCAGGCATTCGCCCGCTCTCAGAGCTTCTGGACGAGATCGGTGCGCATCTTCTTACAGAGAGAAAACAACACAAGTTGCATGAATATCTGGATCAGTTGCGGGCCGGAGCGGAGATCCGAAGAGAGAAGAGGCCTGTGCTATGAGCGATGTGCGAATTGTCGGATCCTGTTGCGCGCCGACGCGGGCGCGCTCTGAGCAACTGGCTGAGTCGCGTTTGGTAGCTGCGGAATTTCAGCGTATGGCTTCGGGGTCAGTCGAAGGGATGGTGAGGCTCGACGGCGGCCCGTTTCTGATGGGAACAGACTCGACGGATGCCTTTCCTATGGATGGCGAGGGGCCGATTCGGACAGTACACGTCGATCCTTTTTACATCGACATCAATCCGGTGACGAATCAGCGCTTCGCGGAGTTCGTGCGTGCAACTCGATACAAGACTGAAGCTGAGACCATTGGTTGGTCCTTCGTCTTTCAAGGACACATTGCGGCGGAACGTTACGAAGAACTCGTTGACCGGACTGTTGCTGCGGTGCCGTGGTGGTGTCGGGTGTGGGGATCGAATTGGAATCGTCCGTTCGGGCCGGATTCGAGCGTCGAAGAGAAAGACGATTATCCGGTGGTCCATGTCAGTTGGAATGACGCTGTGGAATATTGCCGTTGGGCGGGCAAGCGTCTTCCGACAGAAGCGGAGTGGGAGTACGCGGCGCGCGGCGGCCTGGAGCAAAAAGTGTATCCGTGGGGTGACGAGTTGACGCCTGGTGGCAAGCATCTGTGCAATATCTGGCAGGGTGATTTTCCGACGGTCGATCTGGCTGAAGACGGGTATTCGGGGCTTGCGCCGATTGATGCATTTCCTTCCAATGGTTATGGGCTTAACCTGGTTACTGGGAACGCCTGGGAATGGTGCGGGGACTGGTTCGATACTTCGTTCCATGTCGCTGCGACACGTTCCAATCCGGTGGGGCCTCGATTAGGTACGGCACGGGTGATGAAGGGCGGTTCGTATTTGTGCCACCGGTCTTATTGCAACCGGTATCGTGTTGCGGCGCGCACGTCGAATACTCCGGATAGCTCGACTACACACATGAGTTTCCGCTGTGTTCGCGATCTTTAACTGAGGGGAATGAAGGTTTAGGTGGTGCGCCCGACAAGATTCGAACTTGTGGCCTTTTGCTTCGGAGGCAAACGCTCTATCCAGGCTGAGCTACGAGCGCACGATTTAGCCATTGCGGCTACCTTCTTACTTTACCATCACACTCACGATTCCAGCCCCAACCAGAATCCAGATCGTCGCAACTTTGGTTCTCAACAAAAGTAGCGCCGACAACGCACCCAGCCCCACTAACCACCAGGTCGTGAAGGCGGATTGCCCCATGCCTACCAAAGCAGATGCGCTGAAGGCAGTGCCGCCAATGATTACGAATCGGATTGCATTCTTTATTCGCGGATCATCGATACGGGAACCAAGCAGCCGGAAAAGGAGCACGATCAGAAGCGCCGGCGTCATCAGTGCCAATGCTGCCATCACAGCGCCCGGATAGCCAGCGACAAAGTATCCAACACAAACAATGTATACACCCATCGGACCCGGTGTGGAGCGCCCAATGATTAGCGCTGCACTTAGTTGCTGGTCGTCAATCCAGTGCCGCTCCACGATCAGTTCGTGACGAATTACAGGGATACTCTGCAGGCCGGTGAAGGAACCCAGAGTGGATTGGAGGAGGGTCCAGTAGAGGATCAGGAGCTTGATCATTTCCCTGCCCCGTCCGACAACAGATAACCTAGAACGCCGAGTCCTACAAAGACCGGAAAGGGGCTTGCACCAAGCAGAGATACCGCAAGCACCCCGAAGAAGATTGCTGCCGTTATCATCCGCTGTCCTGAGGCAAGATAGGGCTGGATCAATTTCAAATTGCTGGCAGCAATGAAGCCGCAGACCGCAGCCGCTGCACCAGCCATGAAGCGCTGTGCAATTTCGTTTTGATAAAGCTGCTGGTAGCCTGCCGCCAGCAATGCGGCGAGAATACTGCCTGGAATTGCGGCTGAAGCCAATCCGAGGAAGGCTCCCGGCAGGCGAAAGAAATGCCAACCCAGGCCAGTTGTGAGGGCAAGAATATTTGTCCCAGGGGTAAGCCTGGCTAATCCGTAGATCGTGCGGAAACGATCCCGAGTGAGCCACTTGTCGGTCTCAACGAGATCACGCTCGAGAGCAACTGTTGTTACCGTGCCTCCACCCACAGTGAAAGCGGCGTGCTTTAAGAGCAGGCGGCAGAGTTGTCCTAAACTCGGCCGCGGATCCATCAGGCCTTACGCTGCTCTTTTAGAAGCATTTCGATCAAGTTGCGCAGATTGGCTTCTTCCATGTTGAAGAAGGCGTCGCCACCGGGATAGCGCCCGCGCACTTTGCCAGTGCCGTCCATGATCTTCATCGCGGGAACGTAAAGTTGCTCGGGAGTGAGATCCATGAACTTGCAGATGTCTTCAATCGGGGCCCAGCCCAGTGGGAAGGTGATGTTGTAGTTTTTGGCGAAACCGGCCACCAATGGCTCGGCATTTTCGTCGACGGCAACAGCGATCGCACGGAAGCCCTTTGCCTTGAATTCCTTCATCACCTTTTCGACAATCGGCAATGACTTCTGACAGTGCGGACAGGTTGTTTTAAAGATTGTGACCGAACATGGGCCGCCTACCATCTGGCTGGTGTTGACGGTTTTGCCACCAGGCAAGCTGATGGAAAGGCCTTTGGCCTTGGCGGGAGCCTTGGTCTGGGCGGCTGCCACCAGTGCCGTTCCACTCAACAATAATCCTCTGCGTGTCATTTCCGTTAGCTCGCTTTCTTCTTTGCAGGTGTAGCCGTTGCGCCTGGCTTCTTCAGTGCATCTTCGATCAGTTTGCGAAAATTCTTTTCGCGCTCGGCAAGGTCTTTTCCAAAGATCAGATCGCCCCCCATGTATTGAGCGATGATCGTGCCCTTGCGATCGATCAGCACGATCGTGGGGAAGTAGAGTTGCAGCATGGTGGGATGTTGGAGGTACCCGTAAGCCATGTCTCGCGGGCCGTAGCCGATGGGGAAGGTTGCGCCCTGTTCACGAATAAAGTCAGCGGTGAGCATCTTCGACATATCGTTGACGCAGACTCCGAGGGGTTGGAAGCCCTGGGCTCCGAATTCTTTGTACAACTTCTCGACCACTTTTACAGTGTCTTTGCAGTGTGGGCAGGTGGTGAGATAAAAGCCCAACAGAACCACTTTGCCTTTGAACTGGCTGAGCAAAACCTGTTTGCCACCCGTTACTTCAAAGCCGTACTCGGGAGAAGGCCTTGGCACTGTGGCGCCGGGCATCACTCCCACATTCAACATCGTCAGGGCCATACAAATGGCTGCCAATCCTCGCATCATCTTCACCTCTGGATTTCTTTCTTTCAGTGTACTGGAAGCCCCTCTTCGGCGGTCACCCTTCGGCCATCGAGACGCAGGCGAAAAGCTCCGCTGCCACCAGTTCCGTCGAGGGCACCTGGGGAGCGCGAAGTCACTTGAAAATTTTTCCACTTGGACGCGAGTACGGATGCATAGGCGTCAAACCACTTGAGCGCGGCCGCATCGTCTTTCCATACCGACGCATGGACGAGCAAAAGGTCGCGCGTTTTCTTCTGCTCGTACAGGCGATAGCCGCCGCCACGGCTGTCTTCAACGATTCCGGTTGAAGTCTTACCGAAGGTGCGCAGGAGGAGATCGAGATCGATTTCGCCGAGGCTGCCGTCGGAGCGGGCTTTCCAGCCGCCGCTCTTTGGAGCCATAGGCAGGATGACTTTTTCTGGAATCACTCCGGCAAAGTACAGGTCCGGGTGCATGACCTGGGCACTGGAGGCGGGCGGTTTCTCAAAGACACGCTGCATGCAGTCGGCTTCTTTTGCACACACTGCGGCCTGAAAGCGAAAGCCCCAAGAATAGGGGAACATCAGGCTTTCTTTCAAGTAGAGCGGCACCTTCTTCATCACGGGGTAGCGGTCGTCGCTGGTGTCTTCGGGCTCGCTCAGACGGCGCACAAGTTCGGGGGCCGTCCTCAGGCTTTGGCCTGCCTCGCGAGCGGCGTGTTCGCCCATCAGCCACATGGCCTGGCCCTCCATCACCGCCATACGCGCGAGGGCCGCATCGTCATCGCCCTTCGAGGATTTCATGAACTTGCTCAAGCCGTAGCGCTGGTCAGCAAGGGCATGACCGAGTTCATGGATCAAAAGTTCGGCACCAAGTTCCTCGCGTACATGATCGAGAACATAGAGCTTTTTGGTCTTGAAGTCGTAAAAAGCGGCCGCCTGCTCCTGCAAGAGTTCGATGGTTGACTCGCGGAGTTTGAAGTCGGGAGGAGCGAAGCCGAACATCTTGAGGACGGCCTCTTCGGTGTCGAGCTTTTTCGGATTGACTTCGATCTTCATCTTGCTTTTGAGGTAGCGCTCGAGTTCGCTTGCGCTCATCATGGCGGCAGGCACTTTGCGTTCAATTGCGAATCCGGTGAGTTGCGAGGTCTCTTTCAAGTATTGGTCTACTTTTTGCATCAGCGGTGGCTCGGCGGCGAAGAGCGGTGCGAAGAGGAGGAGTGAGAGGGCACCATGACGGCGCAAACCCCGGCCCAAAGTGAGGGCTGCAGCGAGGCACAAGGCACCGGCGCTGATGGCAGCTGTTCGCACTCCGGTGGCCCTTGCGAGCGCGCCGAAAATTGTTGCGCCGACTGGTGACATGCCCACCACTGCTGTCCCGAACAAGGCCACAATGCGTCCGCGCAAATGTTCGGGCGTACCTGTCTGCAGTGTTGAGTTTGTCGCTGCGTTCTGCCCCATCAAAGATCCTCCCGCTACGGCCATGCACACTAGTGAAAACCAATAATTCGGACTGGCGCCGTAGGAGGCCAGTGCCACCCCGAGCCCCAGCCCACACAATACACTGACGCGCGGCAAGCCGGTGGCGTCTCTTTTTCCTGCCAGAAAATACGTTCCTGCGACTGCGCCCAATCCCATGGAAGCGGTGATCCAGCCGAGGCCCCATGCGCCTTTGCCGAAGATGTCTTGTGCGAAGAAGGGGCTTAGTACGAAGACGCCGCTAAAGCCGATGTTCATTAGCCCACAGAGCAGGAGCATGCGCCAGGCAACGGGATTGCGGGCCACGTAGGCAAAGCCCTCGCTGAGTTTGCCGGCCGCCCCAGCGCCGATGTGCTGGGTTGGCATTTGCATGATCAGGAGCACACACAAGACTGCGAGGAAGCTTACGGCGTTGACGGCGAAGCACCAGCCCTCTCCGATCCAGGCGACGGCAAGGCCGCCCATTCCAGGACCGATGATCCGGGCGGCATTGAAGATCAGCGAATTCAGACTGACTGCACTGATGAGATCTTCGCGGCTGGACATGTCGAGCATCATGGCTTGGCGTGCGGGAATATCGAATGCGTTGGCGAGACCGAAGACCAGCCCGAGGGCGAATACATGCCAGACTTTTACGACGCCGGTGAGTGTCAGAGCAGCAAGGATTGCGGCCTGCAGGAGGAAGACGCTCTGGGTGAGCATTACGATGCGCTTGCGTGTGAAGCGATCTGCGGCGAGGCCGCCCACCACACCGAGCAGCAGCATGGGGAGGTTGGTGAAGAGGCTCATCAGCCCGAGCATCCATTCCGAATGCGTCAGTCGGTACATCAACCAACTGAGGGCGGTGTTGTGGACCCACGATCCCGTGAGCGAGACCAATTGCCCCGTCGCGTACAGCTGAAAATTGCGGTGGCGCAATGCCCGCCAGGGGGAGTTGCGCCCGCTTGCTTCCTCTTCCAATCTTCTATTTCACCGCAATTGTTGTGCCGGTTGGGGATTCAATAGATCCACTCTTCACGCGGATCGTGACGCGATCCCCTGGATCGATGCCATCCGGGATCCTTGCGTTGATTTGAAACACGCCGCTCACCAGACCAGGCGCTGGCCCGGCGTAGAAGAGTTGCGCCTCAACGCCGCCGATCTGAAGTGTTAAAGGTGCCAAAAACTCAGGTAGTGGCAAGCCAATTACTGCACCATCGATTGGACTACTTTTGAAAGTTCCAGCACCAGTGCCATAAAGTACGATGAGCTTGCCGCGTTCTGCTGCGTTGCTTGTGGCATTGACGCTACCGTCTTCATTCAAGGCTGCGATTTGATTCCTGCCGCTGAAATCAACACTGAAGAAGCCGGGAATGGCTGCCGCAACTGGAAGCGAAATTGCAGCGCTCTTTAACCCGTTGAGTTCGGCAGTCATCAGAGTGGTCGACTTGCCCGAAACGCCGTAAGGGACAATCGCGCTGACTTGACCTGCGGAGGTGTAGATCAAAGGGCTGGGGACGGTGTCGAAGAGTATTCGAGTTCCGGCAAGAGTATTGGAGACTTTGCCCTGAGCATCAAGAGTCAAGGTAGTAAGAGCGGCTGGACCCAGCCTTGCCCCATAGATGACAACAATACCGCCGGGACTAACGGGTCCCGCAAGCGCCGTTGCTCCACTTACTACACCGGCACTGCTCAATGCCGGAGCTACGGCCGCAGCCTGAACGGTTAAAGTGCCGGAATCTGAGAGTCGCGTGCTAGCGCTTCGATCGGTCGTTAGAATTTCATCGCGATCATCGGCGATTGCAGCCAAATAATAGGTACCCGGGCTCAGACCTGCTTCGAGTTGATAAGTCCCTGAACAACTGGCGAGCTCATCCGTCAAGAGTCCCTGATTCTGCGGGCAACCTACGGCTGTAAAGATGTCGCGATTTGTAACGGGTGTCCCGGTGGAGAGATAAAAGCCAATTCTAAATTTGCCCGCACCCTTTGTGCCGGAGTTGCGGACAGTGGCGTTTAGGGAGATCGAGTCGCCTACTCTCGCCGTAGTGGGTGCATCAAATTTGACTACGGTCAAGATGGGCTCGGGAGCAGGAGGGCTGGGGTTCGCAGCCTGACGAACAGTAAACAACTCATTGCCAAAAGTAATCGTAGCGCTGCGGGTAAAGGGTCGACGATTCAATCCAACTTGATATTCATAGGTTGTGATGGCGGCCAACCTTGACGAACTGACGCTCTGAATCCATGCTGCGTTTGGAGCAGCGAGATATATGCAGTCAGGGAAAGAAGGGGTAACGGCAACGCGAAAGGTAGCGCCCGCTGTTGGCAGGTCGATCGAAGACCGGTCCAGTTTCATGGTACATGGGCCATTGCGCAGAGCGAGCTTAGCCCAGTAAGTGCCCCACAAGCTGGTTCCGGACTCTGTTCTGGAAGCAGCGTATTCTTGCAGGGTCCAAAAGCTAGTGTCATCGGCCGGGTCTACAACGGTAGTTGAGTAGTCTCCCCATCGATTGCTAAAGTTACCTTTCACATAGCTGTCTTCCCCCACTTTGAGTGGACCATCAACAAAGAGGGCACCGGGTTGATCCGAAGGCCGACGGAAGGCGTAGGAGCCGCCGACGAATTCGGTTTTGTTGAAGCGGTTGTAGCCGATCAGCAGCTCGAGGTTTTTGTTAACGGCGATTGAAGGGAAGGCGTAAAAGTTGGCACCACTGGAATCGTCAACACGGACTCGCTCAGTCAGGGTTGGGTCGCCGCTTTCAGGCCAGTTGATTCTGTAGTACTGGACTACAGTACGGAATTCCTGGTTGAAGCGGACAACCATCGTGTTCACACACCATACACTGGTTCCACGAGCAACACAATTTTGAATCGCGCCATTTCCGGAATCAATCTTCCGGTCTGAGCCGAGCTGTGGCAAAATCTCACCACCACTAAATGCTGCGATGTCCCCTGCAACAGCGGCGACAAGGGGACTGACGCTGATTTCGCCTCCGGGACTTACGGTTACTGGTTTGAAGACCATTGCATAAGCTCCATTGCTCAGAAAGTAAGAGTTGTTTACAAACAACACGCGGCTTCGATTCTGATCTGAATCAGCAGCAGGGGCACTTGAGCCAAGAAAATCGTCGAATGAGCGAAAGTTCAGCGGCTCCGTCGCGGAGTAAAGATTGCTTAGCAATATGACCAGATTTAGGGTCTTCTCGTAAGAAGCCCCTGAGAACACATCTACACTGATCGCTAGAGCCTTACCAGCAATTGCCATGATTGGGTAGTCAAAATCTCTACCGGTTGTACCTGGAGTGATCCTGGTCATACGCCACTCGCCGAAGGGATCGGAAGTTTTCGAGCGGGCGATCATCATTGCAGAGGTACTTTCTCCGAGGTCTGCGAGCATGATCATTACAAATCGTTTGACGTTCGGATCCCAAGCAACTCGGGGATCAGTCAAAAAGCTCTTAAACGGGCCGAGGGGAGCCCAAAAACGGGCCATGCTCAACGTACTTAAAGTTTTTCCTTTTCGATCTTGAATTCGAAATTCAGAATTTAAAGCAGTCAGAACATGATCTGGACTTATGGCACCAGCAGCATCGGGAGGGCTGGTAGTATTGTCGTCGGATAAGGCAGCAAAGCCATCGATTTGCAGGTTAGGCGCAAGAGCGCTAATCGCTGAGCGCGGCCCCGAAGCAACGGCTGATTGAGTATCAAGTGGAGAGGGGATGCGAAACAGATTTTTGCCGTCAATTCCTTTGTTTGGTGTTTCTTTAGAGGATTGCCACAGCCTGATATTGCGGATGCGAGTGAGATCTTGAGGAACTCCCAAAAGGTGGTCCAGTTCGATCGCTTCGCTCACAATTTGCGTCTTCCATTCGCTCGCAACTCCTGCACTAATTCGAACAGAAGTGTCCTGACCAAAGCAGATTAATGGAAGCAAACAAATTACAGAGCAATGAATTCCGGCGAATTTTTTCTCTTTTATTGAGCGCATGGATCTTCGAATCATACACTAACTTTAGATGTCTTTTCAGTTTGCTTCTTTTATGGCATACTGAGCTTGCTATGACCCCTGAATTTCTGAAAGCCCTTTCCGGCGTGTTCCTCCAGAACCTGAACGCCGAGACCCCAGTGACCAGCAAGATCCTCGCGGCAGTGCCGAATGAGAATCATGATTACAAACCGGACCCTAAGTCGAAGACGGCGATTGAACTTGCCTGGCATGTTGCCTCTGTGGACATCTGGTTTCTGGATTGCATCAGTGGCCACAGCTTCAAATTGCCGCAGCACGAGATGCCTGCTGATGTGAAGACCGGCGCGGATATTGCAGCCTGGTTCGACAAGGAAATCGCAGCCGGTGTCCCCAAGATTGCCGCCATGAGCGGGGATGAACTTGCCACGCCGATCGACTTCTACGGAATGTTCAATATGCCCGCCGTGCTTTATCTGCAATTCATGAACAATCACAGCATCCACCATCGCGGACAGCTCTCCACTTACCTTCGTGCTATGGGTGGCAAGTGTCCGTCCATCTATGGCGGCAGCGCCGACGAACCGATGGGAATGTAACCTAGCGTTTGGTTCGTACGCGGTAGTCTTCGATTGCCGGCATCTCGATCAGCTTGCACATCTCGTTCAGCCGGCTCCAGGCCCGCGCCCCAATGCGATCACTCAGAGAATCTTTCTTTGTGTTGGACGTCTTGCCCGGCGCGGGCAAATTTGTTGTCACAATAACCGGCTTGCGATGGTTGCAGCGGTGGGTAATGATCGAGGCCACGGTATCTTCCACCCAATCAGTGACGCGGTGAGCGCCGAGGTCGTCGAGCAAGAGGATTTCGCAATCGAGGGCAAGGCGAAAGGCTTCTTTATCCATTGAGCCGCTGGAGCGGTCATAGCCGGAGCGGATGCGGTCGAGAAGGGTCTGGTAGTCGAAAAATACGCCTTCAAATCCGCGCTGAATCAGGGCATTGAGTGCTGCTACGGCCAGATGCGTTTTTCCTACGCCGGTCTCGCCAATCAAGAGGAGCCCGGGCTTTTCGACAACTGGAAATTCTCGAGCGTAACTGCGCACATTGAGCATGACTTTCTGCATGGCACTATGGGCGATCGGGTTGTCCTTGGGCAGTGAATAATTCTCTGTCGAAGCGTTGGCGTAAAGCGGAGGGATGCCACTTCGCGAGGCGAAGCGTTCGGAGCGGGTTTCATCGTCACAGGCGCAGCGAGTTACCGCTTCTGTACCGTCGACGGTTTTGAAGATCCAGCCGCTTCCCTCGCAACGCGGGCAATTGTCAACCGGCATCTGTTTCTACCACCACCAATACTTGATTTGCAGTCACGGTCGCCCCTTCTTCGGCCTGCACCCTGGTGACAGTACCGGCAATGGGGCTCTTCATTTCATTTTGCATCTTCATCGCCTCGACCACCACAAGGCCTTGTCCGATTTCTACAAAATCACCGACCGCAACGAGGAGTTTTACGACTTTGCCTGGCATTGGCGAGGCGACCTTTGCTATGCCGCTTCCGGCCTTGCCAGCACCGGAGCCGTTCCACTGTCGCGGATCTTCGATGCGCACTCGCGTCTGTCGTCCACGCAGTGTGACGACGTATTCGTCGCCTTCGAGCGCCACTCGCAGCTCCCGCTGCCGGGTGCCGGAAAGTAGGCTCCAGACTTCGCGCTCCACCTTTACCTCGCTCATCGTAGTGGCAGTTCCTTCCATTTCGACTGGACTGATGCTGGCATCGGTTTCGTCTTGCGTTCTGCTGCATGAAGGGCTGCGGCTTTTTGCGCGGCGGCAAGATCTTCTGCGTTGAAGACGTGACGCACGCGACGCAAAGACCATTCTTCAAGGAAGCCCGTGTGCAAGTCACCGGCGCAAAAAGCTTCATCACGCAAGACATCGAGGAACCATTCGACGTTGGTACGGATGCCTCCGATGTGAGTTTCTTCGAGTGCGCGACGCAAGCGCAACACTACTTCGGAACGAGTCTCAGCCCAGGCGGCCAGCTTGATCAGCAAGGGGTCATACTCAAGGGGCACTTTCCAGCCTTCGTAAACGCCACTGTCCAAACGGATACCAGGGCCGCTGGGCAAGGCGAGCGAAGTAATTTCACCGGGGCTGGGCAGGTAGCCGTTCTCCGGATCTTCTGCATAGAGTCGACACTCCATCGCCCAACCACGGATCGACACATCTTCCTGCCGAATGGTCAAGCGTTCGCCTGCCGCGATTCGTAGCTGCCACTTCACGAGGTCTATGCCGGTGATCAACTCTGTGACCGGATGCTCGACCTGCAGGCGGGTATTCATTTCAAGGAAATAAAATGCACCCGATTCATCGACCAGGAATTCTACGGTTCCGGCATTCCAGTATCCGGCTGCAGTGGCGGCCGCTACTGCCGCTTCCCCCATGGCTTTGCGTAATTCCGGGTGCTTTGCCATGAAGGGTGAGGGTGCCTCTTCAATCACCTTCTGGTGACGGCGCTGGATCGAACACTCACGTTCAGCGAGGTAAATCATGTTGCCGTGCATGTCGCCGAGCAACTGGATTTCGATATGCCGTGGGCGGACAATAAACTTTTCGATATAGACGTCGGAATTCTTGAAGGATCGCTCGGCCTCGCTCGAGGCATCTCGTAAGGCAGCTTCGAGATCTTCTTCGCGATCTACCCGGCGCAT
>JANXLY010000277.1 GCA_025354885.1 Acidobacteriota bacterium | reverse complement strand
GCTCCTTCGCAATTATGAAAACAAAGTTCGGCTGTTGAAGGACTATCTTTGCCCAGCGGACCTACGGATCCAGAGCTTTCTTGATGGTTACCTGAAAGAGCTGGGCGACGTTGTTCCCAGGCTCCCGACAAACACTCTGGTCCTCGATCGCCCCGGACTGGGACGCATTCTCTCGCTGCCCTTTAAGGGTGCCAGTTTCACGTCTCCCTACCTCAATTCTTATCGAGTGCCGCAAGGGATTCTTCACAACCCTGTGAGCGACCGTCGCACAACCAAAGGAGTTTTTCACATTGTGGAAGGCGGTTTTCCGATTCCGGCAGATAAACAAGCTGTTCCCAAAAGAGTGTTTGCTGCACTCTTCAAGGCGGCACTTACGCCGCCCGACCTCGCCCTTACGCTGCCGTTCACATCGAAGCAGGACAAATGCGCACGACTGTTCGTGTCACTTTTGCTTCGCCCGACGGTCTGTCCTGCAGCCGGGGAAGATCCGCAGAAGAATATGGAAATTCGCTTCTTCGCCCCCGGCAGCCTGGTGAGCAATCTCGATTTTGTGGAATCCATTTTTGGCAACGGCGGTGATCCGCAACTGCCGGAAAACGACGCTGGGCTTGATGTTCTGCATTGGACGGGACACACTGGCTGCGTCATTCTCGCCCCCCATCTGGTTGGCTTGAAGAAGGCGGCACTTGGTCTGCCGCATGTCTCTGAAGCGACGCCACGGCAGCTACGTGATGGCATGTGCTGGGAAAGGGAAGACGAACTCTACAATGAGGGGAGCGCTTTCAAGATCTGTTGCCGAGACCACAACGGCGTGATGGTAACTCTGATTGCGGACAACTATTACGGCTACTGCAAGAAGGAAGTCAAAACACAGATCAGCTTTGCGGCGAATCTTTACGGCATGGCAGAGGAAGAACATGCCGGGGGCGCCATCGCCTTTGCGACCTATATTCTTGGTCAGGAGTTTTCCGCCGAACAGACTGTCAGCCTGAAGAACAGATCGTTTGAACAGGCTCTCAATCTTCTGGGAGATCTGGCGATTCGCCAGCCCGAAGGTTACGCTACGGATCGCCGTTATGCGACGATTTATTACCTTCCTGAGAACTCTCTTTTTCGGCTGCGCAGCGGATTCGTTACCTGGGATCAGAATGGGACAGAACAGCGGCTGACGATACGTCCCGGATACGCATACGTTCTGCCATCGGGCTTTCGGGTACAAATGGAAAAGCAGTTATCGGGCAGGGCCTGGCGACTGATCGGGGTGCGACCCAAGGGTACGCTTTGCCACAAGCCCTGCACTGTTTCTGGAGGGGGAAAGTCTGAGATTTCGAAGTCGCTTTCGAGTGTGCTTTTGCAAGGCCCCGTTTTCGTTCGTGATTTTCGAGCCGATATGGCGGAGGTAGCTGAAATCCTGAAGATGGACTTTTCTGCGATCTACGAGAACCGGCCGCCCGACGAGCGTAGCCGACGATCAATCCTCAGCACAGAGCGCTCGCTTGGTTCAGTGATCCAGTTACTTACGCCCTCCCCCGATTACAATGATTTTTACAACAACTGGCTGCGTGGGCTGAAACAAACAACGCGCCAACTTGTGTTCACTGTGAAGCGTTACTACCGCCCGGAATGGGGCAATGAGTGGGCTGAACATTTCACTGTCGACCGCATCAACGGCTACCTCGGCCATGAGTTGAAGTTTGATCAAGAGCGGCTGATCAGCAACTATCTTCGTGTCGGCTTTGATGAGGATGGCGGCTGGCGAATCTACAAACTTCGACCGGACTTTTATCCCTCGATCAAGGTGCAGGTGGAAGACGACATTACGGCTTCAGTGGTGCTGCCCCGCGAGCGACTTTCGGGCCTCGATCCGGAAACGAAGAACTTGAGTGTCAAGCTTCTTGCCAACTGCGAAACGCTGCTTTTCCAGCGGCCCGACGAAGCAATTCACCGCGGTAGCGACTGGCAGGCTGAAGCGGACATTGCCAGTGCCGGAACTTTTCTCTCAAACTATGAAGCGCTGAGCCCGGCCAAAGTGAGGGCCATGGTGGATCACGTTACGGAGATGGACCTCTTTACGCCGCCGATGAAGGAGCTACTCGAAGCCTTTGCCCTGGGCAGCGAAGGTGAAGCGTATGCCGTGTCTTCAGCGCATCCGCGGATTGTGAACGGCAAGCCGTCGCTCAACCCGCGTTATCTGCAACGGCGCCCGGATCTAGCCGCTCCGCGAGAATCTTACCTTGCTGAGATTGTTGCCCGCCTGGAGCGCGAAATCCCTGCCGGAAATCCTGTGCAGTTCCCCGTGAATGCTGTTCTTGCTGGCCGACGCAACAACCCTCCAGACCCAGCGATCCACCTGCCTGCGCTGGCAGTTTATGGGCCAATCCATTACCAGGAACTCCCTGAACTCTTTATGGAGTTCATCTCGAGCCTTACCGGAAAATCCCCTGCCACAACCGGTTTTGGCAGTGAAGGCGCATTGACCAAAGGACCGTTCAACGCACTTGCGCCTGTTGTGGATTGCAACAACGCTTTGGTCTCTTTTATTCTTACGGGCTATCCTGGATTCACCACTTCGGCTGGTTGTGTTGGGCCCAAGTTTCGTGTCGATCACGACGTGAGTCTGCTTGTTCCCGAAATCTGGTGCCGCATGCGGGTTGCGGAACGAGAACCAGAGTTCCTTTTGAGTCAGGGGCTGCTCGAGAAGGTGAACGACTTTGAGGTGAAGGGTCGAAAGGTGTTGGCCAGCCGCCTGGGTTATCGCATTACTTTGCAATTCGTCGATCGTTTTCTGGGACGTATTTTTGAAGTGCCCAATGCTGTGTTTCCTGAGGAGTTACTTCGACCCGAGTTACAGGACGCAGCAATGTTTGCTGAGGGAATTGATGCCATTGTTGATACCCAGCGTCGGGTTGCGTTGCATTATTTTGATGATGGCAGCGTGGAAATGGCCTGCCCGCCGCTGAAGGCGCTGCTCCATATCATGGCCCACGGCCACTACGAAGGCGTTGGTATTGATGATGAAGGCTTCCGTCAGCTTTTCACGAGAGAATCGCTGATGGCGAGTGACTGGTATCAGGCCCGCCTTGAGGCAAAGCAGAGACTTGACAAAGCGCTATGGGCCCGACACCTGAAGGCTTTGCAGAGCTTTGGCAAGGAAGGCGGAGCTGGGGTGGATCTCGCGTCGCGACTTGCTGCCGCTGAAGTGCAGTGGGCCCGAGTTAGTTCGCCGGCATATCTTAATGAGCTTAGAGGCACGATTGGAGCCGACCTGTCGCATGCGAACAGTTTTGTTGCCAGCTGAGGATTCGAGGAGAAATGTTGCGAGAAGGCGAACCGGCTGCTGCAGGCGGAACTGCTGATATGGCGTCGAATGGGATTGTCAGGAGATTTCGAGGAGTTCGACGAAAATGGAGTCCAATCGCCGAAGTCGAGGGAAGGGAAGGGAGGGGAATTGGTTCACCTACCTGACGCACCTGTGGTGATGCAGCCAGAAAATGCAGGCCAGTTGGTAGGGGGAACTGATGCGCTATAGATCGAGCCCGGCCAGTTTGCGGATGTGGCGCTGCAGTCCGAGCTTTAACGAGTCATCGCCATGGATGGGAAGAGAAATACGGACAGGAGTGCCGGGCTTTGCATCGATGTGATGGCTGCCATTGATCCGCTGCAATTCGGGCAAGCTCTTTGCCGGATAGAGCCGTTACAGTGCCAGCTTAATCACCTAGTTATCGGCATGTATGGAGGCTGATGCTAATGGAACCGACACGCAGCCCTCAGTGGCCTCTCGCAAATGTGTGCGGAGTTCCTCCATCGTCTCACCTTGGGAGGCGTAGCCTGGGATCATGGGTGCTTTGGCCCAGAATCCGCCTTCTTAGGCTTTGTGAACGATTGCGTGAATCTTCATGAGAATTAGGTGGTGGAGGCGGTGGGAGTCGAACCCACGTCCGAAATGGCTGCCATACTAGAGCCTACGTGTGTATCTATTTCGTTGTTTATTCGACTCGAACTCTCAGAAACAGCAAAATGAGCCCAAATCTAGTCCGATTGATGTCAGCCTGAAGCTACGAACAGAAGCCCTCGGCCCATTCCGTGTAATGACGCTCATCGACTGACCCACGAACATATCAGCCTGAGCGGCTACTTAATTAATTAAGCAGCGTATGCAAATTGCGTGTTAGCAATTGTGTTTTTCCAGTCGTTTTACGAGAGCCTGGAGCTCGACACGCCTCTAATACAACAAATCATCCCGTCGAAGCCGTTACGCCCCCTCCTTTCAGGATCACTACCATTGTAACGCGCCGGTCAAGGCTTTGGTTGCACTGTGCTTTGGTCGGCTTTGACACTGGAGTTGAAGAATCATCGCTAAACGCTTGACTCTGTAGTGGAAAGCCGACTAGGATCTTGGTTTGAGCGACTCTTCTGACGAATTTCTCCGCTTTGATCCAGCCGATCTCGCACCGGGCATCCGGAGTGTCGATGAACTGCCGGCAAAACTGTACTTTCGTATCGGAGAGGTCTCAAAACTGACGGGGCTGAAACAGCATGTGCTGCGGTATTGGGAGACGGAGTTTCCGGCGGTGGCTCCAAAGAAGATGGGGTCCAATCATCGGATGTATCGGAGGAAGGATGTAGAGTATTTGCTGGAGATCAAGCACCTTCTGTATGAGAAGCGCTTTACGATTGAAGGGGCGCGGAAGCATCTGGATGAGAAGCCGAAGGCGGGGGCAAAGTCAGCAAAACGGAGTTCAGGTGGAGTTGTGTCGTCCCAGGCGATGCCGAAAGTACAATCGAGCCTGTTTATGGTGGAGAATAGCGGAACAAGGCCGGGTGCAGCTGGGGATCTGAAGCTGAAGCAGGAACTGAAAGCGATTCTGAAAATTCTGGGTGAATAGACTGGATTGTTGGGTGGTAGGGACGATAAGAATCTTACGCAACCGCCATGATTCAACTGACTCGGCTCAACCACGAGACTGTGCTGGTGAACTCTGACCTGATCGTGCTTGTCGAGGCAAACCCGGACACGGTGCTGAGTCTGACTACGGGCGAGAGGGTAAGAGTTCTCGAGGGGATGCAGGTGATTGTGGAGCGGGTTGTGGAATTTAAGCGGCTGGTGCTTGCAGGTGCTTCTGTTGCCGGGGGAGGGGAAGCGCATGGCTGAAGGAACCAAGACGCGAAGACTGGACTGGATGACGTTGTTGGGGCTGCTGGTGGCAACGGGCGGGATTGTGGGTGGGCTCGTGCTGGAGGGCGGGGCCATTGAGGATGTAGCGCAGGTTACGGCCGGGATTATTGTGGTGGGGGGGACGCTGGGGGCCGTGATGGTGAACACCCCGGGCCCGGTGTTTCGTGGTGCAATCCGTCGCTTTCGACAGGTGTTGTTTGCGAATGAAGTTCCAGTGAAGGATGCGGTAGACGAGATCATCCTTTATGCGAACAAAGCAAGGAAGACTGGGCTGGTATCGCTAGAGGACGATATTCCTTCGATTCGGGATCCGTTTTTGAGCAGGGCACTGACGATGGCGGTGGATGGGTGTGATTTATCGGAACTGCGATCGACGATGGAGATGCACATCGCGACCGAGGAACACCATGCGGAGGCAGAGGCGAAGGTGTTTGAGGCAGCGGGCGGCTATGCGCCGACGATTGGAATTATCGGGGCGGTGCTCGGTTTGATCCAGGTGATGAAACATCTGGAAGACATCAAGGAAGTGGGGCACGGAATCGCGGTGGCCTTTGTGGCGACGGTGTACGGGGTGGCGATTGCGAATGTTCTTTTTTTGCCAGCGGCCAACAAGATGAAAGCGCGGATTGCGGCAGAAACAGAGCGACAGGAAATGATTCTTGAAGGAGTGGTCGGGATTGTGGAAGGCTTGAATCCGAAACTGATTCTGTCGAAGCTGGAAGCTTATTATGGCCCGGCGAAGCAGGGCAAATCGAAGTCTGGAGGCGGACCGCAAGCGATGGCCGCCTAGGCGTGCCTGATGGGCCGGCAAGATTTGAAATCGAAGGGGGCTGCGCAGATCCAGACTGTTATGGCGAGACGAGTCAGAGTTAAGGCTCATGAGAACCATGAGCGATGGTTGATTTCCTACGCGGATTTCATTACTTTGCTGTTTGCATTTTTTGTGGTTATGTTTGCAAGCTCTCACGCGGACAAGAATAAGGCTAAGGAAGTGTCTGCATCGGTGAAAGAAGCGATCGAGCAGGGTAGAATGCCGAAGGCGTTGATGGATTTGATGGGGAGAAAGCGGCCGCCGGAGACGAATGATCCGAAGAAGGCAGCAGCCATTTCTTCGCCAGAGTTGTTGCGGCAGGATCCGGCGCTGGCGGCGATAGCGGAACTGGTGCCGTCGCTGGAGTCTTTGACGGGTGCGCTGGCGAAAGAGATTGCCGCCGGCAAGGTCTCGATCAACATGGAGCCACGGGGACTGGTAGTGAGTTTGAAAGAGGCAGCTTTTTTTCCTCCAGCGGGGGATACGATACAGCCGGAGGCGTTTGCGATCATCGGCAAGATTGCCGCGAGTGCGCTGCGACTGCCGAACAAGATACTGCTAGAGGGACATACGGATTCGACGCCGATTCGCAATGGGAGATTCCGCTCGAACTGGGATCTGTCTGCGGCGCGGGCGATCGCGATGCTGAATGTAATGGCAGACGAGTTTGCAGTGCCGAGGGAGCGCATGTCAGTGTCGGGCTATGCGGAGAATGTGCCAGTGGCGGGGAATGAGTCGGCGGAGGGGCGGCAGAAAAACCGGAGGGTGGATGTTGTGTTTCTGAATGCGTTTGGAGCAAAGACGCAGCCTGGGTTGAAGTAGCTTTAGGCGCTGGCGGACATGCGGCGGAAGAGGTTGCGAGCAGCCATCTGACCGGCGGCCTTTTTTGTGACGCCACTGCCTTGCTCTCGCCAGTCGAGGCCGATCTGAGCTTCAATGGTAAAGGTCTTGGAGTGTTCCGGGCCTTCGGTAGCGACGGTAATGTAGATGGGCTGCGACATGCCTTTGGATTGGGCAAGTTCCTGCAGGCAGGCCTTGAAGTTACGGAGTTCGGCGTCGTGATCCTGGGCGGTCTGTACTGCCATCACAACACGTTCGACGAGGCTTCTAGCGGCGTCGAGGCCACCGTCAATGAATACAGCGGCAAGCACCGCTTCGAGGGTGTCAGCAAGTAGGGCACGCTTTTGGCGACCACCGCTAAGTTCTTCGCCGCGACCAAGGAGCAGGCATTCTCCAAGATTGATGGACTTGGCGACTTCTACGAGGTGGGCGGCACTGACAATGCGCGCTTTGTTGATGCTGAGCTGACCTTCAGGGAGTTCCGGGTGGGCGAGGAATAAAAATTCACTGACGAGGAGACCGAGGACAGAATCGCCGAGGAATTCGAGCTGTTCATTGTGTTCAGCCATCTCTTCACGTCCCTGGCGACGTTCGCTGTTGAGGCTGCGGTGGGACAAGGCACGAAGAGCCAAACTCTTATCAACGAACTCATAGCCGATGCTGGCTTCGAGCAGAGACACTTGGGGAAGTGTTTCTGAAATGGACTCGTTGGTTGGCTCTTCTTGCGTTACGGGCATCCAGAATGGTTGGCTATTTGGCGGTCTTGGCTTGAGCAGCTCTTGTCTTGATGTTCTGGACAATGTTTTTAATTTGCGGATTGAGATCTGCGATGGCGAGTACTTTGTCGGCGCTGGCAAGTGCTTCGTCGTACTGCTTGTTGTCGAGTTGCGCGGTGGCAATGCGAGTCATAAGATTGGGGTTGCCGGGCATGTTCTCGAGACCGAGTTTGTAATTTGAAATTGCGTCGGGATACTTCTTGCGGACAGTTGCCGCCAGGCCCATAGCTTCATAGGCCTCTGAGACCCAAGTCTTCTTTTGGGCTTCCCACTGCTCATCCGGGATGTCAGGGCGGATCTTGGGGGCGGTCTTGAGGAGTTCGAGGGCAGTCTTTGAATAGTTGTCCGCCTTGGTCAGCTTGTCTTCCTTATCGAGGTCGAATTCACGGGTCTTGCTGGCGTAACCACGGGCGAGGATGAGCATGGTGCCGTAAGCCTTGGGGTCGGCTTCGAGGTTGCGCTCGCCATAGATCACGGTCTTTTCCCAATTGCCGGCCTCTTCTGCAGAAGCGGTGGCAATGAAGAGGGCCGTGTTTTTGAATTCTGTGTCCGCGAATTTGGTGAGCAGCGCATCCGTGGCTGTCATTCGCGCAGCGGGGTCTGGGGCGTTGAAGATCGCCATGACCGCCTGCTGTTCTTTTTCACTCTTAAGTTTTGGCTGTTTGGTATCAGCCGTCTGTGCTAGCAGTACTCCCGAGATCAGGAATGCGCTTGCTATCCGTTTGGTAAGTCGCATATTTCTTTCCTACTTTATCAAGGCTGGGTGGGGCGTATACCGCGGAGGCCATCATCGGCTGCTTTTTTTGCAGCAGGTGAGGCTCCGACGGTAGCCAGAGCGGTCTCAAAATGTTTTTTTGCGGCGTCGTTGTCCTGGGCCAGGTCAAGGAGGCGACCGGCGAAGACGTGGGCCCAGGCGGAGACTTGAGCTTCGGCTCCTTCGGCGATGGTTTTCTCGAAGAGGTCGACGGCGAGTTGAGGGTCGCGATTCAGGGCGGCGAGTCTGGCAAGGCCATAGTAGGCGCGGCCCTTGATGGGACGGGCGTTGGTTTGCTCGAGAGCGAGGCGGAAGAGTTCGCTGGCCTTCTTATAGTCCTTCTTGCCGTAGAATTCTTCGGCGGTTTCGAGAGTTGTTTCGGCAGGGCTCACTTCAAAGACCGGTTGCGGAGCAAGCTTGGCGCGGCGTTCGCGAGGCGCTGCGTTGAATACGACTGCGTCGAGGCGGGCGGTTTCTTTTTTTGCGTCAATGCCTTTGACCATGACAGGCAGATAGAAGCGCATGGACTGTTCCTGCTTCTCGTAGTCGACGAGGGATTCGGCGAAGTAAGGGGTGAGGATGAAGCCTTCTTTGAGGGCGATATCGATGGCGGCGGCACGCTGACGGGCTGGCATCATGCGGGCGTCTACTGCACGCACGAGACTGGCGACTGTGAGAAGGGCGAAGTCTTTTTTGTATTGCGGGTCTAGTGCGGGGGCGCCGAGTGCGAAGTCGATCAGGCTCGCCTTCGATTCAATGTCGGTGATGTGACGCATGGCGATGGGGTCGATTTGAAAGTGCATGTAGGCGCTTTTGATGTAATCGATTTGCGGCTCGGGAGATGCAGTGAGGACGATGAAGAGATCGTTGGCGTAGCTGCGCATGTGGATCTGGTTGGGAGCGGCGAGGACATCGAGAAAGACATGGAAGTTGCCTTTGACGCCGTTGGCGCGGGGATTGCGAAGATAGCCGTCGATCTGCTGGAGGGAGTTGGACACCGGGTCATGATAGGGCGCGGTGGACTGATCGAGAATGGCCTGGTTGCGAGCTAGCAGGTCGGCGAGTTTTGTTTCGCGATAGAAGCGGGTGATGAGTTTCTCAAAGCCATCGAGTTCCTGGACGTCGGGTGGGAGTTCTGAAAGACGGAGGCGGTAACGGAAAGAGGGCCCGTCGGCGGCATCATATTTTTCAATGCAGAGGGCGAAGCTGATGAACTGGCTGAGGTCGCGTGAAGGGTCGGACTTGCGATGAATGGCGTAGAACTCTTTGAGTTGATCGAGGACTGGAGGCTTATTCTGCTCGACCCAATTGCGGATCTGGGCGCGTATGGGGGAATTAGCATTGCTGGCAAGATCAGAGTCGTAACCGGCAGCATTGATTGCGGCCATTACGAGAAAGAGATTGGGGTCGACCTCCAGCGTGGATTGCTGGCCCAAAACGGGGACGACGAGAAAAATTAGAAAAAGTGCGAGACGTCTCAAATTCCCAGTCTACCTCTCTGACAGAATATACAAAGCAATGTCGCGTGTACTGATGGTATCGAGCGAAGCCGCTCCGTTTGCAAAAACAGGGGGCCTGGCGGATGTTTTGGGGGCCCTCCCTCCAGAACTGAATACGCTCGGTGACGAGTGTGCGGTGGTTCTTCCACGATATGGTGCGATAGACGTATCCAGTGCGGAGAAGGTTTACTCGGGATTAAGGGTTTATCTGGGGGGAGGGCACTATGAGTGCGATATCTACAAGAAGGTGTATCGAGGGACGCCTTTCTTTTTCGTTGATCATCCTGGTTTGTACGGCAGGGATGGATTTTATGGAGACCTTTATGGTGACTTTGGGGATAACCATATCCGCTTTGCCTTGCTGTGCAGTGCGGCGCTGGGCGTAGCGCGGTATTTGTTTCCGACGCAGATTTTTCATTGCCACGACTGGCAGGCTGGATTATTGCCGCTGTTTCTGAAAAACTTTGTGACCGGGGATCCGGCTTTTTACAATGCCAAGACTGTTTTTACGATTCACAATCTTGGCTATCAGGGGTTGATGCCAAGGGCGAGGCTTTGGGAAGCGGGAATTGAAGATCGCTTTTTTCGGCCGGATTTGTTGGAGTTCAATGGGGTAGCGAGTTTACTGAAGTCGGGGATTGTGTTTGCCGACGCATTGACGACGGTGAGTGCGCGATATGCGGAAGAAATACAGACTCCGGAATTCGGGTTTGGTATGGATGGGCTTTTGCGATCGCGGCGCGGGGTGCTGCGCGGGTTGTTGAACGGCTGTGATTACGAGGAGTGGAGCCCGGAAGCGGATCCATATCTGGTGGCGAATTATTCGGCGGAAGATATGTCGGGGAAGGCGGTTTGCAAGCAGGCGCTGCTCGATGAATTCGGGATTGGGAAGCGGATGTCGCGTCCTCTGATTGGGATTGTTTCAAGGCTTGCCTATCAGAAGGGTTTTGATCTGGTTGGGACGGTGCTAGACGAGATGCTGGGCTGGCGGGATGTGACGCTGGTGGTGCTGGGCTCTGGTGAGAAGAAGACCGAGGATCTATTTGCAGGCTTTGCGGCGAAGTATCCGGACCGGATGATTTTCTGGCATGGATTCAATAACGCAATGGCGCACCGGATTGAAGCGGGAGCGGATTTGTTTTTGATGCCATCGCGCTATGAGCCTTGCGGATTGAACCAGATGTACAGTTTGCGATACGGGACGTTGCCGGTGGTTCGCGCTACGGGTGGGCTGGATGATACGATTGATGCAGAGACGGGATTCAAGTTCTGGCGATTTGAAAGCTGGGATTTGGCCGAGTGTCTGCGTCAGGCGCTGAAGGTTTATGCCGATCAGCCCCGCTTTCAGGCGATGCAGAAAACCGCAATGGGAAGAGATCATTCCTGGGCACAGACTGCTGGCAAATATTCCGCTCTGTACAAAGAACTGTTGGACCGATAGGGACAGAGCAGGCTTTGCGACTTTTTCTCAAGATACGCATCAAAAGGTTTGGAGATTGAAAATGGCTGGAGCAAACACACTTACATTTACAGATTCGGCTTGGGACACGGACGTGTTGCAGTCGGAGACACCTGTTCTCGTGGATTTTTGGGCAGAATGGTGCGGCCCTTGCCGCATGATCGCCCCTACGGTGGACGCATTCGCGGATGAGTATTCCGGGAAGCTGAAGGTCGGCAAATTAAATGTTGACGACAATGGCGGCACTGCTTCGCGGTATAACGTGCGAGGAATCCCGACCCTGTTGCTGTTTAAGGGCGGACAAGTGGTGGAGCAGCGCGTGGGCGGCGTATCAAAGAGCGACCTGGTCAAGATGGTCGAAGGCCACGTGGCATAAGAGAATTAGGAGATTATGGAAAGGGGGCAGCCAGGGCTGCCCCCTTTCTGTTTTTTGAGGCTGCCGTTGGGCTTTAACCTTTCTTTACACTTAGACTGCATCCGATTCGAGACTTGCGGGCGTCTATGGGGTTTAGCTCAATCTGAACAGTAGAGATTTATTTATTATGCGAATTCTTCTTCTTTTTGCTTTTTCCCTCGCCAGCCTGCTGGCACAGTTTGTTCCTAACCAATACATTGTTGAATTAAAGGATGAAAGTGCTGTCCGGCCTGCTGAGCGAAGGCAGCGAATTCGTGATCGACAGGCGCGTGTCGAAACTGCGCTTGGTGCCCGGGGCTTCAAGATGATGGGGCGCACGGAGTATGTTGCGAATGCGTTGCTGGTGGAGGCTCCTGGGGATGGTAGCGATGTGCGGAAAGTGTTGGAGCAGTTTAGTGATGTAGCTAGGGTGCACAAGGTTCGCATTTTCAAGAAGACTCTGGACAGGGCAGCGCAAGTGCACGCCGTTGTTGCAGCGTGGGAGCGGCTGGGACTGGATAAAGCTGGTGTGGGGATGAAGATCGGGATTCTGGATAGTGGCATCCAGACGACGCATCCAGGGTTTCAGGATGAGAGTCTGCCAAAGCTAGATGGTTATCCGAAAGTGAACAATGAAGCGGATCTGGTTTACACCAATCGAAAGGTCATAGTAGCGCGCTCTTACTCGAATCTTTGGGCGAGGCGCGACACGGACAATTCTGTGCTGGACCGGAGCGGGCACGGCACTGCGGTGGCAATGTCAGCGGCGGGGACGAGCCATTTATCACCTTTCGGGAAGTTAGCCGGCATGGCACCTGCTGCCTATATTGGTGTTTACAAGATATTTGGTACGCCTGGGGTGAACGACAGCACAACAGACTCGGCGATATTGAAGGCGATTGACGATGCGGTTGCGGACGGGATGGATGTGATCAATCTCAGTTTTGGAACGATGCTTGCTGCTCGACCGGAGAACGATATTATCGTCACGGCTCTGGAGCGAGCTGAGGCGGCAGGCGTGATTGCGGTTGTGTCGGCTGGCAATGATGGGCCTGGTCTCGCGACGCTTGGATCACCTGCATCTGCGCCTACCGCGCTGACAGTTGGAGCTTCTGAGAATAGCCGCCTGTTTGCGTCGGCTGTAACGGTGTCTGACGGTGGAGTGGTACTGGCAAAAGTTGGTTCACGCACATCCACAAGCGGAAGTATTAGCGGCCCGATGGTGTCGATAGTTCCTCTTGACGCTTCTGGGCTGGCCTGTGATGCCCTTGCGCCGAGCAGCCTTAGCGGCAAGATTGCTTTGATTTCGCGGGGAACTTGCACCTTCGAGATCAAGATTAACAACGCAAGCCGGGCGGGTGCGACGGCTGCGGTGATTTACTCGGATGAGGCGCGGGCGGACGATTTCATTACGATTTCAGCGGGAACGGCGACGCTGCCTGCGGTGTTTATTACTTACGCGGATGGCAAGAAGTTGAAAGAAAGACTGGATGCTGCGGGGAGCCTGGACGTTGTGGTGGATCTTGCTCTGAATGCGCGGGATACCAACCCGAATCGATTGGCAGATTTCTCTTCGAACGGTCCTGTGCCTGGCGTTGCCGTGAAGCCGGATCTGCTCGCTGTGGGCACCAATGTGCTCACTGCGGCACAAAGCAACTATTCGGCTGGGGAAGTGTATTCTGCTTCGGGCTACACGCTGATCGATGGGACCAGCTTTTCGTCGCCAATTACTGCCGGGCTGGTCGCCGTGCTGAAAGCCGCGAGACCGGGTTTGAAGCCGGTGGCTTATCGCTCGATGCTGGTGAATTCTGCTCGCCCGCTCGCAGCTTCTCCGCAACTTACTCTTATGCAGACAGGGGCGGGGCTGGCTGATTTGAGCCGGGCGCTGGATGCTCCGTTGCTGTTTAATCCAGTGAGTGTGTCGTTCATCCAGAATGTACAGTCGATTGTGGTTAGTAATTTGAACTCCACTGCGGCGATCTATAACGTATCGGTTGAGGCGAGGCAGGGGACTGCGCCGACTCTCGTCAGCGGGCAGTTGGAATTAGCCGCGAACGCAACGGCACAGGTGTTGCTGCAGCTTGATCTTGCGTCGCTGGATGCAGGAGCTTATGTGGGTACCGTGATTTTGCAATCCGAAGGCGGGCCGATGTTGCGAGTGCCTTACTGGTTTGGCAAAGCCGATTCGCGGGCTAAAACGATTCAGGTGCTGGATCTGACGAGTTCCGGGCGGGCCGGTGGTCCGTTGCAGGATCTGTTGTTCTTTCGGGTGCTCGATGCCAACGGAATCGCAATTACAACGACACCCAAGGCGAGTGTGATTAGTGGTGGCGCGACAATTCGCGAAGTGCAGAGCAGAGATTTTGACATCGCGGGATCGTTCGGACTGGAAATCGTATTGGGAATTGGCGCGAATGTGATCGAAGTGGATGCGGGCAATGGATTGACGCAGCGCTTTTCAATCCTGGGTCGCTAGAGAGAGGCGAGCATCCAGTCGCAGGCAGTGAGTTTGCGGAGCGATTCGCTGAGGTCTTCCGGGTGGATGCGGGTTTCTCCAACGACGGTCATGAAATTTGCGTCACCGCTCCAGCGGGGCAAAATGTGGAGATGGATGTGACCGGCAATACCTGCGCCGGCGACGGAGCCGATATTGAGACCGAGGTTGAGACCGTCACAACGGTAAACGCTGCGAAGGTTTTTTTCGGCTAGACGGGCGTAGCGCATCAACTCTAGCCAGTCTGCTTCCGGCAGATCTTCAATGCGTGAGACATGAAGAGTAGGCGCAATCATGAGGTGCCCATTTGTGTAAGGAAAAAGGTTGAGAAGGCCGAAGCATTTTTCGCCGCGAAAGACGATCAGGTCTGTGGCTTCATTTCCTGGGCTTGCTTTATCGCAAAAGATGCAGGCTGACCCAGGTGAGTCTGCTTTGGTTACGTAGCGATATCTCCAGGGGCTCCAGAGGTGATCCAAGTTGAATCCTGAGCGGCTTAGGGTGTTACAGGCGGCATAGGGAGCGGGAGATGGTCATCGCCGTTTACGAGATCCTTCAGCTCCTTGGAAGGCTTGAAATAGGGAATGCGTTTGGACGGTACTTCAACGCGGGCACCTGTTTTGGGATTGCGGCCAATACGTGCCTGGCGTTCGCGGGTGCGAAAGCTGCCGAAGCCACGTATTTCGATTTTTTCGTTCGCCTTCAGACTACGAACCACGCTATCGAAGATGGCTTCGACGATGATTTCGGAATCTTTCCGTGTCATTTCAACTACTTTCGACACTTCTTCAATCAATTCAGCCTTAGTCATTAGCGGTTAGCCTTCCTCCCCATTCAAGTTCTCTGACCCTTCAACCAGGGCATCAGCACCCGATTCAAAGCCCTGGCTGGCAGCTTGAGCCTGTTGTTGATAGCCCTTCAAGCGGGTGCGGTCTTTTTCTTCACCAACGGCCTTCATACTGAGGCCAATCTTTTTTTCCGTCTCACTCATACGAATGATCTTGAACTCATGTTCGCTACCAATTGGCAAAGATACTGCGGCTGGCTCTGTGCCACGACCACGAGTCTCTGTGCCAATGATCTCAGAATTGTGACACAGTCCTTCGACGCCGAGAGCAAGTTCGACGAAGACGCCAAAATTCGCAAGGCGCACAACTTTACCCGTAACCAGGTCGTTGACCATGTGGGAATTGAAAAAAGTCTCCCAGGAGTCTGGCTCGAGCTGCTTGATTCCCAAGCTGAGCCGGCGGTGACCGGAATCGATCTGAAGGATTGCCGCCTGCACCATCTGACCTTTCTTGAGAAGTTCGGAGGGATGTTTGACGTGTTTGGTCCAGGACATATCGCTGACGTGGACGAGACCATCAATGCCTTCTTCAATTTCAATAAACGCACCAAAGTCGGTGAGCTTACGTACTCGGCCTTCTACTACGCTGCCGATACTGTAGCGTTCGACGAGAGTGGTCCAGGGATCTGCTTCGAGTTGTTTCAAGCCGAGTGAGACTCGCTTGTCCTGCGGGCGAATATCGAGGACAATGGCCTCGATCATGTCGCCTGGTTTTGCGACCTTGCCCGGATGTTTCATTCGCCGACTCCAGGTCATTTCCGAAATATGAATCAGCCCCTCAACACCGGGTTCAATTTCGATGAAGGCACCGTAGTCGGTGACGCTAACGACGCGGCCACTGACGTGGGAACCGATGATATAGCGCTCGACGGCAGTTTCCCAGGGGTCAGAGAAGAGCTGCTTCATGCCAAGAGAGATGCGGCCCTTTTCGCGATCAAAGCGCAGCACGCGGACGGTGACGTTTTGGCCGCTTGCGACGACGTCCGCCGGATGATTGACTCGACCGTAGCTCATATCACTGATATGAAGAAGACCGTCAATACCGCCTAAATCTACGAAGGCACCATAGTCCGTAAGATTTTTGACTGTTCCTTCGAGGACAGCTCCTTCGAAAATGTTTTCGATGGCAGCGCTTCTTTTCGCAACAACTTCTTCTTCGATGGCAGCACGACGGGAAACAACCACATTGCCTTTGCTGCGGTTGAGCTTGAGGACGCGAACCGGAATGTCCTGTCCCACAAACTGATCGATGTTGTGAGTGGGACGCAGATCAATCTGGCTTGCAGGCATGAAGGCGCGGACGCCGACATCGATGCTCAGGCCGCCCTTGACCTTGGCGAGAACGTGGCCGCTGATGAGAAATCCTTCGTTCATGGCCTGTTCGAGCGAATCCCAATGACGGAGGCGACGAACCTTTTCGTGAGAAAGGAAGAGAAAGCCTTCGGGGCTGGTTCCTGACCGGTCGATGACTACTTCGATCTGCTCGCCTGGCTGGAGTTCCTGGAGGAAGTGTTCTTTAGGGACGCAGCCTTCGATTTTGTGTCCAATGTCTACGATGACATCGCGTTCCCCAACACTGATGACGTGACCCAGGATGACTTCACCATCGCTGGTTGTATCCATTTGGCCATAGTCGGCCAGCATCTGTTCGTAGTTCTCTTCGCCACCTGTAGAATCGGCGGCGTCTTCGGCACCAGCGATCGGGGCACCTGGCATCCCGTGATGTTGTTCTTCCGGCTGTTGCGGAAGGTTGTGATGTGGTTCGAGAGGCGCCTTAGGCATCCGCTCATCGGGCAAGTTGGCCATTGCCGAATCTCCATTGCAGTACTGCGGCTTCGCTGATCAATGCATACAGGCAGAGCGGGAAAGTGGCCAGCAACAGGGCGGTGCCACAGCACTTTTGGTTGGCTTCAAATTGCACAGGCGTCAATTAAGAACAATATTTACTTAAGACCCCAGCCGCAAAGTGATCACTTTGTAACAGATTCCCGACAACCTGTTGAAACTACAGTATTTTAGGAATATAGCGGACAGAAGGCCCGGTGTCAATCAGGAGTCTTGTTTCATACAAGATGAGCCTGAAGGAAAGAGCGATTCTCACACAAGATGAGCCTGAAGGCAGAGAGGTGGCAGAAGCTGGGGATTGATCATCAGCATGCAAGGTGGCGAGAAACTGAGCCTGGAGCAGATCCGGGCGTTGCTGGAAGCGAGCCAGGAACTT
>JANXLY010000404.1 GCA_025354885.1 Acidobacteriota bacterium | reverse complement strand
GCGGCCGTCGCGATCATAGTCGAGGAAAGAACAGCCGGTGCTCCATTCTCCTTTGTCGGGCCAAGGCTCGGCACGAAAGCCGCCTTTGCCGGTGTTGCGGTAAAGTACATTCGCCCCAAGGTAGGTAACGAAAAGATCATCAAAGCCATCGTGATCGACGTCTCCGGCGCAGACCCCATTGCCCCAGCCGGTGTGCTCCATTCCAGCCTGACGAGTGACATCAACGAAGCGACCGTGCTCATTGTGGAAGAGGTAATTGCCACCGGTTTTTTCTGCGCCGAGGCGGGTTCCGTTAACGAGGAAAATATCTTCCCAGCCGTCATTGTCGTAGTCGATAAAGGCAACGCCCGAGCCGTTGGCTTCAAGGATGTATTTCTTGCTGTTTTCTGCACCGTTTACGAAGCGGGCGCGCAGGCCAAGTGTCGAAGCAACATCTACGAGTTTTACAGGGAAGGGGCGACCGCTTGGTTTTGCGCGAGCCGCTGCGGCTGCGCTATTCGATGAAATTCCTTGCGAATGCGCAGGGAAGGCAAGCATCAGGTTGGCCAGCAGAAAGATGTAGCGACGCATGCTCTTCAGTTTTAGCATCGTCACTCAAACGAGGGTTGCAATATGTGAAATAATCACCCTAGCTTGGAGTCAGGCAAAATCAGGAGAGTCTTTCATGAATCCACGTAGTATTTTCAAATTGAACCATTGCCTTATCGGGTTCATATTGTTCGCTAGTATTCTTAGCGCGCAAACCACCAATTCCACAATCGTAGGTTCCGTACTGGACAGTCAAGGGAGTGTAGTCGCAGGTGCGACGATCACGATCAAGGACAAAGGTACGGGTGTTTCCCGTAGCGTAAATACGGACGGGACCGGCAACTATCGCGTGTTCCCACTCAATCCAGGCCGGTATGAAGTTTCGGCTTCGATGCCGGGTTTCAAGACTAAAGTTGTTTCTGAGGTAATCCTCGAAATCGCTGCCACTGCCAAGGTCGATTTTCCGCTCGAAGTGGGCCAGGTGACAGAGACCGTTGAAGTCACTGCGGCTGGTGCAATTCTGCAAACGCAAGAGGCGTCTGTAGGCGGCACGGTGACGGGGGCAGAGCTTTCGCGTCTGCCAGTAAACGGGCGCAACTATACGCGCCTCATTCTGTTGATGCCGGGCACGAGTGATCAGGGTGGATCACAGAGCAAAGGCACGTTCTCTGGTACGCAGCTCATTTCTGTAAATGGCCAGCGTCGCCAGGACAACAATTACACGATCGACGGTGTGGACAACAATTTTCAGATGATGAATTCTCCTGGCGCTTCTCCGCCGATGGATTCGATTCAAGAGTTTCGTGTCTTGAACAACACGTCCGCCGAATTTGGCCGCTCTTCAGGGGCCAATGTGAACATCGCCATCAAGTCTGGAACGCGCGATCTGCATGGCTCGGTCTATGAATTTTTGCGTAACGACAAAATGGATGCGAATGACTTTTTTGCCAATCGGCAGGGCACTGGAAAAGTACCGTTCCGGCAGAATCAATATGGCGTGGCGATCGGTGGCCCGGTGGTGATTCCGAAAATCTACAATGGCCGGGACAAGACCTTCTGGTTCGCCAGCTGGGAAGGATTCCGGTTGCGTCGTGGAGGTACAGCGATTACGACTTTCCCTGTTGCCGCACAGCGGAATGGTGATTTTTCGCAGCAGAGCAGGACGATCTACAATCCTTTTACCGGCCGTACGGATGCTTCGGGTAATATCATTCGCGATCCTTTTGCGGGGAACAAGATCCCATCGAATCTGATCAGCCCGGCGATCAAGTTCTTTGTGGACACGATGGCACCGTTGCCGAATATTGGGAGCGGTCTGCAGAACAACTACATCAACACGGCGGGCCGCAGCAACAACCGCGATACGCTGGTGCTGCGCGGCGATCATAACTTCTCATCGAAGGATATTGTGAACGTCCGCTATTTGCGGCAGCGAGTAGGGGAAGCGGTTCCGAATGCCAACCCCTATCTCTATGCCCAGAATCGTTTTGACGTAGAGAATATCGCCGGTGGCTGGACGCACATCTTCAGCGCGACGACGGTGCTTGATGTGAAGTATGGCTATAACAAGCCGAACAACCCTGGCGCAACGCTGAACAATGCCATTACGCGCGGAGCATTTTTCGACAAGACCGGTATCAAGATGTATCAGCGCGAAGTTCTGTTTGATCCCATCCCGACGCTGAATGCTGTTGGCGAATTCTCGGTGGGCGGCGGTGGCGATATTACAGGTGACAAGATCAACCAGTTCATTGCCAATCTGTCGAAGAGCATCGGGCGTCACAATCTGAAATTTGGTGCCAATACCACGAAGCGTGTTTTCAATACGAACACCTCGAACCCGATGAATGGCAATGGCGATTTTGACCGCCGGCTCACATCGCTGTTTTCGGATAACAACTCTGGCCATAGCTTTGCCACGATGTTGCTGGGTACGCCTACAGAGATCCGGCGCAGCAGTGGCAACACTCTCACGGATGCGCATGTCACAGCCACACAGGCGTTTGTGCAGGATGACTGGCGCGTCAACAACAGACTGACGGTGAACATTGGAGTGCGTTGGGAATATGCCAATCCGCCTTATGATTCGACAGATCGGCTCGGCAACCTGCTCGTAACTCGCGACGAAAAGAGCGGAGTCTATACCGGCAATCTGATGTGGGCGACGACCAACCCTTCCATTAACCCGGCAACCGGAAAACAGAACGATCCGCCGAACCAGCTTGGTTATGGGCGTTCCTTGAAGCGGTCCAACTACCGCGACTTTGCGCCCCGGATTGGCCTGTCGTATCAGTTGGATTCGAAGACTGTAATCCGGAGTGCCTATGGCATCTTCTTCAACTCCACGTTTGTACAGGAACTGCAGGACCTTCGCAAGTTCTGGCCTTACACCCCACAGGAGTTGTTTACCGCCAACACAGGGACTACACCTGACCTGCTGATTACTGATACCCCACGCCCTGGCACGGTAAGCATTGGTGGCTGGTCACAGAACCCTGAGAATCGCACACCCTATTCACAGCAATGGAACTTTACGATTCAGCGTCAGGTGATGAACGACCTGGCAATCGACATTGGCTATGTGGGCAATGCGAATAAACGGCAGATTGGGTATAGCTCGCTGAACACGGCTCCGATCCCCGGACCGGGCTCTGTGAATCCGCGCCGCCTGATGCCGCAGTTTGGCGAGCTCGACGCTGGCTACAACCAGTACAACTCGTCCTACAATTCACTTCGCGCTAACGCGACCAAGCGATTTAGCAAGGGAGTGCAATTCCAGGTCAACTATACGTGGGGCAAGGCGCTGGACAACCAGTCTTCACTCGCTGAGACCCGTGCGCAAAACCAATATGACCGGCGCTCTGACTGGGGCCGATCTTCGATCGACCTGCGGCATATCTTCCAGGCATCTTACGTTTACGAACTTCCATTCGGCAAGGGCAAGAAGTTTGGCGGGAACTGGAATGCGGCTACGAACATGGTGCTTGGCGGCTGGTCGATGGAAGGTATTACGCGACTACAGACCGGTGCTCCGTTTAACGTTTTAGTCGGGCAGGACCGGGCAAACGTCGGCCGCTCGTCGCAGCGCCCGAACGTTTTGCGCAATCCGAATAACGGTGGAAACCGGAATGTGGATGTGCCGTGGTTTGACACCTCGGCATTCCAGCTTCAGCCCATTTACACCTACGGCAATGCCGGGTCCTTCATTACTCAGGCAGACGGCCGCGAAACGTGGGACATTTCTTTCCAGAAGGACTTCAGGTTTAAACGGGATAGTAATTTCCTACAGTTCCGCGCCGAGATGTTCAACATGCCAAACCACGTCAACATGGGGAATCCGCAAGGTAGTTTTGCGTCTTCCGCCTTTGGCAAGGTTACGTCGGCCACTTCGGCCCGGCAGATTCAGATGGGGCTCCGCTACCAGTTCTGATCTTCTGTTTGCAATTCACGAAAGGCCACCGCTTCAGTGCGGTGGCCTTTTGCATTTGTAATCACTGCTGAGGCTAGAGCAGATTGCCTCAGTTCGCGGGCAGGGTTGGTTTGAACAAGAGCAAGTCGAGGCTGAAGGTGACTCGGGTGGCCTGGGCGGGCTGAGATTGGAGGGGCCGGTAGATCGAGAGCAGTACGTCTTCGACGGCGGCGATATCGAGATCAGCTGTGGTGGTGGAGCGGGTTTGTGAATCGAGGGTGAAATGTGTGGCGAAGGATTCGACTGTGCGCTCGATACGATCGCGACCCTTGCCTCGCAGCTCAATCAGATCGTCGGGGGCGGGAATGGCGACGAGGAGGCGACCATCGTTTTTCAGAACGCGGTGGAATTCACTTGTGTTCATGCGGGCCGTAATCGACATCACAATCGAGAAGGAGTCTGCCGCATAAGGGATGATGCGATCTGCATTCGCGACGATCCATTCGCATCCCGGATAGCGGCGGGCTGCTGCATCCACGGCAGGGATCGAAATGTCGATTCCATGGGCGTCGAAGCCAGTTTCTGATGCAAGAGTGCCGAGGTGGAAGCCGTCGCCACAACCGGCGTCGAGAACCACGTCGCTGGCGACTGGATTGAGGAAATCGGCGATGCCCCGGAGGATTGGCGTGGTGACGCCGCGATCATGGAGGCGCCTTCTGGCGGCAACAGCGGCGGCGGAATCTCCGGGTTCGCTGGAGCGGCGATCCTGGGGCTGGAGCAGGTTGATGTAGCCGCTGCGGGCGAGGTCAAAGGAGTGGCCGCTGGCACAAAACAGGCGCCTCTGGTTGCGATACAGAGCCAACTGGCAACCGCGGACGGGGCAGAGGAGCATAAGGATGAGTTTAGCGGGTAGGGGAAGTGGGGTCTGAGATGCTAGCTTGGAATCTCGGATGATTTCTTTTTCTAATATTCAAAAGCAGTACGGCAGACAGCTAATTTTTGTCGACGCGTCGTTTCAGTTGAACCCTGGTGACAAGGTGGGCCTGGTTGGCCCGAATGGTGCGGGCAAGACCACGCTCTTCCGCATGATTGTGGGTGAGGAGGTGCCGGAAGACGGCGATGTGTCGGTACCGAAGAAGCTGACGATTGGATACTTTCGGCAGGATGTGGGCGAGATGGCGGGTCGGCCGGTGCTTGATGAGGCCATTGCCGGGAGCGGGCGCGTAGGGGATTTGCACCACGAACTCGTGGATTTGCAGAACGCGATGGAGGACCCTGAGAAGGCCGATCAGATGGACAAGATCCTGGACCGCTTTGGCGAGGTGCAGGAAGAGTATGAGCATCTGGGCGGGTATACGCTTGAGGCGCAGGCGCGGGAAGTGCTGGCGGGTTTGGGGTTTGCCGAAGATCAGGTGGACGGGGATGTTGGAGCGCTGTCTGGCGGCTGGAAGATGCGAGTGGCGCTTGCGCGGGTATTGCTGGGGCAGCCGGATGTATTGCTGATGGACGAACCGACGAACCATCTCGATATCGAGAGTATTGTATGGCTGGAACAGTTTTTGAAGGCATACAAGGGCTCGCTGTTGATGACTTCGCACGACCGGGAGTTCATGAACCGGCTGGTTACGAAGATTGCCGAGATTGATGATGGGGAGATCATTACGTACTCGGGCGACTATGATTTCTACGAGCGGGAGCGGGCGATTCGGGAGACGAATCAGCAGGCCGCCTTTGCGCGGCAACAGTCGATGCTGGCAAAAGAGCAGCGCTTTATTGATCGCTTCAAGACGCATGCTGCGAAGGCGTCGCAAGTGCAGAGCAGAATCAAGGCGCTGGACAAAATCGAGAAGATCGAATTGCCGAAGAAGCGGCAAGTGGTGAAGTTTGACTTCCGCGTGCCGCCGCGGAGTGGTGATCTGGTAGCGGTGATGGAGGATCTGCATAAGGCCTACGGGCAGCGGGTGATTTATAACGGTTTCAACATGACGATCCGGCGTGGAGAGCGCTGGGCGGTGATGGGTCGGAATGGTGCGGGCAAGAGCACGCTGCTGAAGATGATTGCCGGGGCGAGTGAACCGGACCAAGGCAATGTGAAGCTTGGGGCGAGTCTGAACATGGGTTACTTTGCGCAGCAGGCGCTGGACACGATGAACCCGGATCTGACGATTTTTGAGCAGTTGCAAAATGATTTTCCGAAGGACACCGTGGGTTCGCTGCGGAGTCTGGCGGGGGCGTTTCAGTTTACGGGCGAAGATATTGAGAAGAAGATTCGTTCGCTGTCGGGTGGCGAGAAATCGCGGCTGGCGATGGCGAGGATGCTTTTTAATCCTCCGAATTTTCTGGTGCTGGACGAGCCGACGAACCACCTGGATTTGCAGACCAAGGAGATGCTGGTTGAGGCACTGAAGGACTTTGAAGGGACGATGATTTTTGTGTCGCACGACCGCATGTTTTTGCGGGGGCTGGGGACGCGGGTTCTTGAGCTGGGCGGCGAGAGCGGAACGGAGAAGGATCCGCGAGTTTACCTGGGTAGTTATGTTGAGTATGTAGCGGCCCTGGGGCATGAGGCACCGGGAATTCATTCTTAGCAACGGCGTTGGAAGGTGGTGACGAAGATTGTAAGCTTGGGCTTGATGAATGTAGTTGCACATAACCGCGGAGCCTGGAATCAGGAGTCGCTGGAAGGAAGCCGGTGGACGACGCCGGTGGACGTGGAAACGATTGAGAGGGCGAGAGGCGGAGATTGGGAAGTGATCCTGACTCCGATGAAGTCGGTACCGAAAGCGTGGCTTGGGAATTTGGCAGGCAAAGCTGTGTTGTGTCTGGCTTCTGGTGGGGGGCAGCAGGCACCGACGCTGGCTGCGGCTGGAGCGCGGGTTGTGAGCTTCGACCTCTCGGAAGAGCAGTTGTCGAAGGATCAGATGGTGGCAGAGCGGGATGGGCTGGAGATCGAGTGTGTGCGGGGAGATATGGCGGACTTGTCGGTGTTTGCGGATGGGCGCTTTGATCTGATTTTTCATCCGACATCGAATGTGTTTGTGGAGGATGTGCGAGTGGTGTGGCGGGAATGCTTCCGAGTCTTACGGCCAGGGGGAAGATTGCTTGCTGGCTTTTTGAATCCGAGCTTTTTTCTGTTTGATCATGCGGAGGCAGAAAAGACCGGCAAACTGGTGGCGCAGCATCGATTGCCGTATTCGGATGTGGAACAAGTGGTGTTGAGTATCAAGCGGAAAGAAGAGATTGATCGCGGGGCGGCGTTTGAGTTTGGGCATTCGCTGGGAGCACAGATCGGAGGGCAGATTGAAGCGGGATTTTTGCTCGCGGGATTGTATGAGGATTGGTGGGGAGAAGAGGTGACGCCATTGAACCGATTGAGCCCGACGACGGTAGCGACGATGGCGTTGAAGGCTTAAGATGAATAGGTATGGCGTCCAGTGTCTTCAGCCCGTTTCCGCGATTCAGCTTTGATGAGTATCTAGCCCGGAATGCACGGACCGATGAGAGGCTGGAGTACTTACATGGAGTTGTTTATGCAATGGCGGGGGGCACACGTCAGCATAGCTGGATCAGCGGAAGGCTGATCACAGCATTGAACGTCCGGGTGGCAGGCAAGCCGTGCTTTGTTCTGACCTCCGATTCTATGGTGGAAACTCCCCAGGGCGAAGCGGGATTTTACCCTGATGCAAGCGTATTTTGCGGTCCAAGTCTAGGGCTTGGGGCAAAGGCACTGAAGAACCCGGTTGTTGTTGTAGAGGTGCTTTCTCCTTCGACCCGCGACTACGATCTGGGGCAGAAATTTCAGCAGTACCGACGGATTCCTTCGTTGCGCCATGTCGTTTTTGTCGATAGTGAGGGACTGGGAGTGCAGGTCTATACGCGTGGTTCGGACGAAGTTTGGCCAGGCTTGCCGGATACTTATCACAGGCGCGAAGACACGATGGCGCTTAGTGCCCTCGAAGTAGAGATTCCACTGCAAGAGATTTACGGGGATCTCGATTTTTCAGCAGCCGCTAGATAGCGGCTTAGAGCTTATAGATGCCGGAGCGGCGATTGGCTGCAATCGTGAGTAGATCCGAGAAGCTGCGCAGCCCGTTGGCCAATGTCACTTTACTGTCATCTGCATTGAACCAGCGAACCGGGACTTCGGCGATGGCGTGACCGTTTTGATTGGCGATGACGAGCATTTCGACATCGAAGCTGAAGCCATCGAGCTTCTGCACAGAAAAGATGCGGCGGCCGATGGGACCGCGCATGAGTTTGAAGCCACACTGGGTGTCCTGGACCTTGAGGCCGGTTGCGCTGCGCATGAGCAGATTGAAGAAACGACCGGCGGCTTCGCGAGCAAAGGACTGGTGCCTGCCGACGAGACTGCGATCCACGGCGCGGCTGCCGATGATGAGGTCGGCCCCGGATTTGGATGCGGCGGCTCGGAGTTTTGCGTATTCTTCGATAGGGGTGGAGAGGTCTGCGTCGGAGAAAAGAACCCAATCACCGGTGGAGGCGAGAACGCCATTGCGGACGGCAGCACCCTTTCCGGAATTACGAGGATTCTGTAGAAGTTTTAGGGGGAAGCTGGGATGCGCATCAATGAAATCACGGACGAGTTTCACAGTTGCGTCACGGGAGCCGTCGTCGACGACGAGGACTTCGACGGAGAAGGATTGGGCGGATATCCAGGCATTGAGGATATCGAGGGTCTTGCCCAGACGGCGTTCTTCGTTGAATGCAGGGATGACTATCGAGAGTTCAGGCAAGGTGAATCTCTAGATTATCAGAGGCTTGTTCCACGTATTGATCTGGCATAAGATACCCGTAGACTTAGGAGGGTTTGTAATGGCGAAAACAATCAATGGGTCAGTCGGGAAGGGCGGGATGAATCGCCCTGCGGATGTTGTGATTGTCCAATACCTTCTGAATTGCGTGCCGAAGAGCCAGGGAGGCCCGAGTGAAGAATTGGCATTGGACGGGATTTGTGGACCGAGGACCAATGCAGCAATTCTGAGCTTTCAGAAGAAGCTGGCAGGATCGGGATTGGGATGGCTGGATGTGGGCGGCCCTACTTTGAATGCATTACGTGGTTTTGATCCGTATCCAGACTATAAGTTGAATTTGAGTGGAAGCAAGAGTAGCGGCAAACACGTACACATTGTAAAGTTGGGTACGCCGAGTTCGAGCGTGAAAGACCCATGGGGCTATTACGATCCCGCAGGTTCGAAACATATGGTGAAGGGTTATGCCCCAGGGGTCAAGTTTGGCGGAGAGGAACAGAAGAGCGGCAAACAGTACATCCCTCCCGTCATGTGGAAGGGTGGCAAATCGAGTGGTGGCGGCAAGCAGGATAGTCAGGGTGGCAAGTGGGGAGAAAAACACGGATCGGATGCTAGTGCGGGGAAGGGTGCTAGTGGCGAGAAGTGGAGTAGTGGGAAGCAGTCTGCCGGTGGTGGTGGAGGTAAGGGTGGTGGCGGGGATAGCTGGGGCGGCGGGAAGCAGTCGTCCGATGCTGGTGGTAAGGGTGGTAGCAGCG
>JANXLY010000396.1 GCA_025354885.1 Acidobacteriota bacterium | reverse complement strand
TTCTTTTGACTTAAATTCTCGGCATTTTCCATGCGTATCTGCATACGCCAGCATGCCTACTCCACCTTCCCCGCTTTCATGCTCATCTTGCATTGGAATCCAATCCCGTTTCATGCTCATCTTGCATTGGACAATTCTGCGCAAGCGCGCATCGCCACAATATGGCACTCTTTCGATAGATGCGCCTTCTGCTCCTTTCTCTTTTCGCAAGCTCCTTACTCGCCGCTGCACCCATTCGAGTTCTCATTCTCGACGGCATCAACAATCACGACTGGCAAGCCGGCACGGCCTTCCTCAAATCCACACTCGAGCGTAGCGGGAGGTTCAAGGTAGACCTATCCACCAGTCCTCCCCGTGAAGCAACGCATGAGCAGTGGTCCCAGTGGCGACCCAATTTTGCAAAGTATCAGGTTGTCATCAATAACTTCAATGGCGGCCACCTGAAAGACGGCATCCGCTGGCCTGCCCGTGTCGAGCAGGATTTCCTGAACTTTCTCAAACTCGGCGGAGGCGTCGTCAACTTTCACGCTGCAAATAATGCCTTCCTGCTTTGGCCCGAGTACAACGGAATTGCCGGCCTTTTATGGCGTGACAAATCCTTCGGCCCTGGCCTCGTCATCGACATTTCCAAAAAGGTGATGACGGTTCCAACCAATGAGGGCCCTCAACCAGGGCATGGCCCCCGCCATGACTTCCGCATAGAAATTCTCGACACCAATCATCCCATCACCAAGGGTCTCCCCACATCATGGCAACACAAGTCCGAACAGCTCACCCACGGCCAGCACGGGCTTGCCGATAGCATCAAAGAGCTCCATATCCTCACATACGCCTACAGCAAAGATTCCCAGCGAAACGAACCCATGGACTGGGTTCGAACTTACGGCAAAGGCCGAATTTACACGACAATGCTGGGCCACACCTGGCGCAACGAAACAAACCCAAACCTGGAAGTCCCCGAATTTCAGCGTCTCCTCGCCCGCGCCGTTGAATGGGCGGCGACCGGCAAAGTTACGCTTCCCGCCAACTAAGCTCGGCGTCCGTGCGCCTCACATAATTGGCATCAAGAGCCGCAGGGTCCGGGCGTTCCCCTGTCAGCCATCGCGCTTCGGCAATCCGCCCTACTTCTCCCGCAATCAGCCTCGGCGCAAGCGTCACGGGCATCCCATCCACCGCCTCGAAACTCACCCATTCCACATCGCCGGTCACTAGTAGCTTCACTTGCTCCAGCGGCTTTACCACTTCACAGCCGTCGAGCAACCGTGCATAAACATCGCCGCGTCGGGCATCATAAAACGGCACAACCAAACTAGTTCTGCCAAAACTCAATAGCGCCTCCAGATTGCTCACCCCGTAGACAGGCTTTCCGAGAGCCTCTCCCAGACCCTTTACTGCCGTCAGCCCAATCCTCACCCCTGTAAAAGTTCCGGGCCCGCAAGCTGCCGCAAACCCGTTCACATCATGCATTGCCACACCCAGCTTCTCTAAAGCTTCAAAGAGCAGATGCCCGTATCCATCCCCACCGTCGAGCATCACTTCTTCCAAGACCATTCCGCCTGAAACCAGCGCAATACTCCCTACTTCGTGCGTTGTATCGATAGCCAGGATCATTTGACCAGCCTCACGATACGATCCACGAAATAGAGCTTTCCATTCGAATTGATCGCTGTCACCCGCAAATACAGCACTGCCGGAAATTTTCCCGCAAGCGCGGAAGGCAACACCATCGTCCCTTTCGAATTTGTCGTAATCACCCGCATCCCCTGCACTTCCGTCGGCACATCTGCGGTAATCAAATACTGCATGAATCGAGTCGCCCGTGAGTCCTTTGTAATCTTCACTTCAAAAGGCAGTGGCGTATCCGCCTTCAGATCCACACTGTCCTTGATATCGATCGTAAACGGCACCCTCTTTGGATCCACCTCCGCTTCCTGCATCAGCAGGGGCTGGCTTTCAAACTTGTAACTCTTGAGCATCCCTTCTTTGCGGCCCTCGCGAGACAAGTGCAACAACCATTCGCGGCCCTTGCCCGGCGGTTCTCCGATAAAGTGCTCCCCCTTCCACTCTTTGAGTGGCATCCGTTCTCCCGTCGCAGCATCAATCCAGGCCGCATCATAACCGTGCTTCTCAACTTCCATCTCCACAATGCCGGGCCGATCCACGTACAACAAGTATTCAGTCCCTTCGAGCGCCAGGCCGCGGCCATTCGACACTTCAAAGTACGGCGCAAGTTCCCAATGTCGCATCCCTTCGAGCACTTCGGCCATCGCCTTCGTTGCCCCATACCCTGGGTAACTCCCTGCCATAATCGCGCTCCACATCACTTTCGTACTCATGCGCTTTCCTACTGTCACTACTGGCAAGGCATACACCTGATGTTCGATGGCCACCAGGGCCGGGTCGTCACTGTTGCAAAGGATATGCGTCATCCATCCATCGGCGACAAAAGCCGATGTGCTTCCCACCGGGTACGCACTCCTTGGATGTCCATAAGGATCAATCTTCTGGATCAGCAGTCCAAGGTCCTTCAACATCCCCCGCGCATCACGGTAAGTCTCCCAGTCCTTCACCAGTTCCCAAGTCACGTTGAGAGGAGCAAGTCTTGCCATCACGTAGCGAAAATATTTCTCGCGTGTTCGCCAATCCGGCAAAGCCTTCACCAGTGCCCCATCCGGCCCGGCCAGCACCACATCCACCACTATCTTGTCCGCGTTCAATTGCATCACCCGCTTCTCGAACACTTCAAAGCGCTTCGGGTCTGGCGGCCACACCGGTTCAAAAAGGGTCCGCACATGCGTCGCCTTCTGGGCCTTTACCGTTTCAAAGGATTCTTCCGCCGCACTTGCCAGATCCCAAATTTCGATCCCCAGCCACAAGTGCCCTTTCGTGGTGCCAGAGTAGCGCCAGTGATGCACATTCGCTTTTTGAATAAAACCTGGCAGTTCACTGACAAGCGCGTTGAATTTAAGATTCTGCTTGTCAAAACGAGTCAGGTTGCTAGTTAGCTTTAATTCCCAGACGCCATCTTCAGTCGGCGCAACTCTAAGCACCAGAGTCCGGCCGCCATTCCAGAATGCGTCCAGAAGATAGGTTCGAAAGCGCGGGCTCTTCACTTCCGCAGTCAGTTGAACTGTCTTCCAAGGCTCCGGATGCGCCTTTGCCTCTGCCTCATCCAGCTCAAAAACAATGTCACAAACACCATAGACAAGCGTGTCGGGGCACATTTTCTGTCCCCACGCTGTCACCGCCAATAGCAAAATTATCAGGCCGACCCGCATAATAGCCAGTATGACGCGTGTGCTCTTACTTGGTTTCCTTTTGACTCTCTCAACTCCTGGACAATCGACCTTGTCCAGCAAGACGGTCGGCCTGCAAAAGCAGGATGGGTTCTTCGCGCTCTACGCGGACCCGAAGACAGGAAAGTTGTTTTTGCTGGTGGACAAGTTCGACACCGAGTTCATTTATTACGAGAGTCTTCCCTCCGGCCTTGGGTCCAATGATACGGGTCTGGACCGCGGACTCCTGGGCCAGGAGAAAGTCGTTCACTTCGAGCGCAGTGGACCCAAGGTCATGCTTGTGCAGGAGAATCTCGACTACCGTGCGCTCTCCACAGACCCAGCCGAGCGCAACGCCGTCGCCGACAGCTTCGCCCGAAGTATTATCGCCGGCTTTGCAGTCGAAGCCGAAGAGGAGAATAAGGTCCTCATCGATATCACAAATTTCGTCGTTCGCGATGCAATGAACATTGCAGGGCGATTGAAACAACAGAACCAGGGCAGCTTCCGTCTCGACCCGGCTCGCAGCGCCATCTACATGCCTCGCACCAAAGCCTTCCCCAGGAACACTGAGGCTGAAGCCACCATAACATTTGCAGGCGAAGGCGTTGGCAACTTCGTATCAAGCGTCACACCGACCCCCGATTCAGTGACTCTCCGTGTTCACCACAGCTTCCTCGAACTCCCGCCGCCCGGGTTCAAGCCTCGCGCCTTCGACCCCCGCTCCGGCTACAACCAGCTCAAATACATGGATTACGCGACACCAGTGGAACAACCCATCAACAAGCGCTTCATCACCCGCCATCGTCTCGAGAAAAAAGATCCCAGCGCCAAAATCAGCGAGCCCGTCAAGCCCATCGTCTATTACATCGATCGCGGCACGCCTGAACCCATTCGTGGTGCCTTGCTCGAAGGCGCGCGATGGTGGAATCAGGCCTTTGAAGCCATCGGTTATCGCAATGCCTTTCAAGTCGAGATCATGCCTGAAGGCGCGGATTCGATGGATGCCCGCTATAACATCGTCCAGTGGGTGCATCGCGCAACGCGAGGCTGGTCTTATGGCGGCAGCATCACCGACCCGCGCAACGGAGAGATTATCAAAGGCCACGTCACTCTCGGCAGCCTGCGCATTCGTCAGGACTTCATGATTGCAGAAGGTATGCTCGCCCCTTACTCCGGGGCTGACGCATCCACCAAACGAATGATGGACCTGTCTCTCGCTCGTATCCGTCAGCTCTCTACTCATGAAATCGGCCACACGCTTGGCCTGGTGCATAACTATGCCGCGAGCAGCTTTGGCCGGACGAGCGTCATGGATTACCCTGCCCCGCAATTCACATTCAAGCCCGATGGCTCAATCGATTCGAGCGATGCTTATGCAACCGGTGCTGGCGATTGGGACAAGGTCACAATTGACTATGGCTACCAGCACTTCCCGTCAGGCGCCGACGAAGCGATTGAGTTGAGGAAGATCCTCGACCGCGCCCAACAGCGAGGCCTTTATCTGATTGCCGATTCCGACGCGCGAGCCGCAGGCGGTGCCCACCCTGCGGCCCACCTATGGGACAACGGCACCAACGCTGTTGATGAACTCAATCGAGTGATGAAGATCCGCACGAAGGCCCTCGAAACCTTTGGCGAAAAAACAATTACGATGTGGTCGCCTTACTCCGAACTCGAAAACAAATTGGTGCCCATCTATCTCAGCCACCGCTATCAAGTGGAAGCCACAGCCAAAGTAATTGGTGGTGTCGACTACCGCTATGCGATCCGCGGCGACAACCAGACCATCGCAAAGATCATCGCACCAGAGGAACAACGCCGCGCACTCAGCGCCCTTCTCGAAACCTTAAAACCCGAGACACTCACCCTGCCCGAACGCCTTCTCAATCTCATGCCGCCACCGGCGCTCGGGTATAACCGCACACGAGAGAGCTTCAAAGGCCGTACTGGCTTAACTTTCGACGCGATGGCTCCCGCCGAAGCCGCGATCAACCTTACGATCGGCATGATCCTCCATCCGGAACGTGCCAGCCGTCTGGTCCAACACAACTCGCGAGACGCAAAGAACCCGGCGCTCGAAGAGGTTATTCAAACCCTCATAAGAGTCAGTTGGGAAGCAAAGCCACTCACCGGAATGTTGCGTGAAACTCAATATGCCACCGGCATGTCGTTGCTCTATCATTTGATGGCCCTGGCATCCGACCAGCGCGCCGCCGCGAGAGCACGCTCGATTGCCTCCACCTACATCACTTACATCGCTACCAATTCAAACGACGCTTTCGTCCGCAATCAGGTCAGACGCTTTGAAGAAGATCCGAAGCAGCTCCCGCTCCCTCGCCCCATCGAAGCCCCACCCGGCATGCCGATCGGCGACGAAGACGAAATGGGCCTGCTCTTGCCGTATTGATTTCCTTTGCCCGCCGATGCCAAGCGGTAGCTAGTGCTTGCGATCAAAGATATCGATACCCTTTCAAATGAGCTTCAAGACCCGGACTCCAACACTTTCCCGCCCCGCGAATGAAATTCCTTTGGGTACCTCAATTCGGCCAAATCCTGGCATTGAAGTCCCATGCTTTTGGGCGGAAGGGTTCGAGTCATCCAGCCCTCAGGTTTAAGCTTTTGTCGAAGGCTCACCGTGGAGCAATCGGCTGCCTCCCATAAAATAGAGGACCTCCTTTACTAGCTCCGATCATGCTCCTCACGCAGCCGCCCGAGTGCCTCTCTAGTGAAGCGCTCCACATCCGGGAAAAACTCCGCAACATCTTGCCTCAATGCCTCATAGTGTTGACGGAGTTCTGCTTCCGCACCGACTAGCCCCACAATCCGCTTTCGTCGCTGCTCCATCCTTCCGAGCACGTAACCAATCCCTTCAACGCTCGAATAACTGCCCAGCCACTTGCCAGTGATCATCCTTCCGGGTAGTGCCCGTAACTCCTCCGGCAAGCCGTCCACATGCTCCATCAAGCCACCGCGCAGTTGTTCCACATCCAACCCTTGCGCTAGAAAGTGATCATAGAAAACATCCACCAGCGCAGCTGCCACCCTGCGACGCTCGGGGCTCAATCGCCCCACACTCCGCAGCACTACCGGATGACGATCCGTAAAGCGATCAATCTCGCGATGCAGCGCCACACCTGTCCGCAGTTCGAGCGGCTCAATGCCCGCCACACGTCCCTTGAAGAAGTCGCCCAACAGGTTTCCCAACGTCGTCAATCCCTCGTCCGGCAATACCAGCAAATGACCTAAATAGTTCACTCCTTCCAATCTAGCGTTAGCCTGAAAGAATGTACCCCGTCAAAAAAGGGCAGGTCGCTCATCAGGCCCATGTCGGCCTACCCGCCGGCACATACGAAGAAGAGCATGGCCGCAAAGGCTTCTTCGGCAAATCCGCTCACATCTACCACGCCAACCCTCCAACAGGCTGGACTCGTTTTGAGGGCAAACTTCGTCCACATCTCTTCGATCTGAATCTTCTTTCGCCTACAGATCAGACGGATGCCCAAGGTGCTCCTGCCGCGATTCTCGGCAACGCCCAGATACGCATCTCCGTTTCGCGCCGTAGCCTACCCATGCCCTTTTATTACCGTAACGCGGACTACGACGAACTGCTCTTCGTCCACCGTGGTACAGGCTCCATCGAAACCGATTTCGGCCCCCTCAGCTTTGAGCCCGGCGATTACATCATTCTGCCCCGTGCCACAACCTACCGCATCGCACCGAACAGTGCAGACAACTTCTTCCTCCTGATCGAATCTAAGTCCGAATTCGATCAACCCGAAAAGGGCCTCCTCGGCCAGCACGCCCTTTACGATCCCGGTATCATCACAATTCCCGACCCAGCCCCCGGCACTCTCGTCGGCCCCGAATGGGAACTCCGCATTCTCTCCGATGGCGAATATTCAAAGGTCTTCTACCCCTTCAATCCCATCGATGGAATCGGGTGGAAGGGCGACCTCTTCGCCTGGAAACTAAACCTCCGCGATATTCGTCCGATCATGAGCCACCGCGCCCATCTCCCTCCTAGTGCCCACACCACCTTCGTCACACAAGGCGCTGTAGTCTGCAGCTTTCTGCCCCGCCCCCTCGAAGAAGACCCCGAAGCCCTGCGCGTCCCTTTCTTCCATCGCAATACCGACTACGACGAGTTCCTCTTTTATCACGACGGCGATTTCTTTTCAAAAGACAACATCAAACCAGGCATGGCGACTCTGCACCCCAGAGGCATTCACCACGGCCCTCACCCCAAGGCCCTCGCGAATCAAGCCAACAAGACGCGTACCGACGAATACGCCGTCATGCTTGACGGCCTCAATCCAATCCATGTGCTGCCAGCGGGCGAAGCGGTCGAATGGGCCGACTACTGGGCCAGTTGGCAAGCCGGAGCAAAAAGAAAATGATCATCAAACCCTCAGAAGCCAGTCCCCGCGACATCTACAAACTCATGATCGGCATGGTCGTTCCGAGACCTATCGCTTGGGTCTCAACAGTCAGTGATGACGGCCACAACAATCTCGCTCCCTACAGCTTCTTCAACGCAATCTCTGGCGACCCGCCAGTCATCTGCTTCGCCCCTTCGCGCAAGCCTGCAGGCGACAACAAGAAAGACACCTTCCGCAACCTCGAAAAAAGCGGAGTCTTCGTAGTCAACATCGTCAGCGAACACCTCGCCGACGCGATGAACCAGTCGGCCGCCGATGTCCCGCCGGAAGTCGATGAGTTCGCTCTAGCCGGCGTCACCCCAGAGCCCGCCACCTTGATCCAAGCCCCGATGGTCAAAGAGGCACTGGCGAAGATGGAATGCAAAGTTCGGCAGATCATCCAGCTCGGCGATCAGCCAACCAGCGGCATTCTGGTTTTGGGCGATGTACTTTGTTTCCACTTCGCAGAAGGCCTGGTCGAGAATTTCCGGGTCGACCCTGCCATGCTGAACGCCGTCGGCCGCATGGGCGGTAACTCCTACTGCGACACCCGCAACCGCTTCGAAATCATTCGCCCTGGCGTCAATACAAAGCTCTAGCTGCCTGCAAGCGCCTTCGCTACTGGCTCCAGTTTTGCCAACTGATCTGCCCCCAGCCCACTCACAAATGGCAGAATCGGCCCAGTCTTTGCAATTCCCGCCAAACCTGTCGCCGCATGCAACACCCGGGCCGGGCCCCACGCATCGCGCAGGTCTTCTACCGGCAAGAACAAATCGCGGATCACTGCTGCCCCCGCAAAATCACCCCGCTCGCAACACTCAAAAATCTCCTGCGTCTTCGCCGGTGCCAGGCAAACCGAACCCGACGTAAAACCCTGCAGTCTGAACTGTTCCAGATGCACAATCGCCGGACGCTCTCCCATCCCACTGATCACAAACTTCCGGTCGACCCGCGCCAACAACGCGTCAAGATAAGCGTCCTGCGAAGCATGCGCGCGCACCACTGCATACTTGATGCCCACGCAGATTCCATCCTGAACCAGACGCGCAACCGCATCGAGCCCAGCCATCAGATCGCTGCCAAAGTTCTGTTCCTCTTTTAGATAAACAATCAACGGCGTCTCCGCAGAGGCCGCAAATCGTCTGAGCCCAAGCTCGAGTCCTGCGGCATCACGAGGGTCCGCGCAAGGCAGGGCCATCACACAAGGAAAGCGATGCTTCTTGAGTAGCGGTACCTGATCCATCATTCGCCCAAACGAAGGCCCCACACTCGGAATGCACCAAAGCTCATCATCCAGTCCACCGAGCCATTCAAGCAATTCCTCATACTCAGCCAGAGGTAGATGGTACAAAAATGCATTCCCGCCATACATCAGCCGGTGGACTCCACCAGCCTTGAGATGCGCAACCACCTTCTCGTTTTCTCCCCAATCAAGGCCGCTATCCTCGCGCCGACAAAGTGGCGGAACGGCAAACACACCGTGGAGGTCAGTCCCGGTCACATCTGAAGTCTTCATGCGAGCTCCATTTCTATTTTGTAGCAACGTCGTAAACCATAACTGACCAGCGCAGCCATCAGGATGAATCCAATGGCGACATGATCGATAGCATTCATCCATCCAGGCATCATGAACTTGAAGGTCGCATCAATCACACAAGACCACATCAGGAATTCAAGAGCCCGCCTCGTGTCATTCCGTTGGTGGCAAACCTGCCAGGCAAAGGCCAGCGACATCACAATAGCCACTGCATAAGCAGGCTCAGACTGGCCAAGCTTGTGCTCACGACTAAAGTAGCGAGCCGAGTCCAGCGCGACACCTGCGAATGTTATCGAGTATGCAACATGCGGTGCAAGCCAACGGAAATGAGTCACAAGAATCAGCACTCCACAGCCACCAACCATGTAACCAAAACGCACCGGCAGCTGCCAGGCGACACCAAACAATGCGCAAGCAACAAGCGAAGAAAAAATCACTTCGAGCAATGGTGAAGAAAGTCCCAATTCCTTCTCTTCTTCTACAGGCAACTTCGTATGCGCCATAGCCCAAGCCATCCCCCAGCCAAAGCAAAAGCCAAAAAAGAACTCCATGTACTTCCACCAATGCAATTTCAACTCTGGAGTATAGATGCGGCCCAAAGCCTGGATGGCACCACCCCCTCCAAATCCAATCGCGCCTCCGACAAACCCAGCCAGCGCAAAACGAAGAGCGGGCTGCAAGCTCTGCTGTGATCGGAGCCACAACAACAACGCAATGGCAGCAAGCAGGAAACCCGCCCAGATCTCCTCTCGAGGTTTGTCCAGAAGATTGGAGAAATAAATTAGCTTGGGTTCGTTAATCCACTTCCAGCCACACCAGGTCGCAACAATCATCGCGACCGATCCTCCGGCCACGAGCCGGAGGCGAGGACTAAATCCCATGCCAATCACAGCGCCACCAAGCAAACCCCAGATAGCGCCCTTCAGAGAAAGTCCGAGCAATCCCCACCACATCGTCTCCCGATGAACACTAAAGCCAACCGTCTGCCCATAAGTCATCTCGCCGCCAAATCCAACACCGATCGCGCCAAAAGCTGCGAGCAAGGCGACATCCTTTCGGTAGGAGTTCACATAGCAAATCGAGAGCACCACCATTGCCCCGGGAATCATTGCGCCAAAAGGTCCACCGCCGATAAAGCCGCGCAGGCCCCAGCCCAGCATCATTGCAACTGCAGGCAGCCAATAGCGCAGGCTCATCACTCAGATTTCCTCTTCATCTTGTTCTCTCGGGTACTCTAACAGACTCGACAGTCCGCTCGCGGAAATTTCGCTTCTCTTTGTAAGAATGAGGTGCGAGCGGCTACTAACGGTATAGACAGCGAATCGACATTGAACAAAGAACAACAAGACGCAATCTTCAAATCTTGGACGACAAACCACATGGCCATTTTCCACCACGCCGTATACGCATTCGCCTCAGGCGAAGACCGCGCCGACCTGATGCAGGAGATTCTCTTGGCAGTCTGGAGAGCCGCCACTTCTTTTCGTGGAGATGCTCAACCGACAACTTTCCTCTACCGCGTTTCCCATAACACCGCCATGTCCTGGAGACGCAAGCGCATCAACGACCAGCGCAGTGTCGAGCAGGCCCAAACCAACTTCAGCGAAGCTCACTCGCCCAATAGTCGGCAGGAACAAGTGGAGCAGCTCTATGCAATGATCCGTGCGCTGCCTCTACTCGACCGCTCACTGCTCCTTCTCTCACTCGATGAAGTCAGCTACCGCGAGATGGCCGAAATCCACGGCATCAACGAAAACCTTGTCGGCGTCCGACTGCTCCGCGCCCGCACAAAATTGATGGAGCAAATGAAAGAGAACAAGAATGAACCTAGATGAACTGAAGAGTCTCTGGACCTCACCAGAAAACCGCCCGACACCAGAAAGAAAGCGCTTGTTCATCGACTCTGCTTTTAAGGCCATTCAAAGCGAGCGCCGCCGCGCCAAAGGCATGTTGATCTACATCGTATTCATGGTGAGTGCCACATCGATTTTCTCTGTCTGGCAACTTCTCGTCCACGGTATCGGCCCCGAGGCCCGCTACGCCCATCTCATGCTGCTCACTCTTTGGGTCGCAGTTATAGCCATGACCCGGAACATGCTCAGTCGGATCAAGGCCGAACCCATCGACTCAATTCAGGCAACGCTCGAGTCGCTCCACCGCCGTGCCCAGACCCGTTGCAGGGAACTGCAAACCCTGTTGCTTCTCTTCGCCACGTTCATCCCGCTCACAGCACTTGCAATCTCGCAATTGCAAGCTTCCGGCAAAATGCGCCCCCATGAAGCCGCTTCAGCGGCAATCCTTGCAGGCCTAATTCTTCTCTCCGGCAGCGGATGGTTTCTCTTCGAGCTCCTGGTTCGCAAGAATCCCGAACGACTGCACCTCGAATCGCTTCTGGAAGAATACCGGCTATGATTCTTCGACCGGCTCCGGTTTGCTCATGTCAAAGCGCCGCAGTCCCAACTCGATCGGGATCGCGGCCTTTGCCAGCACCGTAAATACAAAACACCCAATGGCCCAAATGCCAAGCGCTACGAGCAATTCCACCCAGGAGGGAGCATACTCGTCTATCTTGCCCCAGGGCTCCGGAATGAATCCGGGGATGATGGTGCCAACGCCCTTCTCGATCAAAATTCCGAAAAACAGTAATAGGCATCCGAAGTCCAGCAGTAGGGCTTGCTTCCGCCAACGATGGACGGTCAGGATCGCAGTCGCCACAGCATTCATTCCAATTGCGCTCCAGATCCAGGGCACCAGAGCATGATGACCGTCGAGGCCGAAGTAAAGATAGCGAGCCGAGGCACCGTGATGGGTGCTGCGGTAAAACTCGGTGAAGAGTTCCGACGCCAGCATCACCATGCAGATCTGCGCCGCCACAGTTACCACTAAGGAAAGCTTTTCGATTGTCGCGTCTGGAATGTCAAGCTTGGTGTTGCGCCGAATCAGAGAAAGCACCAGGATCATGAGCGCAGGCCCAGCTGTAAATGCTGTAGCCAAAAAACGTGGTCCCATCAGAGCGGTGTGCCAGAAAGGCCTCGCCGGCAAGCCGGAATAGAGAAAGGCTGTTACGAGATGCAAACTGACCGCCCAGAGAATGGAAAGCAGGACCAGCGGGAGGTAAATATTCTTGTTCGGTTTGCGCCCGCAGTAGCGAGAGTACAGCAAGTATAGAGGGATCGAGATGTTCAGCCCAAGGTACACATTGAGGACAACAATATCCCAACACAACAGCGAGGAGGGCCAGTTGAAAAGGCCGATCACCGGCATCATGTGCCACAACCTTGCCGGGCCGCCGACATCCACAACCACAAACCAGATCGCCATGATCAGCGCCGCCACAGCCATCGCCTCGCCAACAAGCACGGCACGTGCAAAATCGTAATCCTTCAAAACGTAGGTAGGCATCACAAGAACCACCGCTGCCGCCGCGACACCAACCAGAAAAGTGAAGTTCGAAATATAGAAACCCCAACTCACGTGGTCGTGCATTCCTGTAACGATGAGGCCCTCCCGCATCTGCACCGAATACGCCCAGGTGCCTAGCAGCATCACAAAGGTGAGCGCCGACATCCAGACGTGGTAAGCAAGGCTTCCGTGGATTACTTCTTCCAGGCAGTCAATTCCAAATTGTTGCCAGGCGGGTCGTCGGCGCGGGGTAAGCGATTCAATGGGAGTAGTTGTTGCCATGGGTCAGTCCATGAAATACCAGAACTTCGGTTCCGTGCCGAGATCTTCTTTGAGTCGGAAAACTTTCTTGTTCGCAAGCACCCAGCGGATCTCACTGGCTGGATCAAGCAGGTTCCCGAAAATGCGGGCTCCTGTCGGGCAGGCTTCGACACACGCCGGCTGGCTTCCTTCGCGGGATCGCTGCAAACAGAAAGTACACTTCTCCACAACGCCTTTTTTGCGGAGACGATTGCCAAGGTAGTGTTGCTTATTGTTGACTTCTTCGGCGGGAACAACTGGGTCGGCCCAATTAAAGCGGCGGGCATCGTAGGGGCAGGCGGCCATGCAATAGCGGCACCCGATGCACCAGTTGTAATCCACAACAACGATGCCGTCCGGTTCCATCCATGTCGCCTTCACTGGACAGACATCCACGCAGGGCGGGTTCTGGCAATGGAAGCATTGCGTACCCATATAGAAATGTCCAGCTGCCGGAACTTCGTGAAAGAAATCGTCCTGGGCGTGATCGAAGTTCATCTCGCCGTTTTGGTGTTCGTGAATGCGAATGTACGCCATCCCCGACTGCCGGTCTTGATTGTTTTCCTTCTGGCAGGCGCGAACACAATCCATATAGCCACGACACTTGGAGATGTTGAATGCATAGCCGAAAAGAACATCCTTGCGCGCCTCGGTTGCTGAAACCTGAATCGACTCACCGGTCTGAAGCTGATGCATTCTTTCCAGTCGTTCGACTGTTTTCTTCTTCTCCTCGTCGGTCATTACCTTGAAATTGCCCTGAAAATATTCCTGCCAATTCAGTTCCGCTTTCTCCCTTTCAGCCGCAGAAGCAATCGGCGAGCACGAAGCCTCCAGGAATCCAAGTCCAAGGGCCAGGCCGGCACCGATGGTTTGTATCGCAGTTCGCCGGTCGACGGGCTTGGTGAGGATCTGAACGAGACCCGAGGGATGCGAAGAGTTCTCATTCATGGTTTGAAAGTCCTTTGGTCTTAGCCGCAATTGCTGGCCAGCGTGACTTGAGCTTTGGATCATGCGGGTTGTGACAGGCTGCGCAGTTGGCTACAACGCGTGGCGGTGCCCAGCCGCCAAGACGCTTGCCGTGCGCTCCACCTGTCCAATCGGCAACCTGCTTAGAATGGCATTGTGCACAAAGCTCGTAGCTGTGATTGAAGTCGATCGACTCGCCACGAAGGCTTTGCAACGCGTCGGGCGAAGATCCAGAATGACAGGATTCACACGACATCACTCCCTCTGGGGCATGAACAAGTCGAATATTCCAGTGTGCAGCAGCGCTGCCCACTTTTGCCTGGCTGGCCAGTTTCATTTGTGCAACAGGTCGATCATGGCAACGCGAACAGGGAAACTGTTCGATGTGCTGGGTACGGGCCGCCACCGAGAAATCTTTTCCGCGTCGGGATGGGACCGTTTCCACACCGTAGAGTTTGTCCTCAGAAATTAACCCCGCGTTCGCGTTTGGCCCTTGAGCTTGCCTTACCAACTTCAAGACCGGTTGCCCTTGCGTGGCTGGACGATGAGGACTTTGGCCGCAAGACGACGACAGCGTGCACACTGCAAAGATGACCGGCCAACACTTCACTTTCCACCACCTTCAGCACTCCGTGAGAAAGTCTGCGACACGTCCCGCGATACATGGCACTGCCGACAATTCTGACGCTCGGGATGCGTCGTGCGAATCTCTTTGATCGCACCAGGCCCAGCGTGACAGGCCTGACAGTTCGACCGGTACTCGAGAGAATGCGGCACCGGTGGCGGTGCGCCAGGCAGCCACGCCTGATGGATTTTTGGATGGCTCATTGGCACAAAACTGTTGCCTCGAAAAAAAGCTTTGTCAGTTACCGAGACGTGACACGAGAGGCAATTGGACCAGCCCGGGTGAGGTGTCATCGGCGCATAAGCATTGAATGCAGGAACATACCCACCCTTGTGGTGACAACCCAGGCAGCCCTTGCCACCCATGCTCCGTTTGTCGAGCAAGGCATGCGGAATGATTGGCGGTGCTCCGGGATAAGCTCTTCGCGAATAGAATTGGGCAAGGTCTCGTCTCGAAGGAGGCAGCGTTTGATTCACTGCCGTATTCTCCTGCCAGGGGCTTTCCTCGAACATCCCAGCCTCTTTCAGCAACACGGGAGTCTCCAACTCGCGAGAAGGCAGGATCACCGCAGTTTTCCGTTCCGCAAAGAGATTATTGCCAAGCACGTAAATGGTCGCGCCCATGAGCAACGTCGCGAGCACGATCTGGATTCGACGGCTTTTGTCCGGTTCCATTTCAGCTTCAGGCTTTCTCGACCTTTACGGCGCACTTCTTGTAATCCGGTTCACCCGAGATCGGGCAAAATGAGTCGAGAGTCAATTCGTTGATCAGATACGATTCGTCAAAGAAGGGTACAAAAACTTGGCCCTCTGCTGGTCGGCCACGCCCATCAATGCTGGCCGGAATCACAAGACTGCCACGTCGGCTCGACAGACGCACCGCATCACCCTGTCGCAAGCCGAGGCGTTTGGCATCGTTTGGATGCAACTCCACATAGGCCCTTGGGACTGCCTGATGCAACACCGGGATGCGCCGCGTCATGGTTCCGGTGTGCCAATGTTCTACCACTCGGCCAGTATTGAGCCAGAATGGATAATCCTTATCTGGAACTTCTGCCGGCGGCTCATAGGGTCGGAACCAGAGCCAGGCATTGTGATCCGGTTTTCCGTAGAAATCATGGCCGTCTCCTTTCGCGGCCGAGTCGTATTTGGCGTTATAACGCCACTTGGTCTCCTTGCCGTTTACAAAGGGCCAGATTACTCCGGGGCGCTTGCGCAGTTCCTCATAAGATGCCATCTCATGCGCAGGACCATGGTGAAACTGCCGGTACTCCTCATAGATGTCCTTGATATGCGTCGCTTCTTTATACGGAAACTCTTTTGTGAATCCAAGACGACGCGCAACTTCGATCAGTTGCCAGGTATCGCTCATCGCTTCACCAGGCGGCGATACCATCTGGTCCCAATGCTGCGTGCGTCGCTCGGAATTCCCGAACATTCCTTCACGCTCAATCCACATCGCCGAGGGCAGGATCACGTCTGCAATATCGGAAGTGGGCGTAGGATATACCTCGCTCACCACGATGAATCGCCCCTCCTTCTTTGCTGCGTCACGATAGCGCTTCAGCTTCGGCATCGAAACCATCGGGTTCGTAACCTGTATCCACAGGAAGCGGATGTCCCCACGATCGAGTGCTCGAAACATCTCTACCGTGTGATAGGTCGGCTTCGGCGAGATCCTCTCGAGCGGAACCTTCCAGATCTTGGCGGCCAGTTCACGATCCTTTGGATTCGTTACTTCCCCGTGCGGCAAGCGGTTCGTGAGCGTACCGACCTCGCGCACCGTCCCGCAGGCGCTGGGCTGACCGGTAAGGGAGAAGGGGCTGTTGCCGGGGCTCGCAATCTTGCCGACCAGCAGGTGAACGTCATAAATCAGGTTGTTCACCCAAGTGCCGCGCGAATGCTGATTGAAACCCATGCACCAGTAGCTGAGTATCTTTTTGCTCGGGTCCCCGTACAAGGAGGCGAGATAGCGGATCTCTTTGGCAGGTACGCCGCTGAGCGCTTCCACTTTCTCGGGCGTGTAGTCTTCGAGCAGCTTCTTGTATTGATCAAAGGTCAGCGGCTTTGCTTCATCCACAAAGTTGCCCTTGTCTTCGAGGCCATAGCCAATGTTGGTCTTGCCCGCCTTAAAGGTGACGTGCTTGTCGAGAAAAGCTTGATTCACCCAGCCGTTGCGCACAATTTCATAGCAGATGGCATTGAGGATCGCGAGATCAGTTTGCGGCTTGAAGAGCATCACCTTGTCTGCAGCCATGCTCGTTCTGGTCCATCGCGTAGTCAGGTCGATGATTCGAATTTCCGGCCGGGCAAGACGCCGCTCCAGCATCCGCGAGAAAAGCACTGGATGCATCTCGGCCATGTTGTTGCCCCACAGCACAAAGACATCCGCATGGTCGATATCCTCATAGCAACCCATTGGTTCATCAAGACCAAACGAAGTCATCATGCCGGTAACTGCGCTTGCCATGCAAAGACGCGCATTGCCTTCGACGTTGTTGGTACCAATGCAGCCTTTGAAAAACTTGGATGCTACATATCCATCCGGAATCGTCCATTGTCCAGACCCGTAGATCGCGACGGAGTCTTTGCCCGTGGCCGCAATCGTCGATTTCAGTTGCGACGCGACCAGATCGAGCGCCTGCTGAATCGGGACGGCACTGAGCTTTCCATCCTTGCGGATGTAAGCAGTCTTCAAGCGGTCCGCCCCATAAAGGGCCATAACTGAGTGATACCCCTTGACGCAGCAAAGCCCCTTGTTCACAGGGGAATTGGGATCTCCCTTGACGGCAACCGCCTTGCCCGCTTCAACACCAATGAGCAAACCGCAGCCGGTCCCACAGAAGCGACAGGGCGCTTTCTTCCACTCGAGTGTGTCTTGAGCCTTTCCGGCAGGAGCAGCCGCAAAAATTACGCCAGGCATCATGGCCTCAGCAGCGGTAAAGGCCGAGGCCGCCGCAAGGGACTTCAACATTTCACGCCGCTTCATGCTTCGAGCCCTTTCCAATTGCTACCAGGTCGTCCGGAGCTGCATAGGCCGCAACCAGGGTTAGCGCTGCCGTTGGCTCAAGCGATTCAAGAGCTCGGCGAAGTATCTCTTCGGCCTCTTCTGAAACTGTATCTGTAACGATCACGAATGCATCTCGATTCTCCGCAGGCCAAATTGTGCAGCCGGGAAGGGCACTTACTTCCATTGCAAACTGTTCCCCCTTGCCTGGCTGCGTGCACGCTAAATAACTTTTCACTGGCATTTCGTAAACCCTCTCAAAACCGATAGGCGATTTCAATATATCCTAAGGACCCGCTCCCTCCGCCCTCGTAGATCCCGCGCTGAACATCGCCTCCTGTCATGTAGCCTCCGTAGAACGAAGCCGTGAGCTTGGGATGAAGGTTCCAGTCGACACTGCCATCAATCAACTTTCCAAGGCTTGTTTTTCCGGATGAGGGCCGGCCCACATAGCCGAAGCTCCAGGGCTGGTAGGCGCCGCCGCCCTGGTACCAGAGATCCTGCTTCTGTGCAAGCCAGAGGCCATGCACTTCCGAACGCAGCACTACTTTATTTGACGGACGAAGTATGAAAATTCCAAAGAGATCCTTGCTATTGCTTAGATCGTAAAATGGGGTCCTTGCAAAAGGCCGTGGCGTGGGCAGGATTTGGAAAAAAGTTCCATGCGTGCCATCGCTGTTGTTGCCATCGCCTGATGCAAGCGCGGACCCACCTCGGAACCAGGGTTTCAACTTCGGTGCCCATCGCGGCTGCAATCCCGCTTCAGATCAAATGAGTAGGCACGGTGCGACAGATTGCCCCAATTCCCCAACTGTCCAGCTCCCCACGCGACAAGATCGATTGTGCCGGCAGTTGTGGGTCGGGCGAAGATGAAATGCCCGCCAAAGGTTGCAATTTCCAGGTGCTCCAGCTCTGCGGCCCGAATCGCCTGCGGCCGATTGTCCGTCTTGAGTACCGTGCGATTGTCCTGGTAATAGGAGCCGAAGACCCTCCAGTCAGAACTCTTCGAGCTGGCAGATTTGGTGCTGGAACTCAAAGCAAAATAAGTGAGCAGAATAGGCATGTTGCCCCATCCATCCACTTGGAACACCCCTCGGGTTGGTATGGCCGCAAGTGCGGTGAAAGTTGTTTTCTTCCCTGTACGAAAGTGGGCTCCATCAAGCGAACGTCCCACGTGGGTAAAGCCAAAGTTACCGATCAATCGCTGTTCGATTCGCGAGGCCTTGATTGCTGCAACACTCGGATCGGGCGAGGTCGATTCCTGGCCATCGTTGAATTCGAATCGTCCGAGCCTTACGCTTGCCTTACTTGCGCCGAGCGCTTTGAATCGAAGAAATGCCTGTTTGGGGAAGAACCCTGCTATGTTCTGATGCTTGTCGTTGGCTGAAAAATAGTTGCCACCAAATCCGAGTGCGCCCTTTGGCGCAGGAGCAACGGCGTCTTTGGGCAGTCCGAGAAGAATCGGTGCCGCGAAGTCCACGCTCCAATCCATTCGAGGGCTGGAGCGGGCCAGTCCGAGCCTCAACAATGTGCCTTGAAATCCGTACAGTCCTGCGTCTGTTGTATCGAACCAGTTCCACAATTCTGATCGGGTTCTAACAGATCCCGAAAACACAGTTTTGCCCCATTCCCAAGGCTGCGGGGGCTCCGCTGCCAGAATCAACGGCATCGCGGACCACCCGACGATTGCTAATCTGAATATCGTTGCGGCTCGCATGCCTCCATAATATGTTTCATCCCGCGCGGAGGCCGTGACTAAAGTCACTTTGCCTGGAACCGAAATTGTTTAGTGTGATATCTGATATCAGAGCGAGACCTAGGATCAGGAGTACTTTTTATGAAGTTGAGAATACAAGATGACTCGATCCGACTTCGCCTCCGGCACAGCGAGGTAGAGAAGTTGGCGAAAACCGGTCGTTTGGTCTCCTCGATTCACTTTGGTGATCGCATTCTGGAGTATTCGTTGGAACTGGTCACCGATCTTGCCTCTGAGCGGGCCGACTTCGTCGGAGACTCGATTCGGATTCTCGTTCCATATGGGGAGGGGTTGGAATGGTGTTTGGGGCCACAGATTAGTCTCTCTTCCAGTGGTGCATCGCCCACAATCTTGATTGAAAAAGATTTTGTGCGCTCTGCTGTCGAAGAACCAGACGACTATGATCGCTTCGAAAATGCACGTACCGGCCGCAAACCACCGCCGCCGCCAGCAAAGCTAATCAGCCTATCCTAGACGTCCGACGTTGGCCTTTTGATTTTTCCGCGAATGTAATCATTAAAGGAAGTGGGATCCTGGATGACGATTCTTGTTCCACTTACCTCGATCCAACCGTTCTTTTGTAGTCGTCCCATTGCGCGGGAAACGACTTCGCGTACCGATCCAATTCGGGCCGCAATTTGTTGGTGGGTCAGGCTTAGTTCGAAAGCTACGTGATTAGCTTCGACTTTTCCAGCGTCCTTTGAAAGAGTTTGAATGAATAACGCGAGCCGACGGTCCACATCCTGAAGGCTCAGGCTCTCCACAAGCGCGGCACAGCCCCGCAGTCGTTTGGCCATAAGTTTGAGCGCAGCCATTGCAACCTCAGGATGTACCCTGCAGGCTGCGCGGACATCCGCCCGGCCAATAAATAGAACGGTTGAATCTTCATCGGCGGTCACCGAGGAAGGGTAGCTCTCTTCATCAAACATCGGAACTTCGGCAATCGACGCACCCGCCCGGTCGACGTGAATCACCTGCTCGCGGCCTTCGATCGACTCCCTGGTTGCCCGTAGACTCCCGGTAACGATCACATACATTCCAACTGCCGCATCCCCTGCGACAAAAAGCATTTGGCCCCTTTCCAAATGCAGGAGTCGGGCGCGCTTCCCCAGTTCCATCGCCTGCTCGTCGCTCAGGGAATGAAATAGAGCAGTTTTCTGCAAGGCCTGCGCTATGGCTTCTGCCTTCATCTCTCTAGCCTACCAATCGAGACTTATGTCACTGCCACAAGAATCAAGCTGTAACCATACTTGAATCAGGCGCAAAGTCGAATCAGCGCCGGTCAGGATCACAATGTATTTTTTGAGTGAAGACATTTTTTCGCAGATAGCAATCCCGGAACAGGGCATCCTCAGCCGGACCATCCATAATGATGACGCAGTCAAAATTATCGTATTTGGTTTTTCGCAAGGGCACGAACTCAGCGCACACTCGGCCCCAATGCCGGCGACCTTGCAAATATTGCAGGGGAAGGCCACAGTTCAACTTGGCGAAGAGGTCCACCATTTGAGCGCCGGCGCTTTGGTCCACATGACTCAGAATCTGAAGCACGGAATTATTGCTCAGTCACCGATGATCCTTTTGCTCCAACTCTTCAAAGGCTCCAAATAGTTCCATCCCCTTCCGGTGCAGCGTAAATTAAAACAGGCCGCCCTGGAGGGAGCGGCCTGTTTCTGGGTTCTTTGGGAACCCAGAAAGACTCTTCTGGAGGAATGAGTCTAATGAATCTAGTGTAAAGCCTTAGTCGCTCGCTAGGAATAGATCAAAAGTACTAAAGTGAAGCCGTTTGGACTCATTTCGCTCCTGCCCATTGAAAACTTTTAGTAGTGCCCACTCAGCTCTCCTAAGGGGATTCTACGAGGAATCGGGTGTCGACATCGACAAGGAGTGATTCAGGCAGAATCTGAATTCCGCGGATCTCGAGTCTGGAAATCGTAATCTTGTAAGGACTCCCTGAAGTCCCGGCTGCCAATAGCTTTCTTAACTCTTCACGTATCGGATATCGGATCGCCTCTCCAATGCTTCCCTGAAGAGCTCGTAGCACCTGGCGAGAATAAAAGGTGTCATTGGATAGTCCTTTAATCTTGGGCGACAGCATTAGCAGTGTGCCGTCTTTGGTCGTCAAGTCCGACAACACTTCAAAGGCAAAAGAATCTCCAAAGCCCAAACATTTGCCAAAAAATGACATCGAACTCCGTCCCGTAAATTTGGCCGTGATGAGGAGCTTACCTTCACGACTGCCAAAATTCGGTTCAGCCAAATAGGCGAAATTGCATTTGTTTTGGGAGTTTCCTCTAACGTAGCGCTTCCCGTCGTTCGTGAAAAGCTGCTGAGAGAGTTGTTTTTCCAGAAGAGGGAATCGAATTTCCACCTCGATCGCCAAGATGGGCCAGGCGATGAATGTGCAGGCAAGCAAACGGCGCATATGAATTCAGGTTAGAGGAAAGCGTGTTGTAAAGTTGGAGGATCGACTGCTCAAAAGGACTGAAAAGCGAAAAACCCCACGAGCTGAGCTGATGGGGTTTCGAATTTTAATTGGGCAACGTCCTACTCTCCCACACAGTCACCCGTGCAGTACCATCGGGGCAGTGAGGCTTAACTTCCGTGTTCGGTATGGGAACGGGTGGGACCCTCACGCTATGGTCACCCAAAACTTGTGATGGCTTTGGCAATTAAAATCTTTGTATTGAATGTTGATGGACAGCCACTAATTAATAATTTGTAGAGCGTACTGAAGTACAACCAAATGCTGTATTTGTTGTAAAATTTATGGCCAAGCCGAACGGGCTATTAGTAACGGTTAGCTCAACGTATTACTACGCTTCCACATCCGTCCTATCAACCAAGTCGTCTTCTTGGGCCCTTCAGGGAAATCTCATCTTGGGGAAGGTTTCGCGCTTATATGCATTCAGCGCTTATCCTGACCAAACTTCGCTACACAGCTGTACCTCTGGCGAGATAACTGTATCACAAGAGGTTTGTTCATCCCGGTCCTCTCGTACTAGGGACAAGCCCCCTCAAATTTCCTACGCCCACCACAGATAGGGACCGAACTGTCTCGCGACGTTCTGAACCCAGTTCACGTACCGCTTTAATAGGCGAACAGCCTAACCCTTGGGAGCTTCTACACCCCC